>WLGW01000001.1 GCA_009703055.1 Actinomycetota bacterium
ATCGGTGACAGAATCGTCAGAGCTTGACGGCGGACTTGAAGTCAGACAAACGTGAGAGTGCTTCCCACGTGAACTCTGGCTCGTTACGACCAAAGTGACCGTATGCAGCTGTCTTCGAATAGATCGGGCGCTTCAAGTCAAGGTCGCGAACGATTGCGCCTGGACGAAGGTCGAACACGTTACGTACTGCGGCTTCGATGGACTCTTCGCTCACCGTGTTGGTGCCGAAGGTTTCCACCAAGATGCTCACTGGCTGTGCCATACCGATTGCGTAAGCAACCTGTACTTCACACTTCTCTGCTGCACCTGATGCAACGACGTGCTTGGCAACCCAGCGTGCTGCGTATGCAGCGGAACGGTCAACCTTTGAGGGGTCCTTGCCGGAGAATGCGCCACCACCGTGACGACCCATACCACCGTATGTGTCAACGATGATCTTGCGACCGGTCAAGCCTGTGTCGGCGTGTGGTCCACCAAGAACGAACTTGCCCGTTGGGTTGATGTAGATCGCAGGATTGTCACCCTTGAATGCTTCAGGGATTGTCGGCAAGATGACCTGCTCGATGAGGTCTGGACGAATCTCGGTCTCACGGTTCACACCATCGCGGTGCTGTGTTGAGATCAACACTGTGGTGAGACGCACTGGCTTGCCATTTTCGTATTCGAAGGTGACCTGTGTCTTGCCGTCTGGGCGAAGGTACGGAATGAGGCCGCTCTTGCGAACTTCTGTCAAACGCTCTGCAACACGGTGCGCAAGCCAAATTGGCAATGGCATGAGGTCTGGGGTGTCGTTACATGCGTACCCGAACATCATTCCCTGGTCGCCTGCACCTTGTGTGTTGAGTGCGTCTTCGGCGCTTTGACCGCTGCGAAGTTCTTCTGACTTGTCAACACCTTGAGCAATGTCAGGGCTTTGTGCGTCAAGAGCGACGAGGACACCACAGGTGTTTCCGTCAAAACCAAATGCTGCATCGTTGTAACCGATGCGGTTGATTGCTTCACGGGCGATTGCCGGAATGTCCACATACGCATCTGTGGTGATTTCACCAGAAACGACACACAGACCAGTGGTGAGCAATGTCTCACAGGCAACTCGGCTGTGTGGGTCCTTCGCGAGAATGGCGTCAAGAACTGAGTCAGAAACCTGGTCTGCCATCTTGTCGGGGTGACCCTCGGTGACGCTTTCTGATGTGAACGTGAAATTCCTCACGACAACTCCTTCATAGTTACGGACGAGGGGTCGTCCGCGATTTGACCACGCTATCCAATACAGCAGTAGCGATTGTGTGTTTAGTAGCAAGGGGAACCTGTATTTGTTGCCCATCGGCAAGCAAAATGGTCACTGCATTGGTGTCATGCCCGAATCCGACGCCCGGTGCCGAGACATCGTTGGCAACAATCATGTCCAGGTTCTTGCGCTGCAGCTTGCTCTGAGCATTGGCCAGCACGTCATCGGTCTCTGCTGCGAAGCCCACCAAGGTCTGGCCAACGGGCTTTGCGGCACCCAGGCTGGCCAGAATGTCAGGGGTTGCTTCCAGCGTGATTTCAGGGATTCCATTGTGCTTCTTGATCTTGCCATCAGCAGCGTGCACAGGGCGGAAATCAGCCACGGCAGCCGTCATGACAACGACGTCACTCGATGGTGCGTGAAGACTCACTGCATCAAGCATCTGCTGTGCTGTCTCTACTGGAACCACTTCAATGCCTGAGGCAACAGGACGATCTGCAGTAGAAATCAGCGTGACTGTGGCGCCTCGACGATGTGCTTGTTCCGCAATTGCATAGCCCTGCTTGCCACTTGAACGGTTTGCAATGACTCGTACTGCATCGATGGGCTCTCTGGTTCCGCCAGCAGTCACCACAACAGACAAGCCCTCCATGTCACGACCACTGCCTGAGAGTGCCGAATCAATAGCCGAGAGAATTGTTTCAGTGTCTGCAAGTCGACCAGTTCCGACATCACCACCAGCAAGACGACCTTCTTGCGGGTCAACGACGATGACTCCACGTGAACGCAAGAGCGCAAGGTTGTCCTGCACTGATGGGTGTTCCCACATCTCTGTATGCATTGCCGGACAAATGACGACTTGGGCACGAGTTGCAATCAGTGTTGCAACCAAGAGATCTTGAGAGAAACCCATTGCGTACGCAGCGATCACACGAGCCGTAGCAGGCGCAACAACAATCAGATCTGCGGTTTGACCAAGCCTTGTGTGAGGAATGGGTGATGCGTCATCCCACAAACTGGTGTGGACAGGTTCGGACGACAACGCCGACACTGTGACCGGGCCGATGAACCGATGGGCATCGTCCGTCATGATGGGTGCGACGTGTGCACCTGAATCAACAAGGCGACGAATGACTTCAATTGCCTTGTAGGCAGCAATACCGCCGGAGATTCCGACAACTATGCGACGACCGCGTACCGATTCCATAGAAATGACGCGGGGTGACTAAACGGTAAGACCGAATCTATTCAGCGTCAGATTCAGCGACGTCGGAAGCATCGTCACCAAATTCGCCAAATTCGCCAAATGCTTCTGCAGCTTCAAGTTCCATGTCGTCAAACGGAAGGCGTTCAATCTTGATGATCTTCTCAGCAGCAATCTCTTCGAATGCGATAGACAAAGGCTTTCGCGCAACAGAAGACACCTGAGGTGGGACCATGTGTCCGAGACCTTCACCCAACTGGTTGAAGTAGGAGTTGATCTGACGAGCGCGGTAAGAGGCAAGGGTCACCAATGCGAACTTTGAACCCTCGATGCTGTCACGGTTGAGCAAGCTCTCGATATTTGGGTGAATCATGGAGTCGTGTTGACGTGACATGTGGGACCTCCGAAGTCGCTTAAAGGCTATCGGCGAGCGCTGCGGGCTGCACCGATAATGCCCTGAATCTCAGCAACGGCACGCTCTAAGTCATCATTCACGATGACTACATCGGCCTGCTGGGCCCCCAAGCGCTCCTCATCTTCAGCCTTCTTCAGACGCTGGACAACATGCTCTTCTGAGTCCCCACGGCCCTGAAGGCGGCGGCGTTGCTCGTCACGAGATGGGGGTTGTACGAAGACCAAAATGGCTTCGGGATGGCGCTCTTTGACCTGCTGGGCTCCGTGAAGCTCAATCTCCAGCACGATGTCAACGCCTTGGCCGACAGATGGAGCCGGTGAGCCATAGAAATTGCCCAAGAACTCGGTCCACTCAAGGAACCCACCGCTGTCGATGCGTTCTTGGAAAGCGGCCTTATCGACAAAAACATAGGCGTCATCTGACTCCCCCTCACGCTGCACGCGGGTTGTCCACGACCGGCTGAGCCACAAGGCAGTGTCTCGCTGCACCAAAGTCTCGACAATGGTGCCCTTTCCGGCCCCACCAGGACCCGAAACAATCACGATGATCGGGTCGGTCACTGGGATTCCCCCACCGCAGTCAATATGCCACTTCTCTGACTGGCGGTTAACTGGCCCACTCTGGTGAATGCAACAACGCCAAGATCAGCCAACAAGCGACGACCGGAGACTTTTCCAAGAGATGGATGCACATCAAGAAGTTTGACCACATACACCTGTGCTTCGATGGAGTCATCTGCGACTGCCAAAACCTCAGCCAGACGACCCAGTTGGGCCTTTTCTACTTCTGCAACACGGGCATTTCGAAGGCTCTTCACCATTTCGAAATCGCTGACCGTGCTTTCCATGGGTCAATTGTACTTGTGACGATGCACAAGAGACAGGATGTCCTCCCAAGAGGTAGCGCCTCGCTTCTGTGCAATGAGAGCCGCCTCTTGCGCAATTCGCCATGTCGCTGCTGGATCAGCAAATGATGCTGTTCCTACTTGCACCGCATTTGCTCCGGCCATCATCATCTCCACGGCATCTGCTCCGGTCGAGATTCCACCGACGCCAATGATGTGAGAGTTCGGCAGCGCGATGCGGACATCGTGCACTGCGCGCACGGCAATCGGATGAATCGCAGCGCCCGAGAGGCCTCCTCCACCATTTCCCAATGTGGGTTGACCCGTTGTCACATCAATCTGCATTCCCAACATGGTGTTGACCAACGTCAGAGCGTCTGCACCAGCATCAGTCACGGTGGTAGCGACTTCAACAATGCGATCTGTATTGGCACTGAGCTTGGCCCACACAGGAACTGTGGCAACAGCATTGACAGCGGAGATTATTTGACCTGCCAAGGAAGGATCGTGAGCGATGATGCCACTTCGTCCTTCAAGGTTGGGACACGAAAGATTCACTTCGATTGCGGCAATCGCGTCGCCGGCATCACGCAACTGTTCTGCCGCCATGGAGTATTCCTGCACAGTGCGACCCCAGATACTCACGATGGGAGTGACGTGAAGCATTGCAAACAGTGGCAATGATTCGCGCAACCATGTCTGCACACCAGGCCCTTGCAGTCCCACTGCATTCAACATCCCTGCTCGAGCAAGGTGCACACGTGGCGATGGATTACCTGGCCACGGTTCGTGAAAGAGACTTTTCACCACTGTGGCACCCAGTTGATTCATGGGCATGAAGTGATTGAGCTCAACGTCGTGACCTGCAGTACCCGATGCAGTCATGAATGGAATCTTGAGAGAGACACCACCCACTGTCACTGCACCGAGTGACACAAGCGCATCTACAGCACGACGTGATTTTCTCATCGGCCGTGATACTCCTGCAATGAGCACACTTCAATCTCAGATTGATACTGCTCCCACAAACCGTTCACTGCAGCCAACGCGGCCTCAACTGTTGTCACTGATGACACGCGATTTGCGTTAGCGGCTTTACGAATCGCTTCGCCATCTTCTCGAGAACCACGACCATGAGGTGTATTCACTACAAAACTGATCTCGCCTTGAGCCACCAGTTCAACTGCATTGTCCATGGAAGAACCTTCCATCTCTGACAGCTTGCCAACGATGCGATCAACAGGGAATCCGAACTTTGCGAGATATGCAGCGGTTCCCGTTGTTGCCGCCACACCAAGACCAAGATCTCGCAGTCGCTTCGCAACAACGAGGCCAGCAGGCTTGTCCCCATCGTTGAGCGACAAGAACACGGTGCCTGATGTTGGCAACACTGTTCCGGCCGCAGTCTGGGACTTCACAAAGGCGCGACCGAATGTTCGGTCAATACCCATGACTTCACCAGTCGAACGCATCTCTGGTCCGAGTGCGGTATCCACTTCAGGGAATCGGTTGAACGGAAGAACTGCTTCCTTCACCGATACGTGGCCACCACTCACCGGCGGAGTCAAGAGACCTTCAACGCGAAGTTCTTCCAACGTTGATCCCAACATGACACGGCTGGCGACTTTTGCAAGCGGCACACCTGTTGCCTTCGCAACAAACGGAACTGTTCGTGATGCACGTGGGTTTGCTTCAATGACATACACAGTGGTGCCCAGTACTGCGAACTGCACGTTGATGAGGCCGCGAACATCGAGTGCCGTTGCAATCGACTTTGTGTATTCGCTGATGACTTCAACGACCCATGCAGGCAAGGTTTGTGGCGGGATTGCACAAGCAGAGTCACCGGAGTGAACGCCCGCCTCTTCCACGTGCTCCATCACACCACCGATGAGAACTTCACCGGTGTGGTCACGGATTGCATCCACATCAACTTCAGTTGCATCTTCAAGGAAGCGGTCAATCAAGACTGGACGTTCCGCAGAGAGTCCGCCTTCCTTACCGAGGCTTCCGTCGCTGGCCATCTGTTCCATTGCACGCTGCAGTGCATCATGGTCGTGAACAATCTGCATCGCACGGCCACCCAGGACATAGCTCGGACGTACGAGAACTGGGAATCCCACACGCGTAGCGATGACCTTTGCTTCATCAACCGTGACAGCAGTACCACCAGGAGGCTGTGGAATGGAAAGTTCATTACAGAGCTGATTCCACTTTTCACGATCTTCTGCAAGGTCAATGGAGTGAGGAGAAGTTCCGGCAATCAGCGCAGGATCAATCAAGCCCGACAACTTCAGTGGAGTCTGACCACCAAGGCTCACAATCACCTTTGGTGGCACTCCGCCTGATGCAATGGTCTCTGCTGCGATGACATTGAGAACATCTTCTCGAGTCAGTGGCTCGAAGTAGAGACGGTCTGATGTGTCGTAGTCGGTCGACACTGTTTCAGGGTTGCAGTTGACCATCACTGTTTCAAAACCAGCATCACGAAGAGCAAAGCTGGAGTGGACACAGCAGTAGTCGAACTCAATACCTTGCCCAATACGGTTCGGACCAGAACCCAAGATGATGACGCGTGGACGATCAGAATGACGAACCTCTGTCTCATCTTCATATGTTGAGTAGTGGTACGGCGTCTCCGCAGCAAACTCTGCACTGCAGGTATCGACAGTCTTGTATGTCGGAATCACACCAAGTGATTCACGATGCGCACGAACATCCATCTCATCTGCATTCCACAGATAAGCCATCTGAGCATCGGAGAATCCGAGGCGCTTTGCACGGCGCATCTGGCTACGCGTGACGTCCGCGAGAGACATGTCGGCCATTGCATGACGCTCGTCAACGATGATTTGCATCTGGTCGAGGAACCACAAGTCAATTTTTGTTGCATCATGCACACGGTCAACACCCATGCCGCGACGAAGGGCTTCACCTACTTGGAAGATGCGCTCAGGTGTTGCGACCGACGCCTTTGCGAGCAGTGCCGCGTCGTCAAGTGAGTCGTATAAGGACTCGCCCGGATCACAGTTGAGACCAAGACGTCCCTGCTCAAGTGATCGGAGGCCCTTTTGCAAGCTTTCGGGGAATGTGCGACCGATAGACATCGCTTCGCCCACACTTTGCATCTGTGTACCGAGAACACCAGAAGTACCAGGGAGCTTTTCGAACGCCCAGCGTGGAATCTTTGTGACGACATAGTCAATGGTGGGCTCAAAACTTGCAGGAGTTGCTCGAGTGATGTCGTTAGGAATCTCATCAAGCGTGTAACCCACTGCCAACTTGGCTGCAATCTTTGCAATGGGGAAACCAGTTGCTTTTGAAGCAAGTGCAGAAGAACGAGAGACGCGTGGGTTCATTTCAATGACCACCATGTCGCCGTTGGCAGGATTCAACGCGAACTGAACGTTTGACCCACCTGTTTCAACACCGACTCGGCGAATACACGCCAATGCCGCATCTCTCATCTTTTGGTACTCAACGTCAGACAATGTCTGTGCAGGTGCGACGGTGATTGAGTCTCCCGTGTGCACACCCATCGGATCAAAATTCTCGATGCTGCAGATGATGACGCAGTTGTCCGCCTTGTCGCGCATCACTTCCAGCTCGTATTCCTTCCATCCGACGATGGAAGTTTCGATCAAGATCTCTCGAATGGGACTTGCATCAAGACCATCAGCCGCAATCTTGAGGAACTCTTCCATTGTGTTCGCAATACCTGTACCGCGACCACCCAAGATGTATGCCGGCCGGATGATGACAGGAAGACCAATTTCTTCAAGAACCTTTACTGACTCTTCCATGTTGTGAGCCACACCACTACGAGGAACACTGAGACCGATTTCAATCATTGCTTGTTTGAACTTGTCACGGTCTTCTGCGGTTGCAATTGCTTCCGCGTTGGCGCCAATCAACTCGGGCGTACCAGGCACACCCACTAAGCCTTTTTCATACAAGGCCATTGCAAGGTTCAAACCAGTTTGTCCACCGAGTGTGGGAAGAACTGCGTCAGGCTTTTCGCGTTCGATGATCTTTGCGAGAATCTCTGGAGTTAACGGCTCGATATACGTGCGGTCCGCAAAGTCTGGGTCAGTCATGATGGTGGCAGGGTTCGAGTTCGCGAGAACGACGCGATACCCCTCTGCTTTCAACACACGACATGCCTGCGTACCGGAATAGTCAAACTCGCACGCTTGTCCGATGACAATCGGGCCAGAGCCAATAATCAAGATGTTGTGAATGTCATTACGGCGTGGCATTACTTGCCCTCCATCATTTCGGCGAATTGTGTAAAGAGATAACGACTGTCATGTGGACCAGGACCAGCTTCAGGGTGGTACTGCACACTGAACGCACGATGCGCCTTTAGACGCATTCCTTCGTTTGTGTGGTCGTTGAGATTGAGGTGCGTGATATCTGCGACAGATGCGAGTGAGTCAGGGTCAACGCAGAAGTTGTGGTTCTGACTTGTGATTTCCACGGCTCCCGTTGCGAGATTGCGGACAGGATGGTTTCCGCCGTGATGTCCAAAGGGAAGCTTGAAAGTGTGTCCACCAAATGCGCGAGACAACAGTTGGTGGCCGAGACAGATACCGAAGGTTGGTGTACCGGCCTCGACAATGGACCGAATTGCGTCGGTGGCTCCCCCCGCCATCTCAGGGTCACCAGGGCCATTCGAAAGGAACACGCCCTGAGGCGACATAGCGAGGACTTCTTCAGCAGAAGTTGATGCAGGAACAACCGTGACAGTCGCAATCTCAGCAAGGCAAGTCAAGATTGTGCTCTTGATACCGAAGTCATATGCGACAACAGAGAACTTTCCGTTGCCGAATTGGTACGAAGAAGGAGTCGTTACCTGACTCACCAAATCGATGCCAGCTGTTCCCTGATCGGCACGAGCTGCAGCGAGCAAGCTTGCATGATCTGCTGTACCAAAGGCGCCACGCAACGAACCTGAATCGCGAAGAATTCGCGTGAGACGACGAGTATCAATCCCCGCAATGCCAGGCAATGATTGCGACTTCAACATCGCATCCAGACTCTGTTCACTGCGCCAGTTGCTTTCACGACGTGCCATGTCTCGAACGATGACTCCGCGCGCAAAGGTTCCCCGAGACTCAGCATCAAGGTGCGTCGTGCCGTAGTTACCGATATGCGATGTAGTGAACGTAATGATCTGACCTGCATAGGAAGGGTCAGTAATCACTTCCTGATATCCGGTCAAGGTTGTATTAAAGACAACTTCACCCACTGCGATGCCATTCGCTGGTACATGACCAATCGCTTCTCCTTCAAAGACGGAGCCGTCCTCAAGTACGAGTGCTATTTCTGTGATTGCTGAACTCACTTCAGTGCCTTTCCATCGCGTACAACCAATTCGCCGTTGAAGATTGTGTGACGTACGCGGCCACGCAAATCCATGCCGTGAAACGGCGTGTTACGACTTTTACTTGAGAGATGATCTCGCGAGACCGTCCACACAGTGGAGGTATCCCACACCGCGATATTCGCGGGCTCGCCCACTGCGATGGGCCTGCCGTGTCGCTGAGACACTTCGGCAATGCGCGCTGGTGCCCACGACATCAAAGAAGCGATCTGTTGCGGAGAAACACTGACTGCAGTATTCAAGACACCAAGAGCAGTCTCGAGACCCAACATGCCAGGAGGCGCAGCATCCAGCGGTTGTTCTTTGGTGTGTCCGGCATGAGGTGCATGGTCAGTTGCAACGGCATCGATTGTTCCGTCGGCGATTCCCGACTTCAGTGCTTCAATGTCGGCGGCTGTGCGAAGTGGTGGGTTCACCTTGAATACAGGATCAAATCCACGAAGCAATTCATCTTGCAGTGCCAAATGGTGCGGCGTCACTTCGGCGGTGATGGGCAGGCCTTCTGCTTTTGCAGCACGCACAAGGTCAACACTTCCCGCAGTGGACAGGTGGAGAAAATGCATCTTGGCGCCCGTTGCGCGAACAAGACCAATATCGCGACGCACCATCTGCTCTTCAGCAATCGATGGCCAACCCGGCACACCCATGCTGGAGCAACACTCACCATCGTGCATCACCGCACCCGTTGTGAGCGACGCCACTTCGCAGTGTTGAGCCATCGTGATTCCCAATTGCTTTCCGAGCATGAGTGCACGTTGCATCAGTTGAGCGTCTTGCACACCTGTTCCGTCATCAGTGAACAAAGTGACGCCTTCTTCAACAAGGCGCGCATAAGGCACGAGCTGTTTTCCGAGACGCCCAATCGTGATGCACCCACTCGGCACGACCTCGCAGAGACCAGCAACGATTCCTTGCTCTCGTACAAAGCGAACCGTTTCTACGTTGTCCTGTGCAGGGTCAGTATTTGGCATCGCAACAACTGCGGTATAACCGCCCAATGCAGCCGCACGACTTCCCGACTCAATAGTTTCCGCTTCTTCTTTGCCTGGCTCACGCAGGTGGGTGTGCAGATCAACAAATCCGGAGGACAGATAACAGCCTGTGCCATCAAGTTCAATGTCCGCTTGGAGAGAACCTCCAACACCAGCAATCACTCCGTCGATAATCAACACATCAGCGACAGCGATGGCATCTGGATTCACAACAGTGGCGCCACGAATAACGATTGATTGACTCATGACTCGCCTCCCTGCTGCAACACAGTGGTCGCACCGCTTCCAAGAAGAGTGAACAGCACCGCCATGCGAACGTTGACTCCATTCGTGACTTGCTGCAAGATGCGCGAACCAGGAACGTCGGCAGGGTCAACAATTAACTCCACACCGCGATTGATGGGGCCTGGATGCATCAAGATCGCACCGTTCCCCATTCGCGCAGCACGTTCGGGCGTCAAAGAATAAAGCGCACAGTATTCAGCAAGTTTCGGAACAATGGCGGAATCCATTCGCTCTAACTGCATGCGTAACATGTAGAGAGCGTCAACCTCGCCGACAACTTCATCAATCGTGTTTCGTACTTCAACACCCCATGACTCGATGTTATGCGGAAGCAATGCTGGCGGGGCAACGACAACAACATGCGCTCCAAGCCGACGGAAGATATCGATGTTGCTTCTTGCGACACGAGAATGTTTGATGTCGCCAACAATGGCAATTGTTCGACTAGAGAGAGAATCTTTCGTTCCGAATTCTCGAGTCACTGTGTAGGCGTCAAGCAGACCTTGAGTGGGGTGCTGATGCCAACCATCCCCCGCATTGATGATTGCGGCGTGAGTCCACTTTGTCATGGTGAGGGGCACACCACTTGACTTATGTCGAATCACCATCGCATCGACTCCCATTGCAGACAGCGTCTCAATGGTGTCTCGCAGACTCTCACCCTTATTCAGGCTTGAACTGGATGCCATGAATGTCATGACATCAGCAGACAATCTCTTCGCAGCAGTCTCAAAACTCAATCGTGTTCGCGTGGAGTCTTCAAAGAAGACACTGGCGATTGTCTTGCCTCGAAGTGCTGGAACTTTGGGAAGCGACCGCGAGTTGATCTCTGCCATATGGTCGGCAACATCGAGGATTCCAAGAATCTCTTCGACGCTGAGGTCATGGGACGACAGCAAATGCTTCATTGAGTAACCGCCGTGACAAACACACCATCTGGTCCGACAGACACTTCATCGCTGAAGTGGGTGGGGATGTTCTTGCCCACGTAATCGGGACGTATCGGTAATTCACGATGTCCTCTGTCCACCATCACTGCCAGCTGCACAGCGCGAGGCCGACCATGGTCATTCAGAGCTTCAAGAGCTGCCCGCACGGTACGGCCGGTGAAGAGAACATCGTCCACCAAGACAACCGTGCGTCCTGTGAGGTCTAGTGGGATGTCAGTGGGCGCCGACAGAACGACGGGGCGCAGGCTGAAGTCATCGCGATACATCGAGATATCGACAGCGCCTAGGGGAACCTCGACGGATTCCGCGATGCGATTCACCGTGTCACGAAGGCGTTGAGCGATCCAGACGCCACCTGTCTGCATGCCCACGATGACAACTGGCGAGAGGTCGGGGTTGCGCTCAACAATCTCATGCGAAATACGGGTGATTGCGCGAGACACGTCATCTGCGCCAAGGATCTCAGTTCCGGAGACTTCCGAAATGCTCATGCTGGTACCGCCACCTGAAACTGGGGCATGAAAAACGCCCCTCGGGAGGGGCGTGCGTACATGAAAAAAGATCGAGTCATATTTTCCTTCCGTTCGAGCCTCACAGGACCCGTTTGACGGACAAGACCACTATACACACATCGGGCGTGTGAATCTAAGGCTGCACTCTCTGAAAGACCTGCCAGAACTGATTGCTATCAATTTCTTTGAATTGCGGTCGCACACCGGCCCAGACCCACGACAGTTCTTCTCCCAAAGCTCGTGGCAATACGACATATTCGACGTCCTTGGCTGCGGGCAGTGGCTTGCCCGATAAGGAATCATCCACGCCGTAGTACAACCCCTTGAAAGGGTTCGGAAAGAAATAAATCTGACGTCGGTGTCCGAGGTGCGCAGTCAATGGGTCGTAGGCAGAGACAACAGCATCATCGGGAATGCCCTTGATGATCTCGAGTCCAGATTGTGCAAATGGAGAGCCTGCCGTGAGGGCCGCGCGAGGATTCGATGCCAACGGGTGAATCCCCCACGTCACAAAAGTAACGAGCGAGCACATCACCGTCAGAGTCATCGCGATTGGTCTCCACTGTTCCTTGAATTTTGCAATTGCAACAAGAGTCGCTACCAGCAAAATAGGAACGATGACAATCGAGTAGTGGTACTCAATCTGATGTTGATACCAAAAGGTACTGACCATGTTGGACCCCAGGACCGGTACCGCAAGAAGAGCAACTGAAGGTGCAGCAAAGAACACCCCGGCAAACGGAGCCATCATCTTGAATAGATACATGGGCCTGTCTTCAGACATTAAATGCTCAACAACATTTGTTGGATTCGTAAATGTTTCTTTGAATAGCCCCGTGAATCCGCCGAAAGGAATTCGCCATCCGTTGCGCGTGGGTACGCCGATGAGATGTCTCATCATCACAAACATCCCAAGAATGGTGACAACGATTGACACCAGTGCAGTCAGAAGTCCGCGTCGTCGATCAAAACGCCAAGCGACAAATAAGCCAATGGGAACCATCACGAGCAACACATCTTCTTTCACCAGGACGGAAAGAAGCACTGCCACCGCAAACAACTTCCACTTGGAAGCAAAAGCCGCATAGAGCGTCAACGGAATAAAGAGAGCCAGGAATGTATCGGGATGGAAGTTCTCCATCGCTCCCCCATTCAAGGCGGGGTTCGCAAGCCAGACCACTGCGGCACCACAAGCCATAGCGCCACTG
Organism: Actinomycetota bacterium; assembly: GCA_009703055.1. Classification (GTDB taxonomy): domain Bacteria; phylum Actinomycetota; class Acidimicrobiia; order Acidimicrobiales; family Ilumatobacteraceae; genus UBA2093. The sequence goes on from WLGW01000001.1 coordinate 13,025, forward strand.
TTAAACAATCGTTTTGCAAAGAGATAAATCGGAATGGTGCCGGCGGCGACAACGATTGCTTGTACCACCAGCAGTGTCATCACTCCGGGAACAACCCAATACACCGGGATGAGAAACACCATGATGAGCGACGCATGATCACCGAGGAGGTTTCGACCCATGAGCGTCACATATGGCTCTTGGAAACGTGACATCAACCAGACGCCTTGGTCGTACAACCCCACGTCGTAGGAAAAGGTTCCTAGTCCGTAATGCAGGTCGTACGCGATCCAGATCATCCAGATGGCATGGACGACTGCAAGGGCCCCGACAATCCAGCCCCACACAGAGACTGACACCCACCACTCGCGCATTCGCGAAAGTGAGAAATATCGGTGCTCGGAAGTCACCGACCAATCATTACTCAGAGGAGCGAGTTTGTTTCGCCACCGCCGCGAGAACACCATTGACAAAACGACCTGAATCATCAGTAGAGAAACGTTTTGCGAGTTCCACTGCCTCATCAATCACAACAGCAACGGGAACTTCTGGCCGAGACATCAATTCAAAAATCGCCAAACGCAGAATGGCTCTATCAAGTGCTGGCATGCGATCGAGTGCCCATCCACGAGCATTGGTCTCAATCGAGGCATCAATGGCTTCACGAGACGCTTCAACGCCTTCCAGCAAAGCTCGGGCGAGGTCTTCCGATGCAACACCGCGCTCGGCCATCAAATCAATCGCTGATGCTGAGCGTTGTTCAGCTTCGTACAAAAGGATTACTGCTTGTTCCCGAGCATCGGTACGTTCATCATTGGGGCGGATTGACTCCGAGTCATTCGGCATCAGACGCGTGTGATGTAATCGCCGGAGCGAGTATCGACCTTGACTTTGTCGCCCACGTTCACAAAAAGAGGAACTTGGATGACCTTGCCGGTCTCAAGGGTCGCAGGCTTCTTTGCACCTGACACTCGGTCGCCCTGAACACCAGGTTCAGTGTCGGCAATCACAAGCTCAACAGATGCAGGAATCTCAACAGTCACAATGTCGCCATTGTGATACGCGATGATTGCCATTGCTTGCTCAATGAGGTAATCGGCTGCTTCGCCGAGGGCAGTGGGAGCAATATTCGTCTGGTCGTAGGTCTCTGTGTCCATGAAGACGAACTCGCCGCCGTCCTTGTACAAGAACTGCATGTCACGCTTGTCGAGGATTGCCTGCTCAACACGGATTCCCGCATTGAAAGTCTTTTCAAAAACGTTGCCGTTACGAAGATTGCGCAACTTGGTACGAACGAAGGCTCCGCCCTTGCCAGGCTTCACGTGCTGGAATTCAACGACCGTAAAGAGGCCGTTTTCAAGCTCGAGGGTGATTCCGTTCTTCAGATCGTTTGTGGTGATCGCGGGCATGAGAGTTCCTTGGGACTGAGAGTGAGAATGCGGCAACCAGTGCCGGTGACGACGACTTGATCCTCGATCCTGACGCCGCCTACCCCTCCACGATAGAGCCCAGGCTCTACCGTCACCACCTCATTCGACTGAAGCACAGCCTCACAGCGCGGAGAAAGGATGGGTTCTTCATGGATATAGAGCCCAATTCCATGTCCCGTTCCGTGAACGTACTCATGTTCAAGACCCTCACGGTCAAAGACTGCACGAACCGCCCCATCGACTTCGGCTCCCGACACACCGTGTCGCACTACAGCCACTCCAGCCTCTTGTGCCTCTCGCACTGTGTTGTACATGTGCTGATACTCCGGTGACCACTCGCCTACTTGAATCGTTCGTGTCATGTCGCTGCGATAGCCAGATACCTCTGCGCCAAAGTCAATCACCACACCATGGCCTGACTCAATCCGTGTTTCCGAGGGCTCGTGATGAGGCCTGGCACCATTTGCTCCTGTGGCAACAATCGTTGCAAACGAAACATCGTCTGCACCGCTCTCACGCATCACAGAATCAAGACGATTGCGCACCTGCTTCTCTGTGCGGCCGATGAGCCCATCTGCAAGAACTGACAACAGAGCATTATCTGCGATCTGCGCAGCCTGCGCCATGAGTTCAATCTCCCACTCTTCCTTCACCCGTCGCAATGTATTCATTGCTGTTGGTTCAGGAACAATTGTCAACACGTCCGCTAGTGCTTGAAAACGAGAAGCCATGATGTGGTCAAGATCAATACCAACATCGTTTGCCTGTGCGACTGATGCAATGGCAGATGACATTGATTCGCCTGACTTCAACAAACGAACATCAACGTTCGCTTCTGCCTTTTCAATTTCCGACAGTGCACGGTCGTAGTACCGACCATCTACAAAGAGCGTTGCGGATGACGCCGAACGATTGACCAGAACAAATGATGTCTTCCCAGTGAATCCAGTCAGCCAACGCACATCTTCAGGGCGAAGAATTAAGGAATTCTCAACGCCACCCATCGCAACCAAACGTGCAAGACGTGACGAGATGCTCATGACAATCAGGAGAGACGCAGAAGTGCCTGCACGGCAAGTGAGTAGCCCATCCCGCCAAACCCGGAGATGCTTCCGTCAACAACAGGCGCAAGCACACTGACGTGACGGAAATCTTCTCGAGCGCCTGGGTTAGACAAATGGACTTCGATGATTTTTCCAGGGAATGATCGCAGTGCATCGTGCAGAGCCCAGGAGTAGTGCGTCAGGGCACCTGCGTTGATGATGATCGCATCATGGACGCCTTTGGCCTGATGAATTGCAGAGACCAACTCTGACTCTGAGGCCGATTGAAGATCCGTCACAGCGATGCCGTGCGATGATGCTTCAGTTTTCACCGTGTTGACATGATCACTCAACGTCGCGGAACCGTAAATCTCTGGCTCACGAGTTCCCAGCAAATTGAGATTGGGTCCATGCAGAACCAAGATGGATGACATCGACATGCCTCCACGGTACTCCGACCAATTCAGTAAACAGAGTGATTAATCCCGATGGCTCAATCGGCCAACAAAAGCAGCCAAAGCCGTTTGGATATCGTCAGCACGAACACCTGGAACTACCTCGAGTCCGTCTGCTGAATCAAGGATGAACGTGATGGACTCCAGAGCCTTCTTGTCTCGTCCCATGGCTTCAATCAGGCGTTCAGCAACGAGACCCTTTGGCATTGCAAGATCGATGCCATAGACCTCATTGACGACTCGGTAGTGCTCATCCACCCTCTCGGAAGTGATGCGGCCCATCACTTCACCAAGATGTGCAGCAAACAAGAGCCCGAGGGCAACTGCTTCACCGTGCGCCATCGCGAAATTGGTTTCAATCTCAATCGCATGGGCGAGAGTGTGGCCGTAGTTCAAAAGGGCACGGACTCCCCCTTCACGTTCATCAGCAGCAACAATTTCAGCTTTAATCTCAATGCTTCGTGCCACTCGTTGTGCAAACGGCAACTCATCAAGATTTTCCCGAGCGATGAAGTGATACTTCGCCATCTCGCCGAGTCCACACCGCATCTCTCGCGGCGGCAATGACTCCAGGGCGTCAAGGTCGCACACCACGCCATGTGGCTGCCAGTAGGCGCCCACAAGATTCTTTCCCTCTGGAATGTTGACACCTGTCTTTCCACCGACGGCAGCATCAATCATTGCCAGCAGTGAGGTTGCAACATGAACAACAGGAATACCGCGATGGTACGAAGCCGCAGCGAACCCTGCGATGTCGGTCACCATTCCTCCGCCAACTCCGACAACAACGTCGTGGCGAGTTAACCCCGCCTGTGCAAAAACACTACACAACTGTGCGATGGTGGTCAGTGATTTATGTTCTTCACCCACTCCAATTTCATGAACTGTTACTTGGTGGTTCGGAAAACTGGGGACAAGAGAAGTGGGAATACCAGATTGAGTGACGACGGCAACGCGCTTTGCTGTGGCCGGAAGAAGAGACGCCGTCTCAATAATTGCTCCATGACCAACAACAACCGAATATGTCCGGTCGCCGAGATCAACAGTGACGCGATTCATCTCACTCATTTGCACCAGCTCCATATTTCACTGCTTCATCAATTGCATCAATCAATAGTGCGCACACTGATTCTTGAGATCTCTCTGATACATCAACAACAATGTCAGCAACTTCCGAGTACAACGGCGTCCGTTCTTGTGACATGCGAACCAACGTTCCCTCACGGTCATCGTCAAGAAGGGGTCGATGAGAACCTTTTGCTGTCCGAACAGAAAGAACTTCAGGCTGAGCATGGAGCCACACGACAATCGCACCGGCATCTTGTCGGGCTGCATTCAATAGGCCGCGATTCTCATCTCGAAGAACCACGCCCCCTGCGCCAGCAATCACTGCACCCTGAGGAGACCGCAAACAAGAAGACAACACATCGGATTCAAGATCTCGGAAAGCATCTTCACCATCTTCAGCAAACATTTGTCGCACTGGTTTTCCAGCCCGTGCTTCGACCAGTTTGTCCGTATCAAGACATTCAAGGCCGTAATGCGTTGCCAAGGTTCGCGCCACAGTGGACTTCCCTGTGCCCATCAGCCCCACCAGGACAATGGTGAGGCGTTCGTGAGTCACGACCCTAGTGTCGCCTCAAACGAGGCAGCATTGCGAATGAATTCGGGAAGTGAGTCTCCACCAAACTTTCGCTGAGCTTCTGCTGCAAGAACCAACGCCACCATCGTTTCAGCAACAACACCCAGTGCAGGAACTGCTGTCACATCAGTGCGCTCTTTGAAGCTGACGGTTTCTTCCTTGGTGACCGTATCGACCGTCTTCAGGGTGGGCTTGTTTAACGTTGCAAGAGGCTTCATCGCCGCACGAACGATCAAAGGCTCACCCGTTGTAATGCCACCTTCGGTGCCGCCAGAGCGATGCCCTTCACGAACGTATTTCTTGTTGGCTGCATCCCACAAAATGGGGTCATGTGATTGGCTTCCGCGCAATCCTGCAGTTTCGAATCCGTCGCCAATTTCAACACCCTTGACAGCCTGAATGCTCATCACTGCTTGAGCCAACATTGCATCAATCTTGCGATCCCAATGAACATGGCTGCCGAGTCCAATCGGAACTCCGTAGGCAATCACTTCAACGATGCCTCCGAGAGAGTCACCTTCACGTGCGGCATCTTTGATCGCCGTGATCATGGCCTCTTCAGCGTTCTTGTCAAAACAACGAACTTCTGACTCATCGATTGCAGCAAGATCGGCAAATGTCGGGAGAGTCGTGTTCTGCGCTTTAGCGCTGCCCATCTGAACAACATGGCTCAGAATGTCCACACCAATGTGGCGCAACAATTGTTTTGCCAGAGCACCAGCTGCAACACGCGCAGCTGTTTCACGAGCGCTTGCTCGTTCCAAGACATCACGAGCGTCCGTAAACCCGTACTTCTGCATACCCACGAGGTCTGCATGTCCGGGACGTGGCTGCGTCAGTGGCGACTCTGTTGCTCCTGGCTCAGGAGACATTTCTGCATGCCACTTGTCGCTACGGAACCACTCTGAGTTCTGAATCTCGATAGCAACCGGAGAGCCGAGGGTGCGTCCGTGGCGAACTCCGCCCACCAACGTGATCACATCTTTCTCAAAGCGCTGACGCGGTCCGCGGCCGTATCCCAATCGACGGCGAGCAAGATCTGTCTCTATATCTTCAGCGACAATGGGCATGCCTGCAGGAAGGCCTTCCACGATGACCGTGAGAGCTTTCCCGTGAGATTCGCCAGCTGTGAGGTACCTAAGCACCATTTCAGACTACTTGTGGCGAGCAGCAAGTTCCCGTTCTGCAGCCTCACGCATGGGTTCAGCCTCTGGATTCCAGCCAAATTGATGCACGCATTGGCGTCGAGCCTGCTGAATCAGCATCCATAAGCCGTCGACCGTCTTGCCGCCTGCTTGACGGGCCGCCGTTAACAAGGCGGTCTCCATCGGCGAGTACACGGCATCGAGCACCACGATATTGCGGCGCAGAATGTTCGCCGGAAGAGGAAGTTCATCAGAGTTCATCCCCACCGAGGTGGTGTTCACGAGAACTCCTGCACGACCGATTTCGTCGAGAGAGCCGATCACGATGTCTCCGCCAGCTTCTTGTGCTGCCGGAGCAAGGGTTCGCACTAGTTCTTCAGCCTTTGCAGCCGTGCGATTAATGATTGCAACACGCGCTCCGCGTCGTCCCAAAGCCAATGCAACTGAACGCGCCGTACCACCAGCACCAAGCACAACAGCGTGTGCACCTCCGAGAAGGGCACCACCTTGTTGCTCAAGAGCATCACAGCAGCCATCGCCATCCGTGTTGTGCCCTGTCGCAATTCCATTATTGAAATCAACACAGTTCACTGCATTCAATAACCGAGCGTCTTCATCAATGACATCAAGAAATGGAATGATGGCTTCCTTCAGTGGCATTGTCACCGAAAGTCCCCGCACGCCTCGCTCACGCAATTGCGTCAAGACATCTTTGATATTCGCTGCATCGGCTTGCGCTGCTTCATACTCACCTTCCAGCGATTGGTACGCAAAAGCTGCCCGATATATCGCCGGAGACAATGAGTGCGAGATGGGCGAACCCACCACAGCACCAAGTAAAGAGTTGTTCGTGGTCATGGGAGTAGCCCCGCCGCCTTTGCTATCGCAACTTTGGCAAGATGCTGTTCGTATGTTGTCGAGAATGCGTGTCCACCTTCGGCAGTTGCAAGCACATAGAAGAGGTACTGACACTTCACACCTGCTTCCAGTCCGACACAGGCTTCATCTGATTTCGGTGGTGCACCTGCTGGCGCAAGAGCTGCCTGAATCGAAGCTTTACCTGGGTTTGCAATCGGCGTGGGAGGAAGACCCTTGTTGATGTACGTGTTGTACGGAGTGTCTGTGGCCTTCATCTCAGTCCACGTCATCGCAGGGTCTTGACCGTATTTCACTGCCGCATCAATTTCGAGTGGCATCTTCGCCGCAAGGCGGTTGTAGATCACTTGAGCAATCTTTGACCGGTCTCCCGATATTTTTGCCTCGCGCTCAATGAGAGAAGCGATAATCAGAATTTGATACGGGGTGTATCCGCGAAGCTTTGCGCCTGCTGCCAAATCAACTTGACGTGCAACACGTTGCATCATTGAGACCATCGTCGAGACCACACGTGACTCAGACCCGTCACCCGATACTTGATATGTGTCGGGGAATAGCAGCCCTTCCAATGAATTGACATCTTTCGGTTGCAACTCTGAACGCACTGAACCATCTGATGCAGCGGTGAGAAAATCCGACGAAGACATAAAGGTCAACTTCGAAGAGAGACGATCGCCCATCTGGGCAACTGTCATTCCTTCTGGAAAAGTCACGGAGACAAATGTTTGCGCAGGTGGAGTCGACAAAGCCTTAATGATGGAACCTGCGTTGTCACCTGCTCGCAACGTGTAGTAGCCGGGAACTAAATCAATGCCACCTTTTGTTGATGCGTACCAACGAAAGATAGAAGAACTCTTGATGATGTCTTGATCTGCAAGACGACGCGACACACTCGACAACGTGTCACCATCATTCACGGTGAAATTCACCGAAGCACCAGGCTCCCCTGCCGGGTTCAACTGATAGACAACCCACCATCCAGCTGACCCAATCAACAAGATTGTTGCGATCACTATTGAGACCACCATCCGCACCGGACGACGAAGAGTGTCCAACCCCGGAACCAGTTCTTCCGTTGCTCCTTCTGACACGACAGAGACACGATCCCATGGATCCTCATGCCAATCATTAGGGAGAAGAGGGTCACCGGCCACGATTGTCCCCGAGATTTCCCGCATCAAGCCAAGACTGAAGAATGACCGCTGCTGCAACTTTGTCAATGACCTTGCGACGGTCCTGCGCATTGAGCCCGCGTTCCATCAACACTCGGTCTCCTTCCACCGTTGACCGACGTTCATCATGGATGTACACCGGCACACCGACCACCGTAGCCATTCGATCAGCTTCCATTCGGGCAGACTTCGCTGCTGTTCCCTCAGAACCATCCATATTCAAAGGAAGACCGACAACAATTGCTCCGGCTTCTTCCTCTTGGACGATTTTCAGAATCTCTGCGTGGTCGACTCGTTGCGACGCACCACGATTCAACACAACGAGTGGTGATGCAATCGTTCCACTGCGGTCAGATGCAGCAATACCGATTCTCTTGGACCCGAGATCGATACCTAAGACTCGCACAATCTCAGCCGAGTGAGCCGATGACGGCTGCGGCTTTCTCTCGAGCAATGGACAGTGCTTCGTCAAGAGCTCCTGGGTTCTTGCCACCAGCGGTTGCAATGTCTCCCTTGCCGCCGCCACCGCCGCCTACTGCCTTCGCAGCATCCTTGATGAGATCGCCAGCGTTTGCCTTCAACGACGTATTGGTCGCACCCACAATCGACACACCACCCGTGTCAGTGACTCCACCCAACACAACTGCATTGATTCCTGCTTGCTGACGAACAGCAACTGCAAGATCTCTGAGATCGTTAGCAGTGATTCCATCAACGCGGGCCACAACGATGCCATTCACGGCCTCTGCGGCAAGTTCCACGGCGCGCCCTGACGCAAGCCGTGATCGCAGAACCTTCAACTCATCCTGTGCAGCCTTGAGTTCGTCCAGTTTGCGCTGCACACCAGCTACTGCATCATCAGCCTTCGTTCCCACCACCGCGGCAACCTGTTCGAGAATGTCACCATTGCGCTGAACAAATCGAAGCGTGTTGGTGCCAGTGACAGCCTCGATACGACGAAGGTTTGAACCAATAGATGATTCACCAACGATCTTGATTGTTCCGATATCACCAGTTGCAGAGACATGAGTCCCACCGCACAACTCAGTCGATGCTCCCGCCTTCAGCACACGAACCGTGTCACCGTACTTATCACCAAAGAACGCAATGGCTCCTGCGGCGAGTGCTTCCTCTTTCGATGTTTCAAAGGCATCGACCGAGACATTCAACAACACCTGCGTGTTCGCAAGTTCTTCAATGCGTGCAATCTCATCTGCAGTCACCGAGTCGTAATGGCTGAAGTCAAAGCGAAGTCGATCAGGTGACACCAACGAGCCGGCCTGTTTCACGTGCTCACCCAACACCGTGCGCAATGCCCAGTGAAGAATGTGGGTACCTGTGTGATTACGACGGGTCGCCGTACGCGCAGCAGTGTCAATACGAGCCGAGACAACGGCTCCTTCTACTGCTGTACCAGAGATGGCTCTACACAAATGGCGGCGAAGACCTGGCAAGGCGAAGTTTGTATCGAGAACTTGCAACTCAAAGTCGGTACCCGACAGAACACCAATATCTCCTACTTGTCCACCGCTTTCGGCGTAGAACGGAGTGTGATCAAGGAAAACCTCAAGAATTCCGTCTTCACCGTCAATCACAGCAAGGATTGTGGACTCTGACGTGTCATGGACATATCCAACGAACTCCGTTGTCCCGTGAGTCTCCATTACTTCGCGATATGCCTCAACACGGTCGCCATCAACACGGCCAGACTTCCGTGCATCCTTTGCACGAGTGCGCTGCTCGTTCATCTCAGACTCGAAACCAGCGATGTCAACATCAACTCCGCGCTCGGCGGCAATCTCTTGGGTCAACTCCAAGGGGAATCCATAGGTGTCGTGTAGCAAGAACGCAGAACGCCCTGAGAGGCGATCAGGATTGGCAGCAATGTCATCTTCCAGAATTGCAAGACCTGTCTTCAACGTGTTGTGGAAGCGTTCTTCCTCTTTTGTGAGAACGCCCACGATGAAATCGCGATTCTTCACGATGTCGGGATAGGCATTCCCCATGACATCAACGGCCACTCCTGCAAGCGTCGGCATGACAAGTTTCTCCGTGCCCAGCAAGAATGCATGGCGCACAGCACGACGAATAATACGTCGCAGAACGTAACCGCGGTTCTCGTTACTGGGGAATACACCATCGTTAATCAACATGGTTGCGGAACGAGCATGTTCTGCAAGCACTCGAATGCTGAAACTGTCGCGATGTTCGTAATCACCGACGCGATACTCGCCACCGGTGATTTCCTGAGCTGCCTGAATCAATGGGAACAACGCATCGGTCTCCCAGACAGAGTCAACACCTTGTACAAGAGCCAAAATTCGCTCAAGACCTGCACCAGTATCAATACTTGGCTTCGGCAATGGGGTGCGCGTTCCGTCAGGCGCTTGGTTGTACTGCATGAACACCAAGTTCCAGAACTCCATGAAGCGGTCGCCATGCGGATCATTCTGTGGACCACCATCAGGGCCAAAATCTGGGCCACGGTCATAATGAATCTCTGAGCACGGCCCACACGGACCCGTGTCCCCTGCTTGCCAGAAGTTGTCTTTGTCGCCGAGACGCTGGATGCGCTCCATCGGCACACCGACTTTTTCATGCCAGATTGCTTCGGCTTCGTCGTCAGACTCATGAACTGTGATCCAGAGACGTTCCGGGTCAAAGCCGAAAACCTCTGTCACCAGTTTCCACGACCATGGGATTGCATCTTCTTTGAAGTAGTCACCAAAACTGAAGTTGCCAAGCATCTCAAAAAAGACAAGGTGACGCTTTGTACGGCCAACATCATCAAGGTCATTGTGCTTGCCACCAGCGCGCACACACTTTTGTACCGTGACGGCGCGGTTGTACGGCGCTACTTCATCACCCATGAAGTACGGCTTGAAGGGCACCATTCCGGCCACCGTAAAGAGCAACGTCTGGTCGTGAGGGATAAGGCTGGCCGACGGCACAACCGTATGCGCACGGTCACCAAAGAACTGCGAAAAAGCCGACCTCAGTTGGTCTGCGCTGCGGGGAGAACCGGATGAAAGTGGTGAAACCATGAGACTTCCATGTTACCCAGCAGCCCTCTGCCAGACGGGAAGACTTAGGGCTGACGAGGCTCGGGGGGAACCGGAGCAGATGGTGAGCTCTCAGATTTGCCGTACAAGGCAATCAGACGTGTCACCAAAGACTTTGCAGAGTCAATAAGCACAGACAAAATCGCACTCGGCGTGATCTTTTCGGCTGCAGCTATCGCCTTGCGACGCGCCCACATCAGTCCGGTCGCACCTGCCACGACACCGAGGCAGAACCAAAACAATCGCTTCATCATGACAGTGTCCTCTCAGGAAATGCCCTATTCACCGTCTGCACGGTAGTAGCGAAACTCACCATTTCCCATAGGTCTAAAACCAGGTGGCTCAGCAGTCGTCGAGGGTGCTTGCCCCGTGCGTCCTTCACGAACATCGGCCACTGCACGCGCAATTGCATCAGTCACCGCGCGACTCTTCGGAGCGCGGGACAAATGAATCACTCCATGGGCCAAATGATGCATCGCTTCTGGCAGACCGACTCGATCGAGTGCATCGGCAACTGCAATGGCGATCTGTAGAGCAGTCGGGTCAGCTACCCCAATATCTTCACTCGCGAAGATAATCATTCGACGAGCGATGAAGCGAGGGTCTTCCCCTGCTTCCACCATTCGCGCTAGCCAGTGCAACGCGATGTCCACTTCTGAGGCGCGCATCGACTTGATAAAGGCTGAGATCACGTCATAGTGATCATCTCTGCCCAATCTCGACACGCTTGTATCTAGTGCCGTCGTTGCATTCTCAAGAGAAACAGCACCGCCACCAGCGAGAGCAATTGCAACTTCGAGTGCAGTCAAGGCTTGACGCGCATCGCCCGTGCATCGGCGTGCAAGGAGTTCAATTGCGGCGTCGTGTGCTTCAACACCTTCATGCACCAGTGCTCGACGAAGAAGTTCTGCCACAGCACGTTCATCCACTGGTTTCAATCCGAAAACCGATGACCTACTTCTCAGAGCAGGGTTGACAGAGAAGGCGGGGTTCTCTGTTGTTGCACCAACCAAGGTGACGAGACCACTTTCCACTGCATGCAGCAATGCATCTTGTTGCGTCGTGTTGAAACGATGAATCTCATCGACGAACACAACTGTTCCTCTGTCATCAATGGTCAGACGCCTCTTTGCTGCATCAATGACTTCACGAATGTCTTTCACACCGGCGGTCACCGCAGACAAGCGCTCAAAGTTCTTCTTCGTCGTACTCGCAACGAGTTCAGCGAGTGTTGTCTTCCCTGTGCCAGGAGGACCCCACAAAATGATGGACGCTAAACGGTCAGACTCAATGAGACGACGAAGTGGCCCAGTGGGACCCACAAGATGATCTTGCCCAACAACATCGTCCAAAGTGGACGGACGCATGCGAGCAGCCAATGGTGCACGAGATGCGATGCGCTCCTCTACTGAAGCAGTGAAGAGGTCGGGAGAGTCCATTAGTTCTATGAAGTGGCTGGTGGAGGCAGCAGACGCAACCCAAGATCAGCCAAATGTGCAGGCTCCACTGGTGTTGGCGCATTCGTCATCGGGTCAGAGCCACTCTGAGTCTTCGGGAAGGCGATCACTTCGCGGATGTTCTCTTCCCCAGCAAGAATCGCTGTCAAGCGGTCGATACCGAAAGCGAATCCACCATGTGGTGGCGCACCGTACTTGAAAGGCTGAAGGAAGAAACCGAAACGCTTATCGGCCTCTTCATCAGTAATTCCCAAGCGATTGAACACGCGACGCTGCAATTCAGGCTCATGAATTCGGATCGACCCGGAACCCAATTCCCATCCGTTGAGGACAAGGTCGTACGCCAAGGCGCGCACTTTCAACGGTTCTGATTCAAACAAGTGCAAGTCATCAGGATGCGGGTGACAGAACGGGTGATGGCCTGGACGAGGTGCACCCGTCACCGGGTCAACACCAATGAACAAGGGGAACTCAGTCACCCAGACATATCGATACGGACCTTGATGTACAGGTGGTCGACCAATGTCATTGCGCAAGGTGCCCAACACTTCGCACGTGGTCATCCATTCATCGGCAACCAGGAGAATCAAGTCGCCTTCCACTGCACCCATCGTGGACACAAGTGAAATTCGTTCGGAATCGGAAAGGAATTTTGCAACGGGTGACTCGACAGCGGAGTCAGCTCCGACCTTCATCCACACAAGACCCTTAGCACCAATCTTCTTGGCACGATCAGTTAACGCATCAAGCTTGTTGCGGCCATACGCCGCAGCTTCCGGATACGTTGCCGCATCAACACGAATGCCCTTAATGCACTCTGCACCGGCAAACGCCTTGAACTCCGTTGCGGAAAAGAGCGGTGTTAATTCCACCAACTCCATGCCAAAGCGCAAGTCAGGCTTATCGATACCAAAACGCTCCATTGTGTCTCGCCATGTGATGCGCTCAATTGTCGGAGGTGCCTCGCCGGTCACTGCCATTGCTGCAGCGACTACTGCACGGCCAATGAACTCAAGAACATCATCTTGAGATACGAAAGACATTTCTGCATCCAACTGCATGAACTCGTACTGTCGATCTGCACGCAAGTCTTCGTCACGCAGACACTTAGCGATCTGGTAGTACCGATCAACACCCGACACCATTAACAATTGCTTCCACAACTGAGGAGACTGCGGCAATGCAAAGAACGAACCGTGTTCCTTACGAGATGGTACGAGGAATTCGCGAGCGCCTTCTGGTGTCGACGGCATAAGAAGTGGTGTCTCCACTTCGAGGAAACCGTTTTCCTCCATTGCACCGCGGATTGCGCTATTGACCTTGGCGCGAACACGAAGATTCTTTTGCATCCGCTCACGACGAATATCGAGATAGCGATACTTCAGGCGAACCATTTCATCAACGTCATCTGCACGTTGGTCCACAGGGAACGGAGGTGGTTCAGCAGAGTTCAGAACTTCAACAACACACTCGCCCACTTCCACTTGGCCAGTCGATAAAGCGGTGTTGACAGTTCCTTCTGGCCGAGCACGAACAACGCCCGTCACTCGGATGACATATTCACTACGGACATCGACGTCATTATCGACCACGCACTGAATGATTCCTGAATGGTCACGAAGGTCGACGAAAGCCAACTTCTCGCCGTGCTCACGACGACGCCCCACCCAGCCACACACTGAGATGGTGGTGCCGATATGAGACTCATTCAACTCGCCGCACATGTGTGTGCGCATTGCAGTTGATTTCATTGTGTGTTCCTCCGGGGGTTGCGTTCACCAACGATGGACGCGAGATGTGTGACCACTTCAGTTTGCAGAACTAGGCTTTGTTCCGAGGTCATCAGGTTACGGACAGTGCAGTTCCCCGCCTCGGCTTCATCGGACCCAATAATGATGGCAACACGAGCACCGCTTCGATCTGCGACTTTCATCTGCGATTTCATACTGCGACCGTCATATGCGCGATCAACAGCAAACCCAGCAGCCCGTAACTCGTCAGCGAGGCGAAGGGCCGTCATGCCATCAACGACATCAACAATGAAGGCATCTAGTTGAGGTGCGCCCAAGAGAAAGACTTCCTCACTGTCACATGCCAGCAAGGTGCGATCAATACCCAACGCAAAACCCACACCTGGGGTTGCGGGTCCGCCCAAATCTTCCACCAAACCGTCGTAGCGTCCACCGCCACCCACTGCAGTTTGTGCGCTGTCCAGCGATGTTGACACGTACTCAAATACGGTGCGTTGGTAGTAATCGAGACCACGAACAAGACCCTCATTCACTGAGTACTGCACACCCAATGCAGTGAGTCCGGCTTTCACTTTCTCGAAATGAGCTTTGGCATCATCGGACAAAAACTGCGCAATGGTGGGTGCAGCATCAATGATGGGTTTGTCCTGCACTCGCTTGGAGTCGAGAACACGCAAAGGATTGCGCTGCAAGGTCGCACGAGATTCCTCGGACAGCTTTTCTGCATGAGACTCCAAGTACACACGCAATGCTTCGATGTAGGCGGCTCGGTCCTCGGGATCTCCCAACGAGTTGATCATAAGAACAACATTGCGTAATCCAAGGGACTCAAAAAACTGCCACCCCATCGTGATGACTTCGACATCAAGCAGGGGGTCTGTGCTGCCAAGCACTTCGATTCCTACTTGGTCAAACTGACGGAAGCGTCCGGCTTGAGCCTTCTCGTATCGAAAATTGGAACCGGAGTACCACACCTTCCAAGGCGTGGTTGGCCGATGTTGGGCGAATGATCGACAGATACCGGCGGTGTGCTCGGGCCGTAACGCAATACGACGACCACCCTTGTCCTCAAAGTCATACATCTCTTTTGTGACCACATCCGTGGCATCACCGAGACGCAGAAAGACACCGAGGTCTTCAAACATGGGAGGAATAATGCACTCATATCCGGCCGACTCCACAATGTCTGCGAACTGAGCAGTGAAGGCACGCCAGCGTCCCGCCTGCGGGGGAAGGATGTCTCGGGTACCCGGACTGGTCTGGAATGACGGCACGACAGGCAAGGCTAGTCGGGCGCACCACCAGGGACGATGCGATATGCGTCGAAGACCGAATCAATCGACTTAATCACCCTCAGAACCGACTCAAGGTGATTCGGGTCAGCGAGCTCGAATTCAAAGCGCATCTTGGCGACTCTGTCTGAGCCTGTGTTTGTACTGCAGGCAACGATGTTCACGTGCTGCTCCGACAACGCATTTGCCACGTCACGCAAAAGACGTCCGCGGTCGAGAGCGACCACTTCAACACCTGCAGTAAACAGAGTTCCTGGCGTTGTCCGCGACCACTCCACGTCGATCATTCGCGTGGGCTCGTCCACCATCAACGTCACAGCATTTGCACAGTCTGAGCGGTGAACACTGACTCCCCTGCCCTTGGTAACAAAACCCAAGATGTCATCTCCCGGCACTGGTGTGCAGCAGCGAGACAAACGAACCAATACATCCTCGAGACCCTCGACATGAATACCGGCAGAACCACGACGCTCGGTCGTTGGTCGGTCGACGCGCATGGGCATGGCCAACTGCTCATCACTGCCTTCTCGTCGAACTGCTCGACCAATGCGCTGCGCGAATCCTCGAGCAGAAACATGGTGCTCGCCCACAGCAGCAAACAATGTGTCGATGTCTGCCATGTTGAGTGCTTCAAGCTCTTGAAGGAATGCATCCGATGTCCAGATTCGCTGTACCGGAAGACCTTCACGACGCAGTTCTGCGGTGAGCTCCTCACGACCTGACTCCACCATGTCTTCTCGACGTTCACGCGTGAACCAGTTCTTGATCTTGGTTCGTGCGCGAGGTGATTGAACGAATCCCAACCAGTCTCTTGACGGACCAGCGTCTTCCACTTTTGAAGTAAAGATCTCACACGAATCACCAGATGACAGACGTGCATCAAGCGAAACGAGTCGACCATTCACACGGGCACCGACACAGGCGTGACCCACTTCTGTGTGTACTGCGTAGGCAAAGTCAACTGGGGTTGAATTCAGCGGCAAGGTGATGACGCGGCCCTTGGGCGTGAACACAAAGACTTCTTCTTGTTCAAGGTCGCTCTTCAAGTCGGCCATGAACTCGTTCGGATCAGTGATGTCTGACTGCCAGTCGATAATGCGATTCAGCCAATCAGAATCTTGTGTGTCAGAACCTTCTTTATAGGAGAAGTGAGCAGCGACTCCTCGTTCAGCACGTTCATGCATTTCACGAGTACGAATTTGAATCTCTAGTGGCTTCCCACCAGGACCGATGACTGTTGTGTGCAACGACTGGTACAGGTTGTACTTCGGCATCGCGATGTAGTCCTTAAAACGACCCACGACCGGACGCCACTTACCGTGAATGCAACCTAAAGCTCCGTAGCAATCACGGATGTTGTCGACAATGATTCGTACTGCAACGAGGTCAAAGATCTCGTCAAAGTCTTTGTCCTTCTGAATCATCTTTTCGTAGATGCTCCACAGATGTTTTCCGCGACCTGTGACATCACCCGTGATGTTTACGTCGGCAAGACGAGCACGTACCTCTGCAATTGCCTTCGCTAAGTACACATCGCGTTCTGGCGTACGTGACGACACAAGATGATCGAGTTCTGCGAAACGCTTTGGATACAGAGCTGAGAAAGAGAGATCTTCTAATTGCTGCTTGATCTCTTGCATACCCAAACGATTTGCAAGGGGTGCATAGATATCAAGAGTTTCCTGAGCAATGCGTTGTTGCTTGTCGACGGGAACACCGGCCAAGGTACGCATGTTGTGCAAACGGTCTGCCAATTTGATGACAAGCACACGCATATCGCGCGCCATGGCGACAAGCATCTTGCGCATCGTTGCGGCTTGCTGAGCCTCTCGCGAATCAAATTGCAGTCGCTCTAACTTGGTGACGCCGTCAACAAGGTTTGCTACCTCATCACCGAAATTACGTTGCACATCTTCGAGTGTGATTTCAGTGTCTTCCACTGCGTCATGCAAGAGCGCTGCGGCGAGGGAGATGTCATCGAGACCTATGTCGGCAACAATGCGAGCTACGGCAATCGGATGATTGATATATGCCTCGCCCGACGAACGCTGCTGAGAGATGTGCGCAATGCGAGCTGCTTCATAGGCGCGATTCACAAGCGCAACTGATGCCTTGGGATGACGCTTGCGATAAGCGGTTAAGAGAGGTGCGATTTCCTCAATGGGCGCACTATGGTGCCGTCTCCACGGAAGGACGCGGTCGGCAGTGGCCATGGCGCAATGTTACCGACGCGACTTCTTCCGGGGTCGCGGTGGGTGGCTGAGAATCGCCTCCACTGCGGGAACCGGTGTGGGAGTTGATGCATCTGTACTTACTGCATTGTCAATCTGACGTCCGCGACGGCTTTGTGGGGTGCCTGTGGCCATCACGTGAGCCATGTCAGTCCCTATCGAGACTTGGCCGCGCATTGAGACGTACTCGCGACTGCGTTCCTTCAATAAACCGAGAACGGGAGATGCAATGAAGATCGATGAGTAGGCACCCGTTGCCATACCAACGAGCAAGGCCAATGCGAACTCTTGCAATGCAACAGCTCCGAAGACCCCGGACCCAAGAACCAAAAGGCTCAAGACCGGAAGCACCGCTGCAATTGTTGTGTTCAATGAACGCATCAACGTCTGGTTCATCGAAACATTGACAATGTCAGCGTACGGAACTCGAGTGTTCGCAAAACGCTTCTGATTCTCATTCACCTTGTCAAACACAACGATCGTGTCGTACA
Source organism: Actinomycetota bacterium (assembly GCA_009703055.1). Lineage (GTDB taxonomy): Bacteria > Actinomycetota > Acidimicrobiia > Acidimicrobiales > Ilumatobacteraceae > UBA2093. The sequence goes on from WLGW01000001.1 coordinate 31,051, forward strand.
ACGAGAAACCAAGAATGGTGAGGAAGGCAACAACGGTTGCGGGAGTTACTTCAAGCCCCGTAATCGAGTACACACCCACACTGATGAGAACGTCGTGCACAACAGCAGCGAGAGCACCAGCAGCCATACGAGCTTCAAATCGCCATGCGATGAACAATGAAACAAGAACCAGGAATGTCAACAATGCCTGGATGGCGTCTCGTGTGATGCCTCGGCCCCATGTGGCACTCACTTTTTCAATACTGACATCTCCAGATTTGATTCCGACTTTGGTCGCGAGATCTTCACGAACAGACTCCTCCACCTTTGGTTCTAGGACCTCAAGCTGGATACGAATGCGCTCATCAGCGCCTGAGCTCAAGGTCTGAATCTTGGCGCCAGAAGCTTCGACCTTGTTCTCTTCAAGAATGGTCCGTGCCTCTTCAACAGTGATTTTTCCGTTGACGGACATTTCAAATGCCACGCCACCCTTGAAGTCGATACCGAGATTGAGACCTTGTGCGAACAAAGAGACAATGGTGACAAGCAGGAGAAGACCTGATGCAATAAAGCCGACGTTGCGGCGACCATAGAAGTTGACCGTGGTTTCACCGCGATAGAGACGCTGCCAACGACCGGACATTATGCAACCTCCGCTGCCGTTGATGTACCTCTGACCCCGAGAACTTTTCCGTTATTGAACAACTTTGTTCGAGCAAGAAGAAGCACTGAGGGCCGAGTAAAGAAGTACGAAACGATCATGTCAATCAGTGTTGAAAGTCCAAGGAAGAATGCGAATCCGCGAACGGAACCGACTGTGAGCCACCACAAGACCACTGCACCAATGAGAGATGCGGTGTCGGCCACGACAATGGCGCGCCATGCAGAATCAAATCCTCGGGCAGCTGAGTTACGCATTGTGCGGCCTGCTTGTACGTCGTCCTTCAACTTTTCAAAGAACACCACGTACGAGTCAACAGTGACACCAATCGACACGATGATTCCGGCGGCACCGGACAATGTCAATGCAAGGCCGTTTGTCTTTGACAACCACGACACCACACTCCACATCAGAAGGCCTGAGACGCCAAGACCGGCTACGACGACCAATGCAATAAGGCGGTAGTAGAAGATCAGGAAGAGCAAGACCAGAAGAACACCGATGAGACCTGAGATCAATGCAGCTTTCAATGAATCCTCACCCAACGATGCGGACACTGTCTGCACGGTAGGTGTATCGAACTTGACTGGAACTGCACCGAACTGAAGGATGCGAGCGAGATCGTTGGCTTCCTTCTCAGTGAACGAGCCTGTTATTTGAACACTTCCATTGAACGAAGGCGCCTGCACTACTGGCGCCGAGATCACTTCACCGTCAAGACTGATAGCGATTTGTTTTGACGGGCAACCTTCGCCACCTTCAAAACACTGCTTTGCAAGAGCATTCCACTGATCTTCACCAGCTGCGCCATCTCGCAAATTGACCGACACAGCCCATCCACCCGCATCAATCTGAGCAGTTGCTTCATTCGTGAATACTTCGCCGGTTGCACCAGCTGGACCTAAGAGATAGATCAAACCATCTTTCTGTCCTGCGTATATCGTCTGACCAGGAGCAAGACCAGTTTCAGGATCTGTTCCCGGAACTGTGGTTGTAACGGGAACCGTTGTTTGTGGCACTGCACGTCCGCGCGACTCGCCACCTCCACCAGATGGAGGCGCCAACGTTGTTGACGACTGAGCAACAGTTGACGACGTTGCACCCTTCACGGTGGTGGTTGTAGCACCCTTTGCGACAGTCGTCGTCGTGGTGTTTTCTGGGTTCTCTGCTGTTCTGAGAACTGGACGCATCTCAACGGCGCCAGTTCGACCAATCAGGTCGAGGGCCTGTTGTTGATCCTTGACGCCAGGAAGGTTGACAACAACTGTGTCACCTTGGCGAATGATTTCTGGCTCTGCAACACCGATGGAGTCAACACGCTGACGAATGATGTCAACTGCCACCGAAAGTGCAGCTTCTTCATATTCGCCAATAGGTGTCATCGTGACCGAGGCACCACCTTGAAGGTCAAGACCTAGAGAAGGTGAATTACCAACAATCGTGTTTCCAAGAAAAAGTCCTGAAGCGACAACGAGAATTGAAATTAAAGAAATAAGAAGATTGCGCTTCGGCATGCTCTACTTCTTCGCAGAGTCATCGGCTTCGCCAGCCGACACAATCTTGCGAGCAACAGCTGAACGGCTCACGCGAACTTCAATGCGCTCTGTGCCATGTCCATCAGCAATGTCGACCCACAAAATGTCATCTTCGACTGCACTGACAAAGCCATAGATGCCAGAAGTCAAGACCACTTCATCACCGACGGCAGTGGAAGCCACGAGTGCTGCTGCCTGCTTATTGCGACGGCTGCGTGGGCGAATGATGACGAAATACATTCCGGCAAAGAGCACCGCATAAACAACGATGATTCCGATTGGAGAGTTACTGTTATTTTCGGCGGCGAGAAGAATTGCATTCACAGGGTGAAATCCTAGCCCTGAGAGGGCTTCTGAGCCCGAAGAACTAGCCCCAAAGATCCAAAACTGAGGCTCTAAAGCGTGAAAAAGTTCCGTTCGTGATGGACTCGCGCATTTCCGTCATGAAGTTGATGGTCCACGCCACGTTGTGCACCGAGACCAAGCGAGCCGCACTGGGCTCGCCCACTTGCGTCAAATGTCGTAAATAGCCACGGGTATGGGATTGGCACACCCAGCACGAACATGCGGGGTCGAGCGGCTCATCTGACTCTGCAAACTTTGCATTCTTAATCTGCAATCGACCCTGAGATGTCAATGCCGCACCATGGCGTCCAAGTCGAGTCTGAAGTACGCAGTCAAACTGATCAACACCGAGAGCAACTGCTTCCACCAACGATGCTGGGTCACCCACCCCCATCAAATACCGAGGCTGGTCATCAGGAAGCTCACCGATGCACGCGCCGATGGCATCCACCATCTCTGCACGAGACTCACCGACCGACAAGCCACCAATGGCGTACCCATCGAACCCAATCTCCACGGTGCGACGAGCACTCTCTGCACGCATCGCTGCATCGGTGCCGCCTTGCACGATTCCAAACAATGATTGGTCAGGTCGAGTGTGCGCAGCCTTGGCTCGCTTTGCCCATTCAGCAGTACGTTCCAGTGCGAGACGAACCACGCTCGGTTCAGCAGGCAGTGACGTACATACATCAAGAACCATCTGGATGTCTGCGCCTAACTTTTGCTGAACATCAACAGCAATCTCTGGTGTAAACCGATGATACGAACCGTCATAGGTGGACTTGAAAGTCACGCCATCATCGTCAACCTTTGGATCAAGTGAGAACACTTGAAAACCACCCGAGTCAGTGAGCGTGAGCCCCTTCCAACCGGCGAATGAACCAAGGCCGCCGAATGATGCAATGAGATCAGCACCGGGACGAAGCATGAGGTGATACGTGTTGCCCAAAACAATCTGAGCACCAAGTTCTTCGTAGTCGCGGGCACTGAGATATTTGATTGCACCGCGAGTACCCACCGGCATGAACAATGGAGTGTCGTACGTACCGCGATGAGTTGTTGCGGTTCCAACACGAGCATCGCCATCACGAGCACTGATATTGAGATTTACCTTGAACATCAGTCGTTACTGCTTCCAGCGATCAATCAACATTGCATCACCAAACGACAAGAAGCGGTACTTCTCTTCAATTGCTTCTGCATACAGATCTCGCCACCGTCGTCCCACAAATGACTCAATCATCAACAACAGCGACGTCTTGGGCATATGGAAGTTCGTCAACATCGTGTCCACGATTTTCCATTCGTATCCCGGAGTGATGAATAGCGATGTACGACCTGATTCTTCACCGAAGGTTTCAGAGGATTCAAGGGCACGCGTTGCAGTTGTCCCAATTGCAATGACGCGTTCGGCTTCCTTGCAGGCCTGCAACACCGATGGTTCAACATGAAAGTACTCAGAATGAATCACATGATCGAGAGGATTAACTGTCGAAATTGGCTTGAACGTGTCAAGACCGACAATGAGTTCCACTCGTTCGATTCGCGCTCCGGCATCCTGCACCTTTTGCATTAGCTCTGGTGTGAAGTGAAGTCCAGCAGTCGGAGCTGCAGCACTTGCAGCACGACGTGAATACACAGTTTGGTAACGCTCGCTATCTTTCAGTGATCCACGGATGTACGGAGGCAACGGCATCGCCCCAATTCGTTGAATCAGACCAAGCGGATCATCATCAGTGATCTCAATAACAAAGGTGTCGCCAGCTTCCGTACGAGGGCCAACACGAACCACACGCTTGCCGAAATACTCGAGAAGTTCCCCTTCCTTGAGTTTGCGAGCAGGCTTGACCATTGCTTCCCACAAACGACCGTCTGGTGAGCGTTGCTCAAGGAGCAACACCTCAGCGGCGCCACCCGTCTTGCGATTCAGTGCAAGGCGCGCTGGGAGAACTCGAGTGTCGTTCACAACAATGACATCACCTGGCCGCACCAACGTATGAAGGTCACCGACGGTGAGATGCCGAATACCTGCGCCATCAGTATCAGTTAGTAACCGAGCAGAGTCCCTCGGCTCAATGGGCTTTTGGGCAATCAGATCTTCAGGGAGGTCGTAGTCAATATCTGAAAGTTCCACGTGATGAGGCTAGGGGTTCGCAAGGTGGGTGCGTGCGGCATCCATTGCGATTCGACCTCGTGGCGTGCGTGCGATCAGTCCGAGTTGAATCAGGAAGGGTTCATACACATCTTCCACAGTTTCAGGTTGCTCACCCACTGCAATCGCCAATGTCGTGAGACCCACTGGCCCACCTTCAAATTGCTCGCACAAACTGCGCAGAATCGCTCTGTCCACTTTGTCGAGCCCCAGATTGTCGACACCAAATACACGTAATGCTTCGGTGGCCGTGTCGTTGTCGATGCGCCCATCACTGCGCACTTCAGCAAAGTCACGCACGCGACGAAGAAGCCGGTTTGCAATACGCGGGGTACCACGGCTTCGTCGTGCAATCTGCACGGACGCACCTTCATCGATGGGAACGTCAAGAATGCGCGCAGCACGAGTGACAATGAGTTCCAACTCGTCATGGTCGTAGTAATCGAGTCGGGCAACGAGGCCGAAGCGGTCTCGGAGTGGACCCGTGATCATTCCGGTGCGAGTGGTGGCACCAATCAGAGTGAACCGAGGCAGAGTCAGACGGATAGAAGATGCAGCAGGCCCCTTGCCCACCACAATGTCGATCTGAAAGTCCTCCATTGCTGGATACAAGATCTCTTCCACGGAACGCGAGAGACGATGAATCTCATCAATAAACAACACATCGCCTTCACCGAGCTTGGTGAGGATCGCAGCCAAGTCACCAGCACGTTCGAGTGCTGGCCCACTTGTGACATGCAATGCCACACCCATCTCGGCAGCGACAATTCCGGCCATCGTGGTTTTTCCTAAACCAGGTGGACCCGCCAACAAAATATGGTCGGCAGCTTGTCCACGTTGCTTTGCGGCTCCCAGAACAATGTCGAGATGTTCTTTCAGTTCTCGCTGCCCCACAAACTCATCGAGTTCTCTCGGGCGCAAGCTGACTTCATCGGAGACCTCATGCTCAGAAGCCAACGCTGGATCTAAAAACTCATCCCGCACGACGTGCCCCCAACAATGCCAATGCGTCGCGCAACATTGATTCTGAATCATCAGCAGTGTTTAACTGTCGCATCGTGTCGCGAATTTCTTCCGTTGCATAACCCAATGCTGTCAGAGCTTCACGAACATCTGCAGCAGCTGACTGAACGGAGTCGATGGGGTCACCACTGGTGATTCCATCGATATTCAAACGCGACTTCAACTCAACCATCAGACGTTCTGCAGTCTTCTTGCCCACACCTGGGACAACCGTGAGGGCCGCTGTATCACCCGACCCCACAATGCCAATGAGAGCAGTCGGTGCATAGGTGGAGAGAATTGCCATCGCCATTGATGGGCCAATGCCATGTGTTGCGATCAAAATATTGAAAGTGTCCCTTTCAACACGTGAGGTGAAGCCAAACAAAGTCTGTGCATCTTCACGAATGTGATGGTGAATGTGAAAGAACACAGGAACTGTTGGCTCACACTCACCAAACGTTGCGGTTGTGACATTGCACAGATACCCAACGCCGCCAACTTCAAGAAGAACGGTGGATGGTACGAAGCGTTCGAGAACAACTCCTCGCAGACTGCCAATCATCGAAGACTCCGAGCAATCGCTGCGTCACGTGAAGCGATGAACGGCGCCATCGAACAGTGACACAGTGCAATGGCTGCAGCATCGGCAGCGTCAGCGGGCTGCGGCACGGACTCAAGATGAAGACGTTGTTGCACCATCAGACCAATTTGTTCTTTGGTGGCACTTCCCCATCCGGCCACCGTGTTCTTCACTTGTGAGGGTGTGTATTGGGCGACATCACATCCGGCGCGCGCGGCGAGGGCCAAGACGATTCCACTTGCCTGCCCGACTCCCATTGCTGTGCGCACATTGTTCTGGAAGAACACCTGCTCAATAGCAACTGCATCTGGCTTGAAATCTGACAACAGGCCCTCCACCTCGCGATGGATCTCTGCAAGACGATCATGTAGTGCTGCTGAAGGAGGGGTCCGAAGAACGCCAATCGCAAGGGCCTTGATGTCCTGAGAAGAATTCATGCCCAGCACCGCATACCCACATCGGGTGAGGCCAGGATCGACCCCGAGGACCACTTGAGCGAACATATGTTCTATGTTACCCGAGGCCTTTGGCCGAAGGGCGGAACTTCAGCGAGCAGCCTCGACGGCTGCCACTAGCTCTTCCACCGGCCGGAAAGTCAAGCCAGCAATGGCCTTGTGGGCATAGCGGATGACCCCATTTGCATCGATCACAAAGACGCTGCGGCGCGGGTAGCCAAGTGGCCCCACCGTGCCAAAGAGCCCTGCCACTGTCTTGTCGGTGTCAGCCAAAAGCGGAAACTTGAATCCGTGCTTGGAAGCAAAGTCTTCGTGACTCGAGACATCTTGTGCAGAAATCGCGAGAACCTGAGCCCCCACCGTGTCAAACGCAGAGAGTTCATTGTTGTACGAATTCAATTGTTTCGTACAGACAGGCGTGTCATCGCCTGGGTAAAACACCAAAACAACAGGCTGACCGCGATACGACGACAACGTGTATTCGCGTCCACCGGTTCCGGGAAGTGTGAAATCGGGAGCGGTATCCCCTACTGCGATAGCCATCAGCCAAGCTCCTGCATCATTGCATCATCAATATCGAAATTGGCATAAACGTCCTGCACATCATCATTGTCCTCCAACATGTCCATGATGCGCAAGATCTGTTTTGCGTCCTCAATGTCGGTCACCTCAATAGTGGTAGACGACACCATGGTTGATTCAGCGCTTTGCACAGCAATGCCTGCTGACTCGAGCGCATCTTTCACGTCATAGACAACCGAGGAGTCAGTCAGAACACGCCATGAATCACCATCGCGCTCGATATCTTCGGCTCCTGCTTCCAATGCCGCCGACATCACAGTGTCTTCATCGAGAGAACCATCCACAAGGACGACACCACGACGTGAGAACTGCCAGCCCACAGCTCCGGGCTCTGCAAGAGAACCACCAAACTTGCTGAACGCTGTACGCACATCAGATGCTGTGCGGTTGCGATTATCGGTCAGAGTGTCAACCAACATGGCCACCCCACCTGGTGCGTAACCCTCGTACACAATCGTTTCGTAGTTGGCGCCATCGTTCTCACCGATACCGCGCTTGATTGCACGATCAATGGCGTCCTTTGTCATCTGGCCGGCTTTTGCCTTCAGCACCATAGTGCGCAGTGCAGCATTGGAATCAACGTCTCCACCGCCAGCTCGAGCTGCTACTTCAATCTGACGCGCAAGTTTGGCGAAGAGTTTTCCGCGAGCCTTGTCAGCTGCGCCCTTCTTGTGCTTGATAGTTGCCCATTTGGAGTGACCGGACATCGGTTACACCTTTCTCGCAGTTGTCATGGTTGTTACAAAGTATTCGTGAAGACGTGCATCGCCCGCCAACTCTGGATGGAAAGACGCCGCCAGCACATTGCCTTGGCGCACCAATACTGGCTCATCTCCGAGTCGCCCGATGACTTCTACTGCCGGCCCCGTGCGTTCGATACGTGGCGCACGAATGAAGACGCCATGAAAATCGCCAAACGGCGTGTGAATTGACGATTCGAAAGAATCAATCTGACGGCCAAAAGCATTGCGTCGCACCGAAATATCGATTGCGCCAAAGCTTCGCTGATCCGAACGTCCGTCGAGGACTTCCGATGCAAGAAGAATCATTCCAGCGCATGTACCAAATGTGGGCATGCCACTTTCAATGCGTTGCGCAATTGCACCAAAGAGTCCCGATGACAACAACAGTTGTGACATCGTGCTGGATTCACCGCCCGGCATCACCAGCGCATCAACGTGTTCGAGTTGTTCAGGAGTGCGTACTTCCTGAACAGAGACGCCCAGCGAGGCAACACACTCAGCGTGTGCTGCGAATGCTCCTTGGAGAGCGAGTACTCCAACGACAGGGTTCACCCGGAGGCCTCGAATCCATGTGACTGAGTACTACTTACCAGCCGCGCTCAGCGAAGCGCTGAGTTCCGTTGATCTCATCCATTGCGATACCAGTCATCGGCGCACCAAGGCCACGACTCACGCGAGCGAGAACATTGGCATCACGGAAGTGAGTGGTTGCTTCAACGATTGCTTTTGCACGAGGAGCTGGATCGTCGCTCTTGAAAATGCCTGAACCAACGAACACTGCTTCGCCGCCCAATTGCATTGCAAGTGCAGCATCTGCCGGAGTAGCGATGCCACCTGCACAGAAAATGGGCACAGGGAACTTGCCGGTCTCTGCAATTTCTTGCACAAGACCAAGAGGTGCCTGCAGAGTCTTTGCCCACTGGAACAACTCTGCATTGTCGGCCTGAGTGATCTTGCGGATATCCCCAAAGATATTGCGAAGGTGACGAACAGCTTCAACAATGTTGCCTGTTCCTGCTTCACCCTTAGAGCGAATCATGCACGCACCTTCTGAGACGCGACGAAGAGCCTCACCAAGATTTGTTGCACCACAAACGAAAGGAACCGTGAATCCAAACTTGTCGATGTGATGTGTCTCGTCAGCGGGGGTCAACACTTCTGACTCATCGATGAAGTCAACACCGAGGGCCTCAAGAATCTGAGCCTCAACGAAGTGACCAATACGAACCTTGGCCATCACAGGGATAGTGACAGCAGCCTTGATGCCCTCAATCATTTCTGGGTCACTCATGCGAGCGACGCCACCATCACGACGAATGTCGGCAGGAACCCGCTCGAGCGCCATGACGGCGCAAGCGCCTGCATCTTCTGCAATCTTTGCTTGCTCTGCGTTGACGACGTCCATAATGACGCCGCCCTTCAACATCTCTGCCAAACCGCGCTTCACGCGCTGGGTGCCAACAGAGGTTCCGTTCGTTGATGTCATGGTAAGCAGGCTACAGAGGGCACTATGCCCTCCTGCGACTGAATAAGTGAGACGTTCGTCAGACTGCGGGGAACTTGACCGTCTTCGGGTCAATTCCAGGGCCAACGGGTGCCAAAGAGTTCTTCCACGCCAATTCGACCCACGTACGACCAGGGGTCATACGCACCACCGCACCGTTTGCATCAGTCAGAGTGAACGGAACAAGGCGATTGGGTCGTACCCAGTTAATGGGAATAAGGCCGCCATCTGTCATGACAAAGCCCGTTCCCTTCCCCGTGGTGACAGCATCTGGGCTCTTTCGATCAGCCTTGCTACGTACATAGGTCACATACAGAACAACAACATTCTTTGTGTTCACTTGGCCATCGTCTGCCATGTGAGGTTCGAGCTCGCGCTTGAGATTCTCTGTGAATCGGATGAAGTTGCTCGTGGCTGCATCCCACTTCCAGTACACCTTCACGTTGTACATCGAGACTTTCGCTCCATCAACAGCTGTTGAGGTCGCAGGCTTTGCATCGCTGCTACCTCGGTATGTGAACTGTTGCTGAGGCGGCACAGCATCTGTGGGGGCAAGAGTCCACAAATTAGAAGTCTTCGCAAACAGGTTGTGTGGAATCTTTTTGTCCTTGGCGCGGTAATAGCCGCCCTTGCCACGCGAAGCGCTGTAACCAACATTGACTAAGTCGCTCTTGCTAATTGCGCGCGTGACTCGATAGTTGCCACCACTCCAAGCAAACAGAGGCTTGTTGAACGAACCCAGGATGTCGATGTCTTGAGTACGGCCGCTGCGCAATGGTCCGACTGGGTCACTTCCTTGACTGTGAAAGACAGCCGCAAAACGTGTTAACGCCTCAACATTCTCCTCAAAGACAATGTCAGCTTTGTTTAATCCAGTTTGTGGACGCGCGGCAGGATGATTATCAATCTTTGCCACCAAAGCAGGACGAGCAGCTGCTGCCTTGTCTTCGATCGGCAAGCCTGTCAACGGATAGGTCACACCAATGCCTTGTCCGGGAGTTGTTGCGTTAGATCCATCAGGCGAGGTGCCATCAGGGGATGCACTTCCACCTCCACATGCTGCGAGCACGGACACAGCAAGTGCTGCAGCAGTTATACGAAAAATCGGACGACGCAATGTAGACATATCAAATCTCCTTGAGAACGGCGATTCGTTCAGACAATGACGGACGGGCAAAACCCACATTAGGAACAATCGATGATGAATCAGTGTCATTGGTTGAGGACTCTGGTAACGCAAAACAGAATGGCGCAGCAATACCAACGGAAACAGTCCCGTGAGACTGTGCACATTTCTCTAGCGCAGAGATCAAAGCAGGTGGATAACGGGTCGCTTGACAGGCTGAGATGTCTGCCCAGATGAGTGAACGAGGATCGAGAGATTTCTCCATCACCTTGCGCGCGAGACCCGAAAGACCCACTCGAGACATCAGAGTATGAAATGAAATGAGGTACGCGATCAGTGCTGCATCGCCTGATCTGATGCGCCATAACAGATGTGAGACAACTGCCTCAGTTTCTACACGATCCATCATGCGCAAGAAACCGTCAGAGACGATGATGTTTCCGTCAGAGCCTGACTCTGAGATTGCCATTGCGAGAGGAAAGTCGGACTGAGTGATGTACATCGCAGGACGATGGTCACCACTACTCATGCGGAGGCCTTCCACAATGTTGAAAAGACGCGCATGATCATCTTCATTCGCTGGCGAAAGCGAGAGAGACGTGAGAATTGCTTCTTCAGCATTTCGACCAATTGACCAGGAGAACGCTCCAAACACAACCAGGCCAAGCACACCCAGCAGAGGTTGCCCGAGAGCAACTCCGATGAGGAGAAACAGAAGAGTTCCTCCTGCGGCAATCAACCACTCAATCTTTTTGACGCGAGCCAGATTCGGTAGTGATGATTCTTCAATGGGTATCCACTGTCGCTGATTCATAATTCCTTCCGTACCGACCTACTGGCCGGACCCTCCGAGTCGGTTTCTTCTTAAGAAGCGCCCTTCGAAGCGCTTCAGCATACGAGGAAGCTCAATCTTCGTGATGTCGTCTGCTTCCATCGCAAGAGCCTTCTCATACAGCACTACGTAATGATCTGCCAGCGCATCGAGCGAATAGGACTGTGCATGAATGCGTCCTGCAGTGACCAAACGAGTTGCCAAACGAGGATCGGCGATGATACGCGACATCGCCGAAGCCAGAACCTGTGCATTACCCGGCTCTACCAACAATGCATTCTCACCGTCAGTCGCAACGTTGCGATAACCATCGATGTCAGTAGAAATAACTGGCGTGCCAGCAGCCATCGCCTCAAGCAGCACAATGCCAAATGATTCGCCACGCAGCGATGGTGCACAAAACAACGAAGCACGACGAAGTCGATCAATCTTCTCTGCATCAGAAATGCGACCAAGCCATTCGATGCGTTGGTCATTTGCGTACTGAGCTTTCAAAATCTCTGTCTCTGGCCCGTCAGACGCAATCCATAGTCGCACATCTCCTGGCATCAGCGATACGGCTTCGAGCAAGACTCCGAGACCTTTGCGAGGTTCATGACGGCCACAGAAGAAAATCGCATTGTCACGATGCTCAACAATGGGTCCACTGAAGGCTTCAAGATCAATTCCATTGAAAAGAATTTCGTATTCTCCACCGATGTATCGGTGAGCAAGTTCGACTGCATCTGCAGAGACAGCAACACGAACATCGATGCGTCTCGCGATAGGACGCCCCAGTTTTTGGAACGTCTTGTACGCCCCTGACTCTCCCGCCGAATGGAAGGTTGCAACAATTGGCGCAAGTTTGACGAGAACTGCAGTCAAGGTGGGGCCAGGGACCAGAGGCTCATGAACATGCAGCACATCAAAGGCTTCATCGTTGAGAGCTCGGATAGTGCGGAAAGCCGCTGACGCATCGGGAGCTACCGGGGCGACCGAGCCGTTAATTGCAGTGGGAAGGCTGTTGCCCAAGGGCGTCACAAACGAATCAGGGGGTGGACCGTCACATGGACCAAGGACACGCACCTCGTGTCCCTTTTCTCGTAAGGCCCGAGCAAGTCCCAATACCTGCTGCTGTACCCCTCCTGGAATTGTGAGGCTGTACGGGCTCACCATTCCAATTCTCAACATGCGACTAGGTTACGGGAATGACTCAGGTTGATAAGTCCTTCCGCCCCGCCCTCTCCGTTGTCGCGACTCCAAATAAGCGTCGCGCCATCCTCGATCTGGCCGTTGAAGCCGAAAACCGAGGTTTCAGCGGTCTTGCCTGCCCCAGCCTTGGCGGCACAATGGGGCTGTGCGTCTCTTTGGCTCATGTCACGTCGCGCATCAACTACTGGACTTCTATCCAGCCGATTTACTACAGCCACCCAGTGGAGGCAGCAAACACCGTTGCACACATCAATGAGATGTCGAATGGGCGATTCCGTTATGGCATCGGCGTCAGCCACGGCCCCGTGACACAACGTCTTGGCGTTGAAACCGGAAAGCCGTTGTCGGACATCAAGAATTATGTTGCCGCCATGCGTACGAACGAGCGCTTCGGAGGTCAACTTCCTCCGATCTATTTGGCAACTCTTCGCAACAAAATGTTGGAGCTTGCAAGCGAGATTTCAGAAGGCGCAATTTGGGCAAACGCATCATTGAGCCACATGGCAACACAACTCGGTGAAGTTCCCACTGCAGTGCGCGATGATTTCTTTCTCTCGAACATGATTCCGACCGTCATCGATGATGACATCGAAGCTGCCCGCGCCATCAACCGTCGCACCTTGACGGGATATGTCTCACTGCCGAACTATCGCAACTACTGGCGCGCTGCTGGATACAACAACGAGATGGACTCCATCGAGGAGGCCTTGGACGCAGGAAACAAGGAAGCGCTCACTGGACTCATGACAAACGAGTGGCTCGACGACTGCACCATCAGCGGATCAGCATCTCATGTTCGTGAACGTCTCGCCGATTGGGCGAACGCAGGTGTCATGCCAATCGCAGTGATGTCTTCGACAACTGGTGGCCAAGCAAAAGCCATTAGCGAGTTGTTCGAGACCTACAACTGAGACAAGAGATCTTCGACGCGTGACCGAATTTCGTCACGGATACGTCGCACAACATCAAGTGGCTGACCTTTCGGGTCATCAAGTGGCCAGTCGATGTACTTCTTGCCAGGGATGTACGGGCATGTGTCTCCACATCCCATTGTTACGATCACGTCGACTGACTGCAGAAGTTCATCTGTGAATTTCTGCGGAACATAACCAGCAATATCAATGCCGATTTCATTCATCACTTCGATCGCTACAGGATTCACATGTTCTGCTGGTTCAGAACCACCAGAGAGGATCAAAACTTTGTCGTCAGAAAGACTGCGAGCAAAACCCGCAGCCATCTGTGAGCGACCGGCATTATGAATGCAGAGAAAAAGAACTCCGGGCATTAGTCATTTCCTTTCGATGGCCACAAGGTTGTGATGAGAACAAAGCCAACGAGGCCACCGATGATTTGCATCAGAGCGAACATCGGCCACGACTGAGGAGCGATTCCTGCGAAGGAATCTGAGAACATTCGACCAAATCCCACTGCAGGATTCGCGATACTTGTTGACGAAGTAAACCAATACGCACCGGTGATCCATGCAGCAACAAGAGCGGCCACATTTGCCCGTGCGTGTGTACCGCCCCAGATAATCAGCAAGAGCCCGACTGTTGCTACAACTTCCGAGAACCAAGTGGGTCCGCCGTCGCGAATTTTCATTGACTCTTCGATAAACGGATGCGCAAACATCACATTCGCAATAACACACCCCACAACTGCACCGGAGAACTGCCCGACGATGTCGGACACCACAGTAGAGACAGATGACTTGCCATCAAGGAAATATCCGACGACTGTGACAACAGGGTTGAAGGAAGCACCCGAGATGGGACCGAAGATGGTGATGAGCCCAAACAGCGCACCGCCCGTTGCGATTGCATTCGCAAGCAACTGCAGAGCGACATCGGATGTGAGGTTTTGGGCCATGATGCCCGAGCCCACGACCGACATCACCAAAAGAGCGGTGCCCAAGAACTCCGCAGCGAAGCGACGTGGATTCAACTGCAGCCCTCAGGACCGCAGCAACTACCTGTATCTGCAACACCCAGCATGATGGGCATGGGCTTGAGCGATGTGTCTTGTGGAGCATCAGCAAGAACCGTGTACCACTCCCATGGCAACTCCCCGCCCTTGATCCACACTTTGTCCTGCACTGCGAAACAACATGTGGTGCTCTCCTGCAACTCAATGGGTAATCCCACATTGACTGCGTGTTCCATCTTGGCTGCCACCTGCTCGGTGTCTTCCACTTCGACACCCACATGGTTCAACGTTCCAGCATCACCATGACCCTCAATCAGAACAAGCTTCAGTGGAGGATTCTCAATGGAAAAGTTGGCGTACCCTTCACGCACTTTTGCTGGGCCAACGCCGAACATCTTGCTGTAGAAAGAAATTGCTTCTTCAATATTGCCAACATTTAAGGCAAGTTGAACACGCGACATGGGGACTCCTCTTCGATGTACGAGCACCACGATGCGCGTTCATCATGTAATTAGATGATTGTCAATATATCCAGCACATTGATGATTGTCAATGTATGGTGGAGACATGGCATCTGCAAAGTCGATTCCCCTCACCAAGAGACCGTTAACGGATTCTTCGGCAGAAGAACTCGCCATTAGTTTTGCCGCACTCGCCGACCCGGTGCGACTGCGCTTGTTTGATCTCGTATGGCGTGCTGGCAGCAATGGGGTGTGCTCGTGCGATCTTGTTGAGCCACTCGAACGAAGCCAACCGACGATTAGCCATCACCTCAAGGTGCTTCGCGAAGCAGGACTCGTGGAGTCTCGCCGCGAAGGGACATGGCTGTGGTACTCAGTTGTGCCTGATGCGCTGAAAAGCGCACAAGCATTTCTCTCTCGCTAGACCAGATTCTCACTCGTTAAACAAAGTGGTCGCCGTAACCCGGGTCGCTTGGCCAGTTTGGCTGAAAAAGGTGCCATTGTTCTGGCGCACGACGGATCAAGCCTTCTAACTCCACTGCAAGTGCTTGCGTTCCTGCAGCGATCGCAGCGCGAAGCTTTCCTTCTCTATCCAGTGGCAAGGGCGGACGAATCACCGCATGGTGACCATCAACTGCGTTAGTGAAATACGTTGCGACCGGAAGCACTGCTGTGTTCGCTCTGATTCCCAACATTGCTGGTCCAGCTGGAAGCGTTGTCTTCTCGCCAAAGAACTCAACTTCGATGCCGCCGCCTTGAATATCTCTGTCAGATAACAAACAGACAATCTCATTGCGCTTGAGTGCACCAAGAATTGCTGGGGCTGCAGCAGGTCCGAGCGGAACGACATTCATTCCCAGGTCACTTCGTAGCTTCGTGAACCACTCAAAAAGTTCTGGCGGACTCAACGGCTCCACAATCACTGTCATCCGATGACCACGATCTGCCATCCATCGACCTGCCCATTCCCAACCACCGAGATGTGGCAGAGCGAGAATTGCGCCGTTCCCTTTTTCCAATGCTTCTTCAATGTGATGAAAACCATCGACACTGAAACACCGATCAACATGCTTTTTGGAGAGATTCGGTAAGCGAAAACTTTCGGTGTAGTACCGCATGTAGCTATCAAATGCCTGCTGCGATGCCCGGCGAAGGGATAACCCCTTCAATGAAGGATTCACACGCTGCAGGTGACGCTCCACCATGAGTCGCTTACTACGCAATGAAAGTGCGATACCGGGTGCGAGCAAAGCGGCTGCACCTTGTGCCACGGGGCCTGGCGTCACCCTGGCAATGAGGGATCCCAGTTTGTAACCACTCACCGTCAATGAGTTAGTCAGTTCATCAAGAGGATTAGCCATTGCGTTGACGCTTGCGCTGTCGCGACACGACCGACAGTTGGCGTCGTGATGCGCGTGCACTTTGACGAGACATTCGACGAACTTTCTTTACGTCTCTCTTCGCCTGGGTCGTTGAAGACACCTCAGCCTGGCGCCAGACCTGAATAAAGCGCTGAATCGCTGTCACGACAGTGAGGACAAGCATGATCCAAAGAATGGGAACAAGAAGCGAGTCAAACAACAGACCGATGCACAGAACAATGATGCGCTCTGCACGTTCCATCAGACCGCCTTTGGCATACAAGCCCAAAGCCTCAGCCTTAGCCCGCTCGTATGAGATCAGAGATGACACGCCCATGATGGCCATTGGCAACAACGCAAGATAAGGAGATTTCTCCGATGCAAAGAACCAAGCGACGCCTCCGAACAGAACTGAATCCGTCACGCGATCGACAACAGAGTCGAAGAAGGCCCCACGTTGGCTTGCAGAATTTGATGCCTTTGCTAACGCTCCGTCCAACATGTCGGGAAGAGCCGCAAGGATGACTAATGCAAGTCCACCCTGCAACGCACCGTTTCCAATTGCAAATGCTGCTGCGATTGCGAAAAGGATGCCAAGAATCGTGAGATGGTCGGGTGACATTCCGGTACGGCGCAGCAACATGCCCACCGGACGTATTGCCTTTTCAATAGGCGTTCGGAATCTGCCGTCAAACATCGAGTGAACGCTAGTCCTGCGTCGACGAATCAGGAGCGGTTTCAGCGTCGGGATTCGCCTCTACAAGACATTCAACGATGTCTCCATTGACTGCATCGACAAGTACGAGACCGCGCTGACGCGGTGGCTCTTCGACGCTGTAACAAAAGATGCGCCATGTGGGTCGGCTACGAAGACCACGCCATACCTGCTGAGCCGATGCGTGACCGACGGGGAATCCGACTTTACGAGTCGCACGAACAAGAGCATCGGATTCATCAATTGTCATCCGCCAGCCACTAGTAAAACTGATGATCGCCATGGCACCGAGAACTGCCGCTGCGAACAGCAAGCCACGGTTGACCAATACTGAATCATTTGATGTTCCGAGCTGCCACGTAACCAAACACAGAATGGCAATGACGCCATAGAGAATGCCGGGGATGCGACGGCGACTGTTGTCGGGGAAGTCATAGGCAGCAACGTTGTCGACAGCATTTAAGTCGTCAGGAAGTTGGTCACGAATATCGTCGGTCATTGGTCCCCCTTGGGCCATGCAGCACGAACTTTTGATGCCGTGAGCGAGAGCGGTTCTGGAATAGTGCGAGTGTCTGCCACAGATGTCATGAAATTTGAATCCCCGTTCCAACGGGGAACAACATGCACATGTAGGTGTCGAGCAATACTGCCACCTGCAGCAGCCCCTAGGTTGATTCCTACGTTAAGGGCATCAGGGGTATGGGATTTCTTCAATGCGACAGTTGCATGTGTGACGTTTTGCCACAGATCAAGCGATTCCTCGGGCTCAAGTTCTTCGAGATGAGCCACCTCTCGAAAAGGCAACACCAAGAGGTGTCCGGATGAGTACGGGTACGCATTGAGAATCACAAAAGAGTGTGCAGAGCGATGAACAATATGAGTCTCTTCATCTGACATCTGTAAGTTCAAAATACGAGTGAACACAGATTGCGAGTCATCTGATGCGTCAGCAGTCCCCTGACCTACATACTGGGTTCGCCACCCGTTCCACAATTGATCGAGCGACATCTATTGTCCGCCTGATTGCCCTTCAGCAATTTCTCGGGCTATGCGTGCAAGGAATTCCGTGACCTTGACATCGCGTTCTACTTCTCCACCGCGTGGGTTCACACCAACGGAGCCATTGGCTACGTCATCATCTCCAACGACTAGCACGTAAGGAACCTTGCTGGTCTTTGCGTTACGAATGCGCTTCCCTAATTGTTCATCAGCGTGATCAATGTCAACACGAAGACCTGCAGCCTTCAATTGTGCAACAACCTGTTGTGCATACTCATCATGCGCCAATGCCACTGGCAACATGCGTACTTGCTCTGGCGACAACCATGTGGGGAATGCCCCTGCGTAATGCTCAATGAGAACACCGAAGAATCGTTCGATGGAACCGAACAAAGCACGGTGCAACATGATGGGACGATGGCGCGCGCCATCGGAGCCGACATATTCGAGTTCGAAACGTTCCGGAAGGTTGAAGTCGCACTGAATCGTGCTCAACTGCCACTTTCGTCCGATGGCATCACGAACATCAATGTCAATCTTCGGACCATAGAAAGCAGCATCGCCTTCTTTCATCTTGTACTGCACTCCATGACGATCAAGTGCTTCTTTCAAAGCGGCAGTGGCCTTCTCCCAAATCTCATCTGATCCGACCGACTTCTCAGGGTCACGAGTCGACAAGTTGAATTCAAAATCTTCAAAGCCGAACCGGCGAAGAACGGACATGATGAAGTCAAGGAGAGATGCAATTTCATCTGCCATCTGCTCTTCGGTGCAATAGATATGGCTGTCGTCTTGCGTAAATCCACGAATACGCAACAGTCCGTGCAAGGTGCCAGCACGCTCATATCGATACACGTTGCCTAATTCAAAGAGGCGAAGAGGCAACTCTCGGTAACTGCGCTGACGACTGTCAAAAATCAGACAGTGCATCGGACAGTTCATTGGCTTCATGTAGTACGTGCCGTTGTCCATCTCCATCGGCGGGTACATGCCGTCGGCATAGAAATCGAGGTGGCCAGACTTTGCAAAGAGATTCGCATTCGCAAGATGTGGCGTATAGACGAACTGGTAATCGCCGTCTTGGTGACGTTGACGGCTGTAGTCCTCCATCAGTTTGCGAATGATTGCACCCTTCGGATGCCAGACAGCGAGGCCGCCGCCCAACTCATTGGGGAACGACAAGAGGTCAAGTTCATTCGCCAGACGACGGTGGTCACGCTTTGCGGCCTCTTCGAGACGATGAAGATGTTCTTTTACTGCAGCATCTGACTCCCATGCGGTGCCATAGATGCGTTGCAGCATGGGGCCCTTTTCATTGCCACGCCAATATGCGCCTGCAACTTTCATAAGTGCAAAGTGACCAAGTTTTGCAGTGGTGGGCACATGAGGGCCACGACAGAGGTCAACAAACTCATCAGTGTTGCGATACACGCTGATGGTGTCGCTATCCCCTACTTCTGCGGCATCGCTGCCATCTGCTGCGCCAGAGGTGACACGCTCAATGATTTCGCATTTGTATTTCTGCGCCGCAAAGAGAGTTAATGCATCAGCCGCAGACATTTCGGATCGAACGAATGGCTGATTGGCTTTCATGATTTCGCGCATGCGAGTTTCGATGGCAGCAAGATCATCGTCGGAGAAGGTACGTCCGCCTGGCAATTCGAAGTCGTAATAGAACCCATCTTCAATTGCAGGACCAATGGAGAATTGAGCACCTGGAAACAGTTGAGTCACAGCTTGCGCCAACACATGAGCTGTCGAGTGACGCAACACATGACGACCTTCGTCGCTGTTGTCAGTGATCACGGACACCGTGACACCATCTGTCAAAGGAGCAGTGAGGTCAACTTCTGTGCCATTGATCGTGCCTGCGACAGCTGCCTTGGCCAAACGAGAGCCGATGGATGAAGCCAAATCAGCAACGCTGGAGCCCTGCGGCAATGAACGGGAGGACCCATCCGGAAGGAGTACGGAGATATCAGCCATGAGACGCCCATTCTACGGAGTGGGCTAGGGCCTCTACGCCCTCATTATGAGGCTGTAATGACCGCTTGTTCAGTGGGTAATGACTCTGCCTTCTTAGTGGCGTACACGTTTTTGTACTCCTGGCCTGTCAGCTCACGAATCTCAAACATCAATTCATCGGTCAACTCTCGTAGGACCAGATGATCGTCACCTCGGTCGAGATAGCGCTGCGGGAGAATTGGTTGCCCGAATTTCACGGTGCACTGCAGGCCAACTTTCGGCAGGAATTTGTCAGGAGGTTGAATCTCACGAGTACCGATGATGCCAACAGGGATGATGGGACATCCCAATTTCACTGCCAGTCGTGCAGCACCTGTGTGGCCTTTATAGAGAATGCCATCTCGGCTACGGGTGCCCTCTGGATAAATGCCAAACAGTTCCCCTCGCCGAAGAACATTCTCGGCTGCAATCAGTGCGCCTTCGCTCTTTGATCCACCGGCGCGATCAATCGGGATCATTCCCAATGCAGGGAACAAATGCTTGGTCTTCCACGAATCCATGTATTCGGCTTTACCGACAAAACTGATCTGTCGACCTGCGTACACCATCGTGAACACCGAGTCGAAAAAGCTGATGTGGTTAGGACACAAGATTGCTGGACCTTCAGTGGGGATGTTTTCCAATCCCTCAAGCGTGACTTTCCATAAACCATTCAGAACTGGTCGAATAACTCGACGCACACGGCGTTGCGCTCTGCCAGTTCCCGGCAATGCTGCAGAAGAAATGTCTGCAGATTCTGAAGCGTTGAGTGGAGCCATCCCGAGCGAAGATTACCCCGTATTCCGGACTCGTTTTCCACACCCTGTACATGAAGTACAAGATTCAGCACCCTAGGAATGCAAGGGGCTATCGAGGGCCGATTGCTTCGGCCAGTTCAACACCCAAAAGCGATGCTACTGCTGACACATCATGGCCTTGTGCCGCTGCTGCATCAATAGCCGCAACAGCTCCGGGAGTATCGAGGTCATTGTCGAGACATGATCGGACGGCTTCCAGCACATCGGAAGTGGTTCCACCGACCGAACCCTTCCAGGCAACAAGACGAGCGTGGTTGCGGGGCATGAGGTCTTCATCCCACTCCCACTCTTTGCGGTAACTGTGCTCAATGATTGCCATGCGAATGGAACGCGGGTCCCACTCAGTGCGGAGTTTGTCGACGAACACAAGATTGCCAAGGCTCTTCGACATCTTCTCTCCATCCTTGAACACCATGGCCACGTGCATCCAATGCTTCACAAAAGTTTCACCTGTTGCAGCCTCGGATTGAGCACGCTCACATTCATGGTGCGGGAAGATCAAGTCACTTCCGCCGCCATGAAGATCAATCGTTGTTCCCAGTTCGCGAAGGGCTAGCGCAGAGCATTCAATGTGCCAACCGGGACGACCAGCACCCCATGCAGTGTCCCACGCAGGTTCATCGTCAGCAGATGGATGCCACAAAACGAAGTCCAAAGGATTGCGCTTGTGCGGGTCATCAACATTGCCACCGCGCTGACGAGCGAATTCAAGCATCTGTTCGTTGGAGTAATGAGAGACATCACCAAAGGATGGGAACTTCGTGACATCGAAATACACCGAGCCGCCTGCTGCGTATGCGAATCCGCGGTCGAGAACTTCGCCGATGAACTTACGGATATCAGTGATGGCAGACGATGCACGAGGAGTACTGAATACGGGAAGTGCATTCAACGCGACCATGTCACGGTTGAAGCGAGCTTCCTCCCCTGCTGCAAGATCGAGATAATGAACTCCGAGTTCACGTGCCTTTGCAAACAATGGGTCATCAACATCAGTGACGTTTCGTACACACTTCACGGTGTGGCCCAGATCGATGAGGCGACGCTGAACGATGTCGTACATCACGAACGTTGATGCATGACCAAGATGAGTGGCGTCATACGGCGTGATACCGCACGTGTACATCAGGACTGTCTCACCTGGGGTGAACGGAACAACCTCGCGGCGCGCCGTGTCGTACAACCTCATGGACATAGGAATCAGGCCTTCGCCCGTGGGTCCCTCTTGATGCCGGTCAACTTAGGTGCCACTCGTGTCTTATAACGAACATTGAGTTGCAACAGAACTGCAGTGAACGCTTCGATTGCTGTGGCATTGGAAAGCTCGCCTGCATCGAGTGGACGACAACCAGGAATCTTTTCCGTCATTTCCATCGTGATGCGCTTTGCTTCATCGTCATCAGAACAAATGAGAACGTCTGAATCAATCGGGTCACCGAGGTGGCCGAGCTCCGTCGCGGGAAGGTGGTGGAATGCAGCCACAACGCGGCACTCTGGAACTGCTGCCTGCACATGAGCCGCCACACTGCCGCGTGGTGGCATCAAAGGCTGGAACTCATGGCCTACGCGCACCAAAGCGTTTGCCATACTGATCACGGTTTTGCCGGCCAAGAGTCCGATGTGCTCCTGGGCAGTTGTTGCTGCGCCTTCCCATGGGGTCGCAAGCACTACAACGTCACATGCAGAGGCAGCCTCGTTGTCTCCTGCTTCGATCGCCAAGTTCAAATCTGGCCACTTGGCCTTTAAGCCATCGACTACTTCAAGTGCTCGATACTTTGAACGAGAGCCAATAACGACTTCATAGCCAACTGACGCCAAACGAGCGCCGAGGGCACTTCCGGCAGGCCCGGTTCCTCCGAGGATTCCAATACGCATTGGTAGAGCCTTACACATAGACCCCTACCGAACTACGGTCATAAGCATGGGTCTTCTTGACGGTAAGAAAATTGTGGTGACTGGCGTATTGACAGATGCGTCTCTCGCCTTTCGAGTCGCACAGCTTGCGCAGCGCGAAGGAGCCGAAATTGTGCTCACCGGAGCTGGTCGGGCGCTTTCACTCACTCAGCGCACTGCTCGCAAGCTGGACTCTCCAGTCGAGGTGTTTGAGTTTGATGTCACCAACGCTGCACACGTTGAGTCAGTTCGTGAACAAGTGCGCGCCTCTTTGGGCCGCGTGGACGGTGTTCTCCACGCCATTGGCTTTGCACCCGAAGTGTGTCTCGGAGACGACTTCCTTGCTGCCCAGTGGAGTGATGTCGCCGTGGCCATGGAGATCTCTGCCTATTCCTTGAAAACAATGGCCGATGCTTTTCTTCCACTCATGCAGCCGGGCTCCACGATCGTGGGTCTCGACTTTGACAACACCGTTGCATGGCCTGCCTACAACTGGATGGGTGTTGCAAAGGCAGCGTTCGAAGCAACGAACCGATACCTCGCAAAAGACCTCGGCCCTCGTGGAATTCGATGCAATCTTGTTGCCGCTGGACCCATCAAGACAATGGCTGCAAAATCAATTCCTGGCTTTAAGAAGTTTGAAGACATTTGGGATGAACGCTCACCTCTCGGATGGGATGTCACCGACTCCACGCCTGTGGCAAAGACAGTTCTTGCGCTGATGTCGGATTGGTTCCCCGCCACAACGGGCGAAGTTATTCATGTCGATGGCGGCTACCACGCCATGGGCGCATAGACCACAGTGTCTAATCGTCTCGCCGACGCAACGTCTCCGTACCTGCGCCAGCATCGAGACAATCCCGTTCACTGGTATCAGTGGGGTGACGACGCATTTGAAGAGGCCCGTCGCACGGGTCGACCCATTTTGTTATCTGTTGGGTATTCGGCATGTCATTGGTGCCATGTCATGGCACATGAGAGTTTCGAAGATGACGCGACTGCTGCGGTCATGAATTCGTTGTTCATCAACGTCAAGGTCGACCGTGAAGAACGCCCTGATGTTGATGCGGTGTACATGGACGCCGTGCAAGCACTGACAGGTCGAGGCGGCTGGCCGATGACGGTCTTTCTTACTCCCGACGGCGAGCCGTTCTACGGCGGTACGTATTACCCACGCGACACATTTGTCAAGCTCATGAATGCAGTCGATGACGCGTGGACGAATCGTCGTGACGAACTGCAGCAGAACGTTGATGCTCTTGTTGAATCCATCGGACGCACTGCTCTCATTGCACCCGCAGATGACATCGACACTCCTCGTCTCATTTCATCGACCGTTGATGCTCTGCGAACCAACTTTGATTCCACCTGGGGCGGATTCGGTGGTGCACCCAAGTTTCCTTCAACGTTTGCGCTCGACTTGCTCATGCGGATCTATTCCGTGAACAAAGATGCCACCCTCCTGCCACTTGTGCGCACATCCCTTGATGCCATGGCTGCCGGCGGAATGTATGACCACTTGGGCGGCGGCTTCTCTCGATACAGCGTTGATAATCAATGGTTAGTCCCGCACTTTGAAAAAATGCTGTACGACCAGGCTCTCCTTACTCGGGTGTATCTGCATAGTTGGCAACTCACCGGCGAACCTCGCGATGAACAAGTTGTTCGCGAGATCATCGCCTACATCGCTCGCGATCTCACCCATTCTCTCGGAGGCTTCTACAGCGCCGAGGATGCTGACTCATTAGACGAGCACGGACATTCCGAAGAAGGTGCGTTCTATACATGGACACCTGCAGAAGTACGTCGCGCAGTGAGCGGTGATGCAGAGGCTGTGCTTCAGTACTGGGACATCAGCGATGATGGCAATTTTGAAGGTCGCTCTATCCCGAATCGCATTCGTCAGCGCGCCGACATCATTCGCCCTGCACACATTGTGACTGCTCAGCAAGAAATGCTTGCTGTTCGTTCTCAGCGCCCACGCCCAGGTCTCGACAACAAAGTGCTCACGGAGTGGAACGCGATGATGCTTTCTTCGTTGTGCGAAGTGGCATCAGCATTCGAAGACCCGTCGTACATCGCAATGGCAACTGCCAACGCCCGTTTCCTTGTTGACAATCTCCGCATGCCTGATGGTTCATGGCGCCGCAGTTGGCAGTCCGATGCCACTCCCTCTGCACGGCATAGCGCGCTCGCCCACGACCTTGCCCATGTCGTTGATGCGATGACCCGAATGTATGAACTGACCTCAGACCATGAATGGCTCACCGTCGCAACCGACACTGCGCAACATTTGATTGATCATCACTGGGACGAAGAGCATGGTGGACTCTTCACCGTGGGCAGCACTGCCGAACAATTGGTTGTCCGACAAAAAGACCTCATGGACAATGCCACGCCGTCTGCGAACTCAGTCGCAGCGATGGCGTTCCTTCGTCTCTCTGCCATCACAGGTGATGAATCGTTAAGGCAACGTGCTCACGACATCTTGCGTTTGCTCGCTCGTGTCGCCCCCAATGCCCCATCGGCATTTGGCAACGCATTGGCTGCGGGGCTCCTTTTCCACATCGGCACAACTGAAGTCGTCATTCCGGGAACCGAGGCGCAACTCTTGTCTGTGTATCGCGAACAGTGGCGACCTCACGCAGTACTTGCTTGGGGTGCACCAACAGATTCGCCGTTGTGGAGCGGAAGAGAACCTGGTGCGGCCTATGTGTGTCGCGATTATGTCTGCCTCTTGCCGGCACTCACCCCTGACGACATGCGTCAGCGGTTACTCACCACTGAGAACGGTGAATAACTTCGTCGACTGTTTTGCGAAGTCGAGACGCACTACGACCACGTCGTTCGTCTTGCTCGATTGCGTATCCGAGAGCAACTGTTCCGAGAATCTGCACCTCATCGGGTAGCTGAAATTCTTCGCGGAGTTTCTCTTCATTCGCATGAGCAAAGAACAATGCACCGAGTCCGTTGTCTTCCAAGGCCAAGAGAAATGTCATCGTTGAGAATGACGCATCGATTGTCCAATATGGCGCTACCCATGCATCCACAGAGTCGCCGAGACCGGTGTGGGATTTATCTGGCTCTGAATAGCGCTGCAAATACGCCGATGTGTCGGCAAGCATGAGTGCAACCACCGGCGCGGTCAACAGATGTGGGAATGCAAAACTCTCACGCTTGCTCTGCGGCAATGCATTGTCCCAGTAACGAGATGTCTCTTCGCCTTGCAGTAACAAGACATGCCATCCCTGTGACTTCCCCGCACTCGGGGCACGTAGTCCGAAATCAATACATGATTCAAGGACGGCAGTGTCGACAGGGTCCGAACGGAAGGAACGAGTCATCCGACGCGAACGAACGACGTCGGCGAAGTGCACAGCGTTACGAGCGAGCGCCGAGCTTGACGAGGCTCTCTGCCATCGTCCAGCCGTGAACGATAAGAACGCCACCCTTCTTGGCATTGACGCCCTTGAAGAGTGTTGTGATTTCATCAGAGATCTTCTCTGGCTTCAATGAGACGTGATCAAGAAAGCCACTTTGTCCGCCTGATGCGACAGTGAAGGTTTTTTCGTCATATGTTGCATCAACTTTGAAGCGACGAGCCAGACGCTTACCCCACGCACGAGCTTCGCCATCTGCGCGATGCTCAAAACGAGGAATGATGTCAGTGAGGGACTTGAACGCTTCCATGCCATCGGCTGACGGAAAGCGACTACCCACAACAACGTCTTCATCGGGGAAAGCCATCAAGGCACGGTGATAGGCCTCACCCATGAGGCCTTTGAGAATCGAATCACGCTTTGCAGTGCGCTTAATGGTCATCAGTCCGAGCAGCACACATGGTGTTCCACCGATGCGCTCGAGTGTCGAGAAGGTAACACCGTGCAATTTTCCGTCAAGGCGAGCAAGTGTGCAGAGCACCCAGTCTTGCTGCGCCTTCTGAAACTGCTCAAGGCCAAAAGAACCCTCAATGGTCAGCATCTCTTCGAGCTGAGCCTCTGTAAGGGCACTGCTGTCCTGTGTGGTGACTTCCAACGACATAGAACCGAGTGACTCCCTAAGGCTTTTCGCGACGACAACGCCGACAACAACCCCTCTATTCTGCCATTCCAAATGTCGGAACCCTGAAACGGAGCCGAATAATCAGATGATTTTCACCGCATTTGACCCAAAAGTGAGTCGAAGCGGGGCCACAGCCTTCTCAATATCCACTAAATGACCTGAACCAAGGTCAAAGACCTTGCCGCCAGCTAGTTGCAATCGCACAGGTGAATCACCAGGGAACTCAGAAATGATTGTCTTCAGTGCATCAAGTTTTGTGGCGTTAAAGCCAGAAGGTAACGAAATCAGAACCTCTGAGATTCGGACATGAAGATTCTCTGGCACCACGATGCGCTGTGCCGAGAAACTCGCTGGAGCATCTTCGCGTCGATTGAGTCGACCCGACACTGTGACGACTTGATCGTCAGACAAAAGATGTCCGAACTCACCGAGAACCTTAGAAAAGACAGTCACTTCAATTGCTGCTTCTAAATCTTCAAGCACAAACGTGGCCATCTGGTCACCACGTTTCGTGAATCGTCGATTCAACGATGTCATCACTCCACCGATAGTGACATTGCCGGCCTCGCGAGTCTCAAGGTCACGAATAGAACTTGTTGTCATGCGACGCAATGCATTCTCCACGCCGTGCAATGGATGGTCAGAGATGTAGAGACCGAGCATGTCTTTTTCGTGACGCAATTGATCGGGCTTCGCGAACTGCAATTCGGGGATAGCAATCTCCGATGACCAGCCGCTATCACTCGATTCTTCCAATTCACCGAAGAGAGACATCACGCCTTTTTCTTCTTCGCGGCGTTTGGCGACTGCATTGTCGATGATCGACTCAAACACCATGAGCAAGCCGCGTCGAGGGTGGCCCAACGAGTCAAAGCCACCCGCCTTGATAAGGGACTCGACTGCACGCTTGTTCAATGCCTGCTCGGGAGCTCTCTTTGCAAAGTCATGGAACGATTCGAATGGGCCATTGGCATCTCGTTCTTCGACGATCTGCGCAACGAGACCTTCTCCGACATTGCGTACCGCAGAGAGAGCAAAGATGATGCGCTTCTCAGTATCGGTACAGATGGCTTCAAAGTCGGCACGACCAGCATTGACATCGGGGTTAGAAACTGTGATGCCCATCGAACGGCAATCTGCAAGGTGCACCGCAGCCTTTTCGTAGTTGCCCTTCACCGACGACAAAAGCGACGCTGAATACTCAACCGGGAAATGAGCTTTGAGATATGCCGTTTGATACGAGATCAGTCCGTACCCGAACGTGTGGCTCTTGTTAAACGCGTAGTCAGCAAACTTGCGAATCACGCCGAAGAGAGTTTCACCAAGCTCGCGGCCGTACCCGGTTTTTTCACAGCCATCGACAAAAGCACCTTCTTCTTTTGCCATGGCGACGTGATCTTTTTTGCCGCAGGCCTTTCGCAAGTTGTCGGCTTGTGCAAGGTCGTAGCCGGCGAACTTTTGCGCGACGCGCATCATGCTCTCTTGGTACACCATGAGTCCGTAGGTGTCGTGCAGAAGCTCTTTTGCTTCGGGGTGGAAATACTCAGGTACTTTGCGATGGTTCTTGTAGTCGGCGTAGTCGTAATGCATGTTCACGCTCATCGGACCTGGTCGATACAACGCAAGAACTGCACTCACGTCTTCAAACGAAGTCGGCTTCATCGACTTCAACAATGCCCGCATCGGCGGAGACTCCAACTGGAAAATACCGATGGTGTCTCCCCTGCCCAACAATTCGAATGTCAACTTGTCATCAAGCGGCACAGTGTCGATGTCGAAATCAGGGTCGCGTTGCCGGCGAATCATTTCCACTGCGTCTGTGATCACGTCAAGGTTGCGCAAGCCCAAGAAGTCCATCTTGAGGAGCCCAAGTTCTTCCACGGCGTGCATTTCATACTGCGTCACGATGGGCGCTTCATCAGCCTTTAAATCGCCCACTGGCTTGCGCTGAATAGGCAGATACTCCGTAAGTTCCTTTGGCGTAATCACCACAGCAGCTGCGTGAATACCGTCGGAGCGCTTCAGGCCTTCAAGACCACGCGCCACGTCAACAACTTTGGCCGCTACTTCGTCAACAGCAATCAGGTCTCGCAAGCCCTGGGCGTCGCGATACCCGTCTGCAAACTTGTCGTTGAATTCGAGACATGCAGCCAATGGTGTATCGCGGCCTTGGTTCAGAGGCGGCATCAACTTTGCAATGCGGTCGCCTACTGCATACTCATGACCCAACACTCGCGCCGCGTCGCGCACCGCGTTGCGTGACTTAATGGTGGCGAAGGTGATGATTTGAGCCACATGATCGCGACCGTACTTATCCGCGGCGTACCGAATCATGTGATCGCGATAACGAGAGTCGAAGTCCATGTCGATGTCGGGCATGCTCACACGCGACGGGTTAAGAAAGCGTTCGAACAGTAGGTCGTACTTCAAGGGGTCGAGTTCGGTAATGCGTAGGCAATATGCCACCGCACAACCAGCAGCAGAGCCACGACCAGGTCCGACACGAATGCCTTCATCTTTAGCGTGCTTGATGAGGTCCCACACGATGAGGAAGTACGAACTAAAGCCCATCTGTTTGATGACACCGAGTTCAAACGCGACACGCTCCACCACTTCAGCAGAGAGGTCTTGGCCCCAGCGCATTTTCGCGCCTTCCCAGGTGAGGTGTTCGAGATACTTCTCGTCGTTGGCGAACTCTTGAGGAATCGGAAAGACGGGCAGGTGGTACGTTCCCAATTCAATCTCGACATTGGAACGCTCTGCGATCCACAACGTGTTGTCACAACTTGTGGGTTGTTCACGCCAGAGATACCGCATCTCTTCAGATGTCTTGAGATAGTGCTCGTTCCCTTCAAAGCGGAAACGGTCTTGGTCACGCATGAGCGCACCGGTTTGTACACAGAGCAATGCGTCGTGAGCCTCATGGTCGGCCTGATTGACATAGTGCGAATCATTAGTTGCGAGAAGTGGTGCGCCAATCTTGTTTGCGATCTCAATCAACTTGGGGTTCGTGCGCAACTGATCTGCAATGCCGTGGTCTTGCACTTCAACGAACAGATTGTCTTTACCGAAGATGTCTTGCAGGCGGCCCGCTTTCTCGATGGCTCCCTTTTCGTCGCCGTTGAGAAGTGACTGCAGCACGTGTCCACCAAGACAACCGGTAGTTGCGATGAGGCCTTTGGAGTGACGCTCTAACAATTCCCAGTCGATACGTGGCTTGTAGTGGTAGCCCTCAAGGAAGGCAAGGCTGGACAACTTGATGAGGTTGCGATAGCCCTCATTCGTTTCGGCCAACAGAGTCAGGTGGTAGTACTGCTTTTGGCCGCGTTCGTCTGCGCCGCCGTTGTCATCCATCTTTCCGCGACGCGCAATGCGTTCTGTGCGGTGGTCGAAGGCCATATAGGCCTCTGTACCGATGATGGGCTTAATGCCCTGCTTCTTGCATTCCTTGTAGAAGTCGATGACGCCATACATGTTGCCGTGGTCGGTGATTCCCAATGCAGGCTGGCCGTCTTGCACCGCTTTTGACACCAGTTCATCGAGGCGCGCTGCACCGTCCAACATGGAAAATTCAGTGTGAACATGCAGGTGTGTAAACGATGACGACACGCCCACACTCCTTTACACATCCGCGACTTAACTGATTCCACCGATAGCCGAGGGCACGACTGAGGTGGGCTTCACAAAGGTAGCAGTCAGGTGGGTCAGGCCTTCAGAGCCAACAACGGCACCAGCATCTCGTCGGCAGTCAGTGACCCATGACGACACACCAGGTCGAATGCTCCGCCATCCAAAGGCTCCTCAAAGCTCACCGGCGCATGCGCTGCAAGAGCCACTTCACCCATTCGCCGGATCACCGCATCACTCACTCGCGGACCAAACCAATTTTCTTCCAGCACCTGCTGTTTCGTGACAACCCAGGCCACATCGTCATATTGGCGGGCTGCATCTAGCAGTGCGCCTTCACGTCCACGACGAGCATGCAACCAGCGAAAGCGCCCTTCACCCGATTGGTGGTGGACATGTTCTGTCACCGATGCCATCGGAACAATCGTGTTGTCACCCACATGCACTTGACCGTGGTCAGCTGTGACAATCAGAACAGTGTCGGGCGGAAGCACTGACAGCACATTCGCAACCAGATTGTCAGCAGCGCGCAACTCGGCTGTGTAGTGATCGGTGAAACCTCGCTCATGGGCAATCTTGTCAATGCCGTCGTAATAGGCGTACACAAAGTCCTCGCCAGCAGCCAAGGCTTCACGAACAATCACAGGGATACTGCTAGGCGCACGCCACCCCATGTGTTTCACCCCATCAAGATGAGCCAGAGTAAAACCACTGCCCTCAAGTTCAGCCTTACTCAACACAGGAACACTGGAACCGAGGAATGGCGGACATGGCTGCGTCTGTTGCGGTGGATAGCGCCGACGAAGATCGCCGTTCTCATCCCCCCAGCGCAGAACATTCATGACAGTGTCACCCATATCGACGCGATACCCAATCAGGCCATGCTCACCTGGAGAGAGCCCGGTTACGAGCGAGGTGAGAGCTGTTGCTGTCGTCGACGGCGCCACCGTTGTGATGTGGCCACCCGTCATCGAAGCAAGAGTGGGCATGTGCTCGGCATAGGTCTGCAACTGATTCCAGCCAAGTCCATCGAGAAGGAGTACCACAATGCGTGGGGCACCCTGAACCACCCCAGGCATCCATGAGGGCACCGTACGAGGCCCTCCAGGCGCGCAGAGCACGGGAATGATGTCGGACAGGCATCCGGCCGAATATCGGGGCAGGACGGGGGATGGAGTGCTCACCCCCCTAGTTCACCACCTACGATGGGCTTGTGCGAGTTTCTACACGAGGTGATTATGCGTGCAGGGCACTTTTGTCTCTGGCGTTACACACCGAAACCGGCACACCCACCTCTGTTCGCGACATCGCAGACCGCACTGGTCTCCCCCAGCCATACCTCGAGCAAATTCTTCTTGCCCTCAAAGGTGCTGGCCTTGTGCGTTCCAAACGCGGCGTTGGTGGCGGATATGTCCTTGCAAAGGCCCCCGCAGATATTCGTCTCTCAGAGATCATTTCTGCCGTTGATGGCCCCATCACGCTCGGCGACTTCGGCCAGCCCCACCAAGATGGTTCATGTGACCACGAAGGTCAATGTGTGCTTCTTGCCATCTGGGATGTCGCAGGTCAGCACATGCGTGAGCACCTTGATGCGTACACACTTGAGTCCATCGCAGCAGCTGCTGCGGGCAATGGCCCTTGGCCAAAGGCTGATCCTCACCATCACCACTAACGGTAAACGAGGATCTTTAGTCGATTGTTCGCACTGAACACTTCGCGATAACCGCCGCCATGTCAGCAGGCAGTTCTGCTTCGAAGGTCATCTCTTCACCGCTGTCGGGGTGAATCAACGTCAAGCGTCGCGCGTGCAACATCGGACGAGGCGCAACGAGAGCAGACCGTGCACCGCCATACATCGAGTCACCGACAACAGGATGACCCACTGCACCGAGATGCACACGAATTTGATGTGTTCGACCAGTTTCCAACGTGCACTGCACCAGTGTCACTTCAACAGGATCATTGAATGTCTCTTGCACTTCAAGATGGGTGCGCGCCCATTTGCCACTGTTGACAACTGCCATCTTCATCGGGTCTCGGGGGTGACGACCAATAGCTGCATCTACTGTTGCAGTGGGCGAATCAAACCGACCCCATGCGAGTGCCAAATACTCGCGACCTACTTCATGTTCTTGCAGAGCAGCAACGAGCGAGTCATACGCACGTTGTGTGCGAGCAACAACCATCATGCCGGTGGTTCCCGAGTCAAGACGGTGAACGATGCCGGGGCGACCAGGCTGACCAACCGTGGCCACTTCGGGATACAACGCAAGAATTCCGTTTACCAGCGTGCCGTTGCCATGACCTGACGCAGGATGCACAACGACTCCAGCAGCTTTATTGATCACGATGATGTCGTCATCGACGTAGACAACGTCCAACACAACCGAAGCATCGGGCCCTGGAAGAACAGGAACAGGAATCTTGTCGAGATCAACAACAACTGTTTGACCTTCTTTCAGACGCGATTTTCCAGAAGTCACGACTGAACCATCAATCTCGGTCCCACCATCAGCAATGAGTTTGGTTGCATCAGAACGAGAGATATCTGCAATCAGCGACACCACGCGGTCAATACGTTCACCGTCTAACGCGGCCGGAACTGTCTCTTCAACTTTCATATGTGCCTCTCGAGACGTTTCGCTTCCCTGTACTCGCGGAATAAACCCAAAATCAATACACCTGCGCCGACAGTGATCGCCGAGTCAGCTGCGTTGAACACAGCGAACCACTGAAAATCAATGAAGTCCACAACATGCCCATGCAGCCACCCATCACCACGAAAAACGCGATCGGCAAGATTTCCGATGGCTCCACCGATAATCATTGCAAGACCGTATGCAGCGAAAACTGTTTCTGCACGCACGGCAGCACGAATCAATAACGCCACTGCTACCAGAGCAACAATGCCCACGACAGGACCAAGGTCTTGAGCCTGAGAAAAAGCAATACCGCTGTTGAAACCCAATGCAAAACGAAGCGTCCACACCACATCAATGGTGCGACCATCATCTAATGCATTCACGGCCCATGATTTTGACCATTGATCAACAAGGACAATGAGGGCAACAACAAGCGCCAAGCGGCGCGGAGATGGCATGGAAAAACTGGGCGACCTAACGGCGGCCCAGTCCACCAGCACGCTCGGTCACCAACTCGGTCGCCCACGGCAATGCCTTGAGGCGCTCACGAGGAATTGGTGAACCCGAAACACTGGAATAGCCGTATTCGCCAACCTTCATACGAGCCAATGCAGCATCAATCTCTTCAACTGTCTGACGAGCAAATGCTGACAGTGTGAGGTCCTGCTCGCGCTCCACCACCATGGTGTCGCCTTCGCCGCCTTCATCGTCGAACTGCACGTCGCCCATTTCGGCGTCGGCAATCATCGCATTTGCTTCATTCTCGAGTCGGTTCGCTTGACCAACCAACTTGACACGCTCGTCATTCAACAATTCACGCTGCGAGAGAAGAAACTTCATATCGAAGTCCTTCGTAGCGGTGATGCCGTCTTTCGTTTCGCCCTTGACAATCACGTGACGCTTTGGTGGTTCAACCTTCTTCAGCGGAATTCGCGGTGGCATCGCTGGAGGCATAGGAGCAGCAACGGGAGCTGCCTTCACTGCAGCAGATGCAGCTTTCTTAGTATCAGCCTTCTTTGGCTCAACCTTTGGTGCTGCTGCTTTCTTCGCAGGAACAACCTTCTTGGCTGGTGCAGCCTTCTTTGCAGGAGCCTTCTTCGCAACAACCTTTTTCGCTGGTGCTGCCTTTTTCGCAACAACTTTCTTCGCGACAACTTTCTTGGCTGGTGCAGCCTTCTTTGCAGGAGCCTTCTTCGCAACAACCTTCTTCGCTGGTGCAGCCTTCTTAGTCACAACTTTCTTGGCCACAACTTTCTTGGCCACAACCTTCTTCGCAGGAGCTTTCTTCGCAACGACCTTCTTTGCCGGAGCAGCTTTCTTCGCAGCGGTCTTCTTGGCTGGTGCAGCCTTCTTCGCAGGCGCGGCCTTCTTTGCCGGAGCCTTCGATGCCACCTTCTTTGCTGGCGCCTTCTTAGCGGGGGCCTTCTTCTTGGTTGCCATGATGATCTCCTTCACCGAACTTTCGCCCGTGTTGCCCCGAGAGGCTACGACCCGAAAGGGGGTAACTCAACGACTTACTGCAACAAGTACAGCGATGGATGTCCCTTCAATGGACACGGTGCGCTCGAGGCTCGAGTTCCACACCACCTCCACCGCAAGGGTTTCACCAGCAATCAGAGCCTCATGAGGGGCCAATTGAGCATGAACTGCGTCATCGGCCCCCAAGGTCAAAACAATCCGATCAGAGACGTTGAGATCGGCATCTCGGCGAGCTTGTTGCACCGCGCGCACCACGTCTCGGGCCAAACCTTCGGCCTCCAACTCTGGCGTGAGGGTGATATCGAGAAGGACGACTCCCGCACCACCAGGCAATGGAGCACTGGCAGAGTCCGACTTCGTGACCAATTTGAGGGCATATTCACCGGGCTGCAATGTCTCCCCTGCCACCAAGATCGTGTCGCCGTCTTGCGTCCATTCGCCTTTCTTCACTGCGACGATGACCTGCTGCGTGTTCTTCCCGAGACGGGGACCCACAACTGCCGGCACCACTTGCAGCTCATGTGATGCAACGGAATCAACATCGGCCGTGAGGAGAACCTCGCGAACATTCACTTCATCTTTCACGATGTCGAGATAATTCTGTAGCGATGTCGCATTAGGCGATGCCACCGTTAACGAAGCCAATGGCAATCGAACTCGACGGCTGTTTGCCTTGCGAACCGACAGTGCCGATGAGCACACATCACGCACCATGTCCATCGATGCAACGAGTGCGACATCACGTGGCAGCGCAGCCGAGGTCGGCCAATCTGCAAGATGCACGCTCGGAGCATCAGTGCCATTCAAGCCTGCACTGATCTCATCAGTGATCAGTGGCAAAAGAGGCGCCGAAATCTTCGTGATGTAATCAAGCACCGTATGCAATGTGTCGATTGCATCTTGATCGCCAGCCCAGAAACGATCACGGCTGCGACGGATGTACCAGTTGGTCAATACGTCAAGGAAGGTTCGAATTGTTTGGCACGCTGCGAACAAGTCGTAGGAGTCCATTGAAGCGGTGACGCTGTCAATCGTGTCCGCCAACTTTGACAGGACGTACTGGTCAAGAACATTTGTGGAGTCAGTGCGAACGGATCCGCTCTTTCCCTCAGCATTGGCATAGAGAGACAGGAAGTAATACGAGTTCCACAACGGCAAGAGGACTTGTCGCACGGTGTCACGCATTCCAACATCGGTGACCGAGAAATCTCCACCA
Organism: Actinomycetota bacterium; assembly: GCA_009703055.1. GTDB lineage: Bacteria > Actinomycetota > Acidimicrobiia > Acidimicrobiales > Ilumatobacteraceae > UBA2093. The sequence continues at coordinate 66,947 of WLGW01000001.1, forward strand.
CGCAGAATCGGTGACGACAACAGGTACCAACGCATTGCATCAGCGCCATGCGAATCAAAAACCGCCATCGGGTCGGGATAGTTCCGCAGACTCTTTGACATCTTTGCGCCATCATCACCCAGAACAATTCCGTGGCTCACACATGAAACAAAGGCAGGACGATCAAATAATGCCGTTGCAAGAACATGCAGTGTGTAGAACCAGCCGCGGGTTTGGCCGATGTACTCCACAATGAAGTCACCGGGGTAATGATTCTCGAACCATTCGCGATTCTCAAACGGGTAATGCACCTGAGCAAACGGCATGGAACCACTTTCAAACCAGCAGTCGAGCACCTCAGGAACACGGCGCATCATTGACTTCCCGGTGGGGTCATCAGGGTTTGGTCGGACCAAATTGTCGATACCCGGGCGATGCAGGTCATTTACCTCGACGCCAAAGTCACGACTGAGATCTTCAATCGATCCGTACACATCGATACGTGGATACGTCGGGTCATCGCTCTTCCACACAGGAATTGGTGAACCCCAGAATCGATTACGACTAATCGCCCAGTCGCGAGCATTACCAATCCACTTACCGAATGTTCCATCTTTGATGTGCTCGGGAGTCCAGTTGATGTTCTGGTTTAGTTCCACCATGCGGTCACGAAACGCCGTGACTTGCACGAACCACGATGACACTGCGCGATACACAAGTGGTTCTGCACAACGCCAACAGTGTGGGTAACTGTGGTTGTACGTGTCATGACGCATCACGACACCCATTTCCTTCAAAGCCTTAATGACATCAGGATTTGCATCGAAGACATGACGGCCCACCCATGGCGTGATTTCTGCGGTGTATTGACCATGTTCATCCATCGGACAAATGGTGGGAATGCCAGCTGCATTGCATTCGTTCTGGTCGTCTTCACCAAAGCCTGGCGCCATGTGCACCACACCCGTGCCATCTTCTGTTGTCACAAACTCAGCACCGAGCACCTGGAAAGCATTTTCTGTATCCGCAAAGAACGGGAACAGAGGCGTGTAACGACGACCAACAAGTTCTGCACCCTTCAGAGTTGCCACTTGCTCTGCGCCTTCGAGTTCTTTTTCATACCCACCAAGGCGGGCGGCAGCCAAGATGTACTTGTTGCCATCGGGATGCGCCATCACGGCGTAGTCCACATCGGGTCCCACTGCGAGAGCAAGGTTTGAAGGAAGAGTCCACGGCGTGGTTGTCCACGCGAGGATCTTCTCCCCTGTCTCCAATTGGAAGGACACGGTGAGTGCAGGATCTTGACGATCGCGGTACACGTCATCCATCCGAGTTTCGGTGTTACTTAACGGAGTCTCACAACGCCAGCAATATGCGAGCACGCGGAAGCCTTCGTAGATCAGGCCTTTGTCCCACAATGTGCGGAATGCCCACATGACGCTTTCCATATACGGCGTGTCAAGTGTCTTGTAATCGTTTTCGAAATCAACCCACCGCGCTTGACGTGTGACATACCGTTGCCACTCGTCGGTGTAACGAAGAACGCTGGTACGACATGCATCGTTGAATTTGTCGATACCGAATTCCGCAATCGCCGGGTGACCAGCAATGCCAAGTTCCTTCTCTGCTTCTACTTCTGCAGGTAGACCATGACAGTCCCAACCAAAACGACGCTCGACTCGGCGGCCCTTCATCGTTTGATAACGAGGGACGGCATCTTTCACGAAACCCGTGAGGAGGTGTCCGTAATGTGGAAGGCCGTTGGCGAATGGCGGACCGTCGTAGAAAATGAATTCGTTGTCACCACTGGGACCTGCGTTGCGCGCTGCCACGCTTGCGGCAAAGGTCTGGTCACGTTCCCAGCGAGCAAGGACGCCCTCTTCAAGGCGAGGGAAGTTCGGCTGAGGGTCGACCTGCGGATATGTCACGCAGTAAGGCTAGGGCGCGGGCTCCCCACGCCCACGGAACCTCAATGAATTCAGCGGGTTATCGAACGAGAATTGAAGTGAGAACTTGCAATCCGATGATGAGCACAAGCGGAGAGAGGTCAAGGCCACCCATAGGCGGCAAAACGCGCCGAATGGGCGCGAGGACGGGCTCGGTGATGCGATGCAAAAATGCAACGACTGGTGCTAAAGGGCTGTCGTAACGAATTGGGAAAAATGACAAAATCGCTCGAGCGAAAATGACGAAAACGTAAAGCCGAACAAGTTGAACAAGAATCATGACAACGTCAGCTACTTAGTAGCCGCCACCTGGCTTCAACAAGTACACACCGGTTCCAACTTTTTCCATGGTTCCGCTGAGCGCGTAACACATGCCGCTTGCAAAGTCGATGACACGACGAGCCATCTCACGATCAGCACCTTCAAGATTGACAATCACAGGAACACCCTCTTTGAAGTGGTCCGCGATTTCTTGTGCTTGATTGAAATTGCGAGGACGAACTGTCACGGTGTCGCCCACTGCGGGAACAGGACGAACTGTTGGCGCAGTGCGAGGAGCACCGATAGGACGAACTTGCAACCCGGAATCATCAGGGCGGCGCGCTGCACCTGTGTCGTCCACACGTGTGGGCCGTGGGGCGGGTCGCTGCGTTTCCGATGAGTACTCAGGGTCGTATGCACCACGACGCGTCAAAGGCTCAGTGCCTGGCGCTTGACGTTGTGGGCGCGCTGGACGTTCGTATTCCATCGACATGTCGTAATCGTCATATGCCTCATCGCCATTGAGACCTAAATAATCCATTGCTTTACGGAGAAACGACATACTGAAAGGCTAATGCACTCGTGCATTCGTATGTGGGAGTTCCGAGAGGCAGTTTCTAGAAC
>WLGW01000010.1 GCA_009703055.1 Actinomycetota bacterium
CATCGCTGTTGGCAGCACCTCAATTGGTTCCAACTTCCGCACAGAGATGGCGATGCCATCGAGTGAGGCTCGCCAAGCAGAAGAAATGCTCTCGTCGGTTCAATCAGGAGATGCCGGCGTCAATGGACAGATCGTCATCAAAACGGACAAGACCGTCATTGATGCATCCATCAAGAAGGAATTCACCGCTGCACTTGATGTCATCGCGCAGATTCCCAACGTCTCGGTGAAGAGTCCTTACGAAAGCCCTACGCAGATCAACCAGAGCAAGACAATCGCTTTCGCAGAGATCAGTGTTCCCCGCACGTACACCATGGTTGACATGGAAAAAGTTGTGGACAAGGTCTTCGCTGCATCAGAGAATGTGAAAAATGCTGGCATCACCATTGAATACGGCGGACAAATCTTTGAAACCTTTGAGATGCCAGAAAGCGAAGTGTTGGGACTTCTTGCCGCCGTCATCATTCTTGTAATCGCATTTGGTTCCATCATCGCGATGGGTCTTCCCATTGGTGTCGCACTTCTAGGTCTTGCTGTTGCATCAAGCATCGTGGCGGTTGTCAGCAACTTCATGTCAATGCCTAATGAAGCAACTTCGATGGTTGCCATGATTGGCCTCGGTGTAGGTATCGACTACGCGCTCTTCATCGTGACGCGTTTCCGCGAAGCGATGCATGACGGTCTTTCTATTGAAGACGCTGTTGTCGAAGCGATTGACACCTCAGGCCGTGCGGTCATGTTTGCGGGCATCACCGTCATCGTCGCACTTCTTGGTCTCCTTTCTATTGGCCTTGCATTCGTCACGGGCTTTGCGGTTGCTATGGCAATCGGTGTTGCTGTGATGATGATCGGATCTGTGTCCCTACTCCCAGCACTTCTTGCAATGGTCGGAACACGTATTGAAAGCACTTCGTGGGCAGCAGTTGCTGCATTGGGTTCACTAGTGATCAGCGCAATGATTGCTGTTTTCACTCACTCAATTCTTTTCGTTCAAATTGGTGGTGCCATTGCAGCTGCTTTCATCATCATGCGTTTCTTTGTTGCCGGATTGAAGAAGCCATTGCCACACCGTGCACAGAACAACCACCAACACACCATCTGGTGGCGTTGGAGCCGCGTCGTGCAGCATCACCCATGGCGCGCATTAACCGTTTCCGTTGTCGGACTCGGACTTCTTGCAATGCCGATGTTCTCTTTGCGTCTGGGATTCAGCGACATGGGTAACGCACCTGAGGACACATCTGTGCGTAAGGCATACGACCTCATCAGTGAAGGCTTCGGTCCAGGATTCAACGGACCTCTTTATATTGCGGTGGGTGGCGAGACTGCCGCTGACCCACAAGCGATGCAACAGTTCGCACAAGTGATCGCAAAGACCGATGGTGTTGCAGCGGCATTCCCCGCACCAATGCCCAATAAAGAAGTCGGTCTCGTCATTGCGTATCCAAAGACTTCTCCACAAGATGAGGCAACCTCAGACCTGGTGCACAATCTGCGCAGCGACATCATCCCTGCAACAAATGTGTACGCAAAGGTGGGTGGCTTCACCGCAAGTGGCATCGACTTCTCTGATTACCTCAGCAAGCGTTTGCCATGGCTGATCGGAAGTGTGCTGATTGTTTCGTTCTTCCTTCTGATGGCCGTCTTCCGCAGCATTCTTGTTCCGCTCAAAGCGGTTCTCATGAACTTGTTGTCAGTGGGCGCTGCGTATGGCGTGATCGTCGCGGTGTTCCAGTGGGGCTGGATGGCTGACGTCTTCGGTGTCGGCAAGCCAGGCCCCGTTGAAGCCTGGGCTCCCATGTTCCTATTCGCGATCGTGTTCGGCTTGTCCATGGACTACGAAGTGTTCCTTCTGTCGCGTATGAAAGAGGAGTACAACCGCACGGGTGACAACTTCACGGCAGTGGCCGATGGTGTGGCAGCAACTGCCCGCGTCATCACCGCAGCAGCACTCATCATGGTGTGCGTGTTCGCTGCTTTTGTGCTCGCACCGGACCGCCAATTGAAGCTTTTTGGTATGGGAATGGCCGTCGCCGTCTTCCTTGATGCGACCGTCGTACGCATGTTGCTGGTGCCCGCCACCATGGAACTGCTCGGAGATCGCAACTGGTGGATTCCAAAATGGCTCGATCGGGTCCTTCCCAAGATCGATGTTGAGGGAAGCCACCACACGGCCTCTCATCCAAACCCTTAGCCCATAAGGGTTTGGGCGTCTTGCCTTGACAGGGGCCTACTAAATCACCTAACGATGAAAAAGGTATGGCTAAATCACTTGTAATCGTCGAGTCTCCAGCGAAGGCAAAGACAATCTCTAAATATCTCGGTCCGGAGTTCGATGTTCGTGCTTCTGTGGGCCACGTTGCGGACCTCCCTAGTAAGGGGTTAGCCGTCGATGTTGAGAATGGTTTTAAGCCTTCTTATGAGTTGACGGAACGCGGTCGCACCGTGGTGAAGGAATTGAAAGCCCTTCTCAAAACCGCAGATGCTCTCTACCTCGCAACCGACGAAGACCGCGAGGGCGAGGCCATCTCCTGGCACCTGCTTGAGCATCTCAAGCCCAAGGTGCCCGTGTACCGAATGGTGTTCCATGAGATCAATGAGAAGTCCATTAAAGAGGCAGTGGAGAACCCACGTGACCTTGACTACGGATTAGTTGATGCCGCCGAAGCCCGCCGCATCCTCGACCGTCTCTATGGATATGAGGTATCCCCTGTTCTCTGGCGTCGCGTCAACCGTGGCTTGTCTGCTGGTCGTGTGCAGAGTCCCGCACTGCGCCTTGTGGTGGAACGTGAACGGGAACGCATTGCTTTCCGATCAGCTGACTACTTCTCTCTTGAGGCGCTGACCTCTACATCACCCGCATTCACCGCAAAGTTGATTTCGGTCAATGGCACTCGCCTTGCCACGGGCAAAGACTTTTCTGAACTCGGCGTCGCCAACTCAGACGTTCTCGTGATGAACGGCGGACGTGCAGCGGAACTTGTGAAGGGACTCGAAGGGAAAGACCTTCTTGTTCGCAGTGTCGATGAAAAGCCATATCGCTCTTCGCCGAAGGCGCCGTTCACCACCAGCACATTGCAGCAAGAGGCCGGACGCAAACTGCGTCTCTCTGGTCGTCAAGTTATGAGCGTTGCACAAGGACTCTACGAACGCGGGTTCATTACCTATATGCGTACTGACTCCGTCACGTTGTCTTCAGAGGCCATCAACGAGATTCGTTCATATGTCGAACGTCAACACGGATCAAAGTATCTGTATCCAAAGGGCCCTCGTACATTCCAAAACAAAGTGAAGAATGCACAAGAAGCGCACGAAGCAATTCGTCCGGCACTTCCTTTGCGCTCGCCAGAACAAGTGTCATCAGAACTACGTGGTCAAGAACTCAGCGTGTATCGCCTTATCTGGCAGCGAACACTTGCGTCGCAGATGGCAGACACCGACGGCAAGACCACAAGCGTGCGTTTGGGTGTTACTGCATCCGACTCTGAGCGCAGTGATTGTGAATTCTCTGCAAGCGGCACAACAATTACGTTCCCCGGTTACCGCGCTGCATACGAAGAGACACGCGATGAAGATGACTCGGAATCTGACGACGAGAAGGCAGCGTTGCTCCCTGATCTGGTGAAGGGACAAAATGTTCCTGTTCAGAAGTACACGGAGATTTCTCACACCACCACACCACCACCGCGCTACACCGAAGCGTCACTGGTGAAGATGTTGGAAGAGAAAGGTATTGGTCGTCCTTCCACTTGGGCGTCGATCATTTCGCAGATGGTGGATCGTGGCCATTATTTATGGAAGAAGGGAACGTCTCTTGTCCCGACATGGACTGCTTTTTCTGTGATCCGTTTGCTGGAAGACAACTTTGAATCTCTCGTGGATTATGAGTTCACCGCAGACTTGGATAACGATCTTGACTCCATCGCACGCGGTGAGTTGAAAAAGGTTGATTGGCTCACGGCGTTCTACTTCGGCGGTGAGCACGAGCTTGGTTTGCGCAACATCGTGACTGCCAACCTTGATTCCATCGACGCTGCTGTGTTGAACACCTTTTTATTAGGTGTTAATACAGAAGATGGCGCAGATGTTGTAGTCAAGCCCGGCTTGTACGGACCATATGTGCGTAGTGGCGAAATCACTGCGAGTGTGCCCGACACCATGACACCTGATGAGCTCACACTTGATGCTGCAATTGTTTTGTTGAAGGCACCAAAGGGAGATACTCCGATTGGTGAGTGGGAAGGTTTCCCGGTTTTTGCGAAGTCGGGTCGCTATGGCCCGTACGTGCAGTGGGGCACGATGGATGAACCACCGACAGGTCTTGAGAAGCCAAAGATGGCATCGCTCTTCAAGACGATGAATATTGATCGCATCACTTTGGAAGATGCGATTGACCTTCTGAGACTTCCACGCATGGTGGGTGCAGACCCGGTTGATGGTGAAATCATCACAGCTCAGAATGGAAAATTTGGTCCCTACATTTCCAAGGGCAAAGACAGCCGTTCATTGCAGAATGAAGAACAACTACTCACAGTGACTCTGGAAGAAGCTCTAGCTCTTCTCGCCACTCCTCGTACCTATGGCAAAGGGAGGGCAGCCGCCAAGCCCCCTCTGAAAGAATTCGGCAATGATCCGATGAGTGGCCGGCCCGTCATCGGCAAAGAAGGCAAGTTCGGCGACTACATCACCGATGGTGAAACCAATGCTGGTCTCACACGTGGTGACCGCATGGAAGTGATGACCAACGAGCGTGCATATGAACTGCTGCAGTTGCGCCGCGAGTACATCGAAGCCAATGGTGGGCCAAAGAAGAAGCCCAAGGGTGGATCTAGTGGCGTAAAGGCAAAACCAAAGCCAAAAAAACCAAGTGGTTCCGGCGGGGCTGCTGCCAAGAAAGCCCCAGCGAAAAAGGCCGCAGCTAAGAAGGCACCTGCAAAGAAGAAAGCTGCAGCTAAGAAGGCAGCCGCAAAGCCTGTTTCCAAGGATGAACCGTTCTAGTGGCTACACCTCTATATATAGCGCTAGAGGGCCTCGAGGGATGTGGGAAGAGCACGCACACAAAACGGCTCGGTGAACACCTCAACGCTGTCATCACGCGTGAACCAGGTGGCACTCGCATTGGCACTTTGCTTCGTGCAATTTTGGCCGACCCCGAGAACAGTGATCTTGATCGGCGCACCGAAGCGTTGCTCATGGCCGCGGACCGGGCCCAACACATGGCCGAGGTCATCAAGCCGTCACTTGCCCAGGGGCGTCATGTTGTCAGTGACCGTTCCATTTATTCAACGCTCGCGTATCAGGGGTATGGCCGCCAGCTGGGAACCGAGGCATTGCTATCCATCTCCACATGGGCGCTTCAGGACCGACTCCCCGACTTGGTCATCTACATCGATGTTCCAACCGATGTCCTCAATGCTCGGTTGGCCAAGCGAGACCTCGACCGCTTTGAACGCGAAGGGGCTGACTTCTTCGCCCGCATCGCCGAAGGATTCCGCGAGCTTCGCGCTGCTGACCCCGAACGATGGATCATCATCGATGGAACTGTTCCCAAGGACGATGTGGAAGCTGCCATCCGAACTCAGGTGAACGACAGACTCAATAAGTAACCTCTCATCGTGACTTCGGTGTGGGATTCAGTACTTGGGCAAGACCGTGCGGTCGACCATTTGCAACACAGCGTGGTGAATCCTGTGCATGCGTACCTCCTCGTGGGGCCTGAAGGGTGCGGAAAAGAAGAAGCTGCTCGTGCACTAGCTGGTGTTCTTCTTGCTGGGAATGACGATAACTCTGACCGCAACAACGACATGGCAGTTCGCGGCACGCATCCCGACATTCACGAAGTGAAGCGCGAAGGTGCGTCCATTCTGAAAGACCAGGCAGAAGAAGTCATCAAGATTGCGTCCACTACCCCGAAGGAAGGCAATCGCAAAGCGATCATCATGCACGAGGTGCACCTCATGCAGCCATCGGCTGCGGCGCGACTTCTCAAAACAGTTGAAGAACCACCTACTGGCGTTTTCTTTGTGATGCTTGCAGAACAAGTAGATGAATCACTCGTCACTATTGCGTCGCGATGCATGACAATTCACTTTGGCCCACTTGACCCTGCAGTGATTGAACATGTGTTGACATCTGAGGGCGTGAAACTCGATGTTGCGGCGGTTGCTGCCAAGTCTGCGCACGGAAGTCTCACTCGTGGTCGTCTTCTCGCAGCAGACAAACAACTTGCCCATCGTCGTGAGTTCTTTGCAAACATTCCACGACGCATTGATGGCACCGGCGCAACTGTTGCTGCCATCGTCGAACAGATTCTCTCTCTCATTGATGACTCTGTTGCACCTCTACAGCAACGACACGAACAAGAGATTGTGGATACAGAAAAAACACTTGCACTCATGGGAGTGAAGCGCGGTGGAAAGAAAGCGCTTGAAGATAAACACAAGCGAGAAATCCGTCGTTTCCGCACTGACGAGCTTCGCAATGGTCTGACAGAAGTTGCCAGTGTGTACCGCGACGAACTTGCGCGTAATGAACACATTCACCGGCCCGAGGGATACGTCACTGCGATTCATCGTTTGCATGAAGCAATGCGACGCTTAGGTCTTAATGTGAATGAAGCAATCTTGTTGCGCGACCTCATTTGGTCGTTGCCATCACCCTCTGCAGATGCTGCTCTGCAATTCGTTCTCGAAGGAAGTCATGAATAACGCATTTTGGAATCGCATGGCGGTTGTTGTCGGACTCTTTCTCGGCTTTGCAGGAGTCATGCACTTCGTGAGTCCGCAATTCTTCAACGACATTGTTCCGCCATGGCTTCCCCCTTCAGAATCGTTCTGGACATATGCCAGTGGCGTTGTCGAACTTGTTGTGGCGTACTTGCTGCTGCGTCCATCGACTCGTCGCGTTGGCGCTATTGCCACCATTTGGCTGCTCATCGGCGTGTACCCAGCGAACCTCTACATGGCATGGGACTGGCGCAATGAACCATTCAGCGATCAGCTTGTTTCGTATGGTCGCTTGCCATTCCAGTTCCTCTTTATATGGGTCGCATGGAAGATTGCCCAGGCGCACTCCGACGCCGATAAACCAAAGGCCCCCGGCGACATCTAGAAAGTTTTGTACAAGACTGCCAACTGTTTTGTACAGTTGTACACATGGCCAATATGTCGATCAGTCAAGCCCGAGAGCAATTGCCAGCCGTTATTGAGTTGTGCCAAACCGAAGCCGTCATTCTTGAGCGATACGGAAAACCTCAAGCTGTCATCATCAGTTATGAGCGATACGACGAACTGATGACGGCCCTTGAAGACATTGAGGATCTTGAGGCAATTGCCGAGATTGAGGCCGACATCGAGAAGAACGGGACTATTCCCTGGGAAGAAGTACGGCGGGACTTGGGCATCGAATGACTCGCTACACAGTTGAGTTTTCGCGAGCAGCAGAGAAGGCACTCGCCCAACTAGAGCCACAGATACGCCGCCGGGTGGATGGAGCAATAAAGGTTCTTTCCATTGATCCGTATCCACCAAACTCGCGGCCGGTGAAGGGCACGAGCACATTCCGCTTACGTGCTAGCGATTATCGAATCATCTATCGAGTGAATCACGGTGTGCTTACGGTGATCATCTTTGACATCGGGCACCGGCGCAATATTTATCGCAAGTTCTAGACAGTGATGAGCCAGTCGAATCGGTCGGTAAAGTTGAACTCCTACCCGCCCAGGTAGCTCAGTCGGTAGAGCAACGCACTCGTAATGCGTAGGTCGTGAGTTCGATTCTCATCTTGGGCTCCAGTTTCTATAGTTAGAGTTCTCACATGTCAGATGAAAACGCATTTCCAAGTTTTCCTCCGCCGCCTCCACCGCCCCCACCATCGCGACAAGAGAAACGTAGATCGCCACTTGTGCTTAGTGGAATGATTTTTGGGATTTCCCCTCTTCTCTTCAGCCTTGTGGCTTCAATTTTCGTTGACAACGCATTCAACGAAAGTACGGCCCTGGGCTCTACTCCCTTGCTTATGTTTTTCACTTTGCCAATCGGTTTTGTCATGGTCATAGTCGGACTCGCCACCCGCACTCGAAACGTAACTAACCGAAGGAGATAACTTCTTCAGTCTGTTTCTCGTATGAAAGTGATAATCACTTGTTGTGCGTAGGTCAGGGGTTCGATTCCCCGCTTGAACTCTGATAGTTGGCGAATCACCACGTGTGAATATGAGTGCCCGCAGAAAGCGCGTAAATGCTTCCAGTCGGAAGCTCTAGTTCACATTCAGTTCCATTCGGAATATCACATGTAATGGTGCCTACACCATTCTCAAGAGACCATTCCACGCCAATACGTCCGTTTGGTCCATCATGATGCGTGCGAGCCCACGAAATACCAGCACCAGGTCGTGGTGCCACCCGTACGCGCCGGTACCCGGGCTCTTGAATAGTTAACCCAGCAACGTATTGATGAAGAAAGGAAATCACCGCGCCTTTGCTGTAGTGATTCAAACTATGAGTTGCCTTATCGCCGACAATGCCGTCCCAGTCTTCCCAAATTGTTGAATATTGATTTGTCATGTACATCCATGACGGTTCTGTGTCCTGAAAAAGCAGGGAATATGCGGTGTCTAAGTGACCATGATCAGCAAGCACAGGAAGAAGCATCGGAGTTGCAAGAAATCCTGTTCCAAGATGCATATCTGCCTCATTAATCAATTGAACAAGATCATCGGCGGTTCGCTGACGTAGCGAGTCTGGAACAAGTCCAAAAGCAAGCGCACGACATAAATTCGCTTGTGTACGCGGCATCAAGGCTCCTTCGTCATCAATGAATTCAGCACGCCATGCATCAAGGACATTTGCAGCTAATTCTGAATACCGTTGTGCTTCTTCATCCTTCCGAAGAAGCAAGCTGATTTGTGCAAGTTGGTCAGCCGAGCGATACAAATACGCAGTTGCTACTGCGCCGTGATCCTGATTGCCAAGACTTGCAACATCCGTTTCAATATCAGCGCCTGGTTCTAACCACTCGCCGTAATGCCAACCGCTATCCCATAAGAATCGTTCATGAGGCAGCGGATTCGGCCGTTGCGCTTCTCGTAATGGATGACGCCGCCCCTCGGCTCTACGTGCGGCGAATTCAACCCATTGAGTCATCGACTCGAATTGCGCTGCAAGCATGTCAGTTCGCGCACTTGCCCGGTATAACTCCCACGGAACATGTACTGCGGCATCACCCCATCCGGATGAACCGTGACTTCCTCGCCATACTGGCGCACCAGGAGATGGATCAGGGACAATGCTCGTTACTTTACCATCGGGAAATTGATCAGCTGCGAGATCTCGCATCCACTTTGCTGACCAATCAAATACGTCATATAGATACGAAGCTGTCTCAACATAAATCTGCCAGTCACCCGTCCATCCTGATCGCTCCCGTGTTGGACAGTCAGTAGGAATCTCGCAAGCATTTCCACGAAAACTCCAATCGGCAGCACGATGAAGTTGATTGATGCGCTCATCAGAACACTCAAAATCTCCCACTCGTTGAAGATCAGTGTGGACTACGACACTGACTATTGATGCAGAATCAAGAACACCATCAATTCCCTCGACTTCCACAAAACGAAAACCTTTAGTGCTGTGCCGCGGTTCGAACACTGTGTTGTCACCTGCCGAATAAACACGATCTGTTTGGAAGGGAACATCATGAGGCTCCGAAAATGCTGCATCAGCAACATTCGACTGCGTCACTTCGCCTGCGGAGTTTGTCCATTCTCCATATTTCAACGTGACTTCGTTACCCTCAGGTCCCAGTCCAGACAATCTCACCCAGCCATTGCTGTTTTGACCAAAATCAACCACATGTCGTAGCGGTGCAATTTGAGTAATTGAAACTGGTGACAGTTCTTCTATCCGTCGCACTGGCGGACCAAGAACCTCACACAAGTTGTCCATCGAATAATCAGCAACAGTGACTTGGTCCCAAGATGTGCGATCCGTACCTGCGACGCACCAACCATTAACTCTTCTACGTAAATCATGCGTTTCACCGGCAATGAGATCTGCGGCAAGAATGTGGCTGGGTGACGAGCACCACGTGTCGTTTGTACTAACTCTGATCTGTTGGCCATCCGCTAGCTCAATAATTAGCTCTGCAAGAAAAGAAACGTTGGGCCCATATGCGTCAATCTCTCTGATCACTCCGTGTTGACCCCGCCACCATCCATCACTCAGAATTGCACCTATTGCATTGTTCCCAACATGCAGCAGATCAGTCACAACAAACGCATGCACTTGTAGATGCTTGCGGTACGCGGTAAACCCAGGAGCTAGTTCGATGTCACCAACCCTCGATCCATTGATAAACGGTTCATAAACTCCATGTGCTGTCGCCCACAAGCGGGCAGAGACGACATGGGAAGGTACGACAAACTCGCGTGCGAGGTGATACGCAGGACGATGCATCGCTGGCGAATCCACTGATTCAACAGGCTCAATCCATGAAGCTGTGAATGCGGGCAGCCTGCTCGAACTACTACCTTCTGTCATAGGCCAAGAATAGTTTGCTCCACCCAGATCTTCAGATGCACAGCTTTGATTTGAAAATGTGAATCTTCGCATAGCGCGGTATCTCAGCCAAAGGCACTCGTAATGCGTAGGTCGTGAGTTCGATTCTCATCTTGGGCTCCATTTGCAGCAATGGTCTCGAGAGTCAAAGGAAGCCTCGAACATCCTCTAAGAAAACTTAGGCATCACTTTCTGTCTGTGCCAATATCTCGCAATGAAGGTTCTACGAATACTTGTTTTGACAGTGACAATCGCCGGACTGACTTCGTGCAGTGCATCAAGCACTTCCGACACATCAACCACGGCAACTACCGTTGCGGCAGTTGCCGCTCCAGATTGTTCGAAGGCAGCGATTGAGATGGGTGTAGGTGAGCCGACTGACATCTTCAATTGCTCAGGAGACTGGGCAGCAATCCAACCCAACTCCTATGTGGGTAGTTGTAACGAATGTGAGTCAGTTTGGCTTTACAAATGGGAAGCGGGAGCCTGGAATCTTAAGGGTGTAGCTAACCAGTACGGAACACTCATGCCAAACGGCGGAAACATGGGCATGACTGGACTTCTTAAAGACAAAATCTATACAGAGAACCTGACCGAGTATCCGTCCCAGGAGGTCGCATGCGAATTATGGCCGACTAATCGCTACCCAGAAAATGTTTCGCTTACTGGTTGTTCACCAGATCCTGAAATGTAACTTCTTGGGGTGATGTTCTTCAGAGCAGTTGTCGTTACCGGAATCTTGAGTGCTCTTGTAGCAGGCTGCAGCGCAGATTCCCAGAGTGCGACTTCGACCACCATTGCAGTGACTACAACAACTCAAACTCCGAGTTCTCCCTCTACCTCAGTCCAAATTGGCGGACCCACTTCTTCGGACATTCCGCCTTTTCCTACTTCGATTGATGGCTACGACCTAACCGGTCCGGTCCAAACCGATGAGATACGCGTTTTTGATTTTGCTTATGGAACGCCTTTCTCATTTGAGAGTCACCCGAATAGCTGCGGACATCAAATGTGGGTTGCACGATGGCGATCCTTGAACACCGACGTACTTTTGCGTGGAGCCGCTCTGCTTTACGATGCAAATGAAGTTGAATACCCCACCACAAACATCAGTTCTCATGCACCATCCCTGTACGGATACATCAGTGGATTCGGATGTGAAAGGCCTGTCGTTGTCTGGGGGACGGTCATGAATGGAAACAGAGCAAATCTGGTCGATGTCACCATTGAATGGCAGTATTACGACTTTGATGCAAGCGTTGACGGTTGATTGATAATCACAATCACAAGACAATTGCGGCAACAGCTTGCCGTAAGACTATTTGTCAGAACAGTCTCTAATCATCAACTAGGACTACGCAACATTCCTCAGAATTCAGGATCACATGTGCTTGAGTTTGCATTGTTCATCAGATTCGTTCTTAAGACCATTCGTTCTCCACTTGAGTATCGGATGGACAAAGAATCAAAACGCTGTTCCTTGTCTGAGAATATGAACATGCTTGCGGCAACGCACAAACTTTTGCCAGGTTCAAATGCATCTTGATCTCTAAACAACGATGTTTCTATCCACAACGCACCATTGTTGTTAGAAATGTCAGTGACAAACGAAATCCATGTTGTGCTTCCAAAATTGGTGTCAACATAGTTTTTAAACTCGCTCAAAGAGACACTAAATGATTGCGTCTCTATTGATGTCGTGACCACTGGCTTGTCTGAAAGAGACTTTGACGAAGATGTGATCCCCGTTTCAGACGGAGAAATGATGCTTCCAATCACAGATAGAAGTACAAAAATTCCAGCGATTGATCCAATTACTAATTTCCGCTTTTCTTTTGGAATTCGCACGATCAAGGCCTTGATAATCAAGAAAGGTCCAAAGACAACCCATTTCACAATCGTTTGTTGTTTCACAGCGGAGACTTGTCTTGGTCTGCGCGGAATCTCTTCTCTATTCTCGTCCATCAAAAAATCGTAGTACGGATGCCAGCGAACTAATTCAAAAGAATCTTCCATCGGGCGATCGATACCTCCTGGCAACTGAGATTTCTTACATGTGGGTCGTGAGTTCGATTCTCTTCATGGGGCTCCATGTGCAGCAAGGGTTGCCTGACATTCAGTTCTGTAACACCACTGTCACAAGCGATTGGGATGTCGGAAATTGTCAAGTCACCGAATGACTACGATTAACCACCTAGCGACAACTCAACAGTTCATTAATCCAATAATGAGCAAACAGGTTTTCGGCGATGTTTCTGCGATACATTCCCGAACTGGCGAAGATTGACCTCAAGAGAGGACCACTGTGACAACATCAAAACTATTCATTCGTTTGATTTTTTCCCTTACGGTTGCATCAATCCTGACTCAATTAGGGTGGACTCCGCCTAGTAGCGCAGCAACAACCGTTACCGGCGACAAAGCGACTGTCACCCAGATGCTGGAGAGTTCTGACTGCTTTCGAATTGCCTCAGGTGCATTGACATGTAATTCCGGTTCAGGTTCCGCAGTTACTGAAGTAGAGCAAGGCTCCTTGCTTGGAAAGTCAATCTCTGATTTCGAAGGCCTCCATAACGGAACGTACTGTGCGGTTACATCAGATGGATCGGCCCATTGCTGGGGTAATAACAACTCTGCGGCCGTTGGCGACAACACGGTTACGAATAGAACATCACCGGTGACAGTTACCTCAACTGGTGTCTTGTCCGGGGTCGCATTGCAGAAAATATCCACCCGTGATTGGGGGACGTGCGCTATCTCAACAACATCGAAGATGTATTGCTGGGGTTGGCAGGGAGGCTCAAAGAACAATCTAAAAATTGGCTCGAGCAACGAATACGTTCCACCAACACTTGTATCTGATTCAGGATTAAGTTCGCTCTCTTGGAAAGACGTCCAGCTCTCAGGTGGCAATACCAGTGGTGGTGTCTGCGGGCTGACCACATCGAACGAAGTCAAGTGTTGGAGACTGAATATGTGGTCAAATGCCACTGCGGTCTACTCCGTCGCAATTCCCACACTGACAAATGGAGAAACCCTCGAGAGCATCGAGTCGGTATATGCAAATTCAACAGGCTGTGTCACCAGCACCCTGGGTGCCGTCTACTGCTGGGGTTTTGCATCCCAATTTCCGGAGTTGACTGGCATCGACACAACTAGAGCTATTCGCGTTCCATTTTCAACAGCTGCCGTGGACATCTTTCTGGCATACGGAAATGTCTGTGCGGTCCTAGCAACCGGTTCTGTGGAATGCATGGGTGATCGATATTACGACTACGTATCTCTGGGCGTGCGTGGCAACCCAATAGTCCGCATCGGTGGTACAGGGCCAAACGGCATATTGGTATCCCAGATGGAGAGCAATCGTTTTCTATCCCAAGACGGTCGCCTTTGGTCTGCACCCAATTCGAGTGACGTGACTCGGCCTGCAACAATCGGCGAGGAAGTCACCCCGAAGACTCCAACAGTTGTCATCAGTTCTCTCGAATTAGAGGACTATTTACAAGGCAACAATTGTTCTGCGAGAACTTCCACGTTTAGTGCCTGTATCTCTCTGCAGGTGAGTTCACCGGGATCGAACACGTATCCCAAATATGCGGTGGACGTCTTCGCAAATTCTTCAGGCAGTTCCTTCATCGCAACTGCGGCAGACCTTAGCCAGAGAGACTCTTCTCTAGTGGTTGACGGCCGTAATTCCTATTGGGTTCGTATCAGAGCAACCAACTTCTACGGGACTACGACTTCTTCTCTCTTTAAGGTGGACAAGATTTACACATCACCATCGATCGATATAAGGGGATATGGTGCATCGACTGGTGTGGGTTACCTCGATCTTTACGCCAACTACAACTCCGATAATGGCGGGATGAATCAAGTAGTAGTCGTTGAATTCCAACGTCGCGGAACATCAAGTTGGACCAACATATCTAGCGCATCCACTCGGAATCTCAAGACCTCCAGTAGTTACACCGTCCGAGCGACAATCGTTACTCCCATGGGTACAGCAACCGATTCAAGGTCACTAAGTACTCCAAACCTGATGCGCAAGGTTCGCCTGTATCGAAACTCGCGAATCCTTGTTTCTAATGCATTCAGAATCGACTCGCCAGGAAAGCGAACATGGTCCGGATTCTCTGGATGTCAGATTGTGGGCAAGTACCTCATCACAAGATCCACTTCAACATGCAGGCTCAAACTAAATATTGCCGCAGCCAAGGGATATGTTGCTAGCACTTGGACGTATACGACCAGCCTCTCATGAGCGAACATACCTCGATCACTCCTGCCGAAGCCTTGAATCGGCAGTCGGCAGGAGGAAATTGAGAAGCGATGCAAAATGGGTATCTAAATTAGAATTCAACTCGTTGTTCAGAGGGGGTAGAACGATGGAAATCGCAGGACGTTATGACTGGACTCTTCCCAGTGATTGGCGTGAGATAGGCGGGCTTTATGACCTTGCCGTTGACTACGCCTTGGATTTTTTCCACAACACCCGAGATGTTCAGTTCACGACCTCAGAATTGAGCGAAGTGGCTCACTCAATTGATTTCATTCTTCAAGTTCCACCCAATCTGCGCCCACCGAGTTTCTCCAAAATCGACTCTTTTGTGCGTGAGCTGTACGGCATCAAGTTCAAAAAAGGGCGTGCTGCAATTGGCCTAGCACTCAATCCAATCGGCACAGTTCTGAGTCTCGGCGTCGGCCTAATGAAGAAGATGGAACTCGACGCAGCAGATTTAGTAACGCCCTTTCTCAAGGAATGGCAAGAGAAGATTGTCCATCAGCAGATCGAGAGGTGCATTGATTCAAAAATTAGCGCTGGAGCTAATCCACTATTTGACCAACAACTGGGACGCCTCATCTACTGGTATGCATTCCAGGAGAGAGTGCTAATTGATTGTTCGCCAAATCTTCAACTCACCCCCGACTTAGCCAATGATGCAATGAGGAGACACCGGATCACCTTGGAAGAGACTTACAACTCATCTGCCAAGAGATTTGACATTTGGTACGCATCTGATTTTTGCAAAGACGACGAAGAAGCCCAGCGCAAAATGAAAAGCTATCTACGAAAGATGGACCGTGGAGGCAAGATTGGAAAGGTCGAACGTGCGTGGTCGCAGTATGTTCAGATCATTGAAAGACGTCATCAATATGTTCACTGGTATGCCGAACGAATGAATTGGGCTCGCAACTAAGATCTCAAATCAGTCATCTGAATGACTGATTCCTAAAGTTCTCAAAACCCATCGGTTTCTTTTTAAAACCGAGAGATGAGATAACCAATTCCTCTACTGTCCAATACATGTATCGAAAGTCATCCATTCATCATTGGGTCGCAGCTCTAGCCCTCGTTGCCACTTCGGCGGCATGTTCTTCAACCAGTTCTACTAATGCCGCCGTTGAAACAATTCCTACCTTTCCTGACAATGGCAAATCTCAGAGTGAACTCGTGTCACTTGCAAGCACATTGAAGTCTGTCGACTACTCCAAAATTTCAGAGAGCAGCTGCGGGAAGTATTCACTGATTGTTCAAAGAGACCAAGTGAGGTTTTACCAGTGGAATGGTAAAACATGGTTAGAGCAGTCTGATCTTCTTGGACAAGATTATGAATCAAATCCCTTTTCAGTTTTATCTGCAGATTATTCAAACGATGGTGTTCTTGATTTTTTGGTTTCGTATAACAAGGACGGTCAACAAGGTGGCCACCAATTTGGCAAAATCTTTATGCAAGTCGATTGTGAATGGAAGTGGGCAAGATTCAATGGGTCTGAGGATGTTTCAGAGTCGTTAGATCTATTGGCCTATGACAAATCGACTCAGGTTCTTACTGCATGGGATTACGGCCCTGAGGGGCGAGCGAATGTCTCCATCACATTCAACTCAGAAACAAAAGAGTTTGATTTAGAGCTCACTGCCGAAGATTCATCGAATAGTGGCTCAAATGGAGATGAGTCTCAAAATGCAGGTGAGACAGGAAATCAAAGCCCAACATGCATCTCACTACGAGACTTGTATAACGAAGGTTTTTACACTTCTGATCCATATGAATTTGAAGCGGTGATGAACGACGCTGTGTACATCTTGAGGGGTGTCGGCTGGGGGATGATTGCTGATTCGATTGTTAGTTTTACTCTTCAAGGCCTACGTTCTGCGGCTCTTGGAGGAATCGCCAATTACCTGCGTGCTTACGACTGTGCATAGAGAACGATCACAATCAAGGAGCTCTCGTTTGGTGCATGATGTATCGATGAAGAAAAAATTGCTAGTCACTTTGGCGGCTTGCGTATCTCTTGCTGCATGTAGTTCAACTGCGTCAGAATCACTCGTCTCGTCAACGTTGCCTACATCCAGTACTACAACCATCACTGATGTCTCCGAAGAGACCATTCCAATAACCACCTCCACGGTGGCCCCTATTCCCAGGTCCGCACTTCCAAAACTGGTGGACTGCCCACTTCAAAAAATATCCTCCGACACATCCGAAGTTTTCAAGGAAGTTATTCGTTGTGTCGATGGGTGGGCGGTCGGAATCCCTCAACGCTTTGTTGAAAAGTTCACTGGTGACACCGATGTGGAAGCTGAATGGATTCTGACGAACAAGCCAGGCAAGTGGACTGTGATGGGTGTCTGCCACATTTACCACCCGATGACAGCAACTCTGACCATCTGCAACAACCCGTATAACGACGATGCAGTCGATGACACATTGATCCCACCGATGCCCGTGCAGTGCGTTCTTTGGTTTGGCGCAAGTCTCTCAGACAAGATTCCAGAGACCGGTTGCCCCGAAGACTCTTACAGTTGATTATCTTCGTTTCTTTATGAAATGAAGCTCGCCTGTCATCGCATTAATCGTCAAGGCGTAGCATCAGTTCATGAAGTCACGCTTGTTCCCTATTGCTGCGATTTGCATTAGCTCCTTGCTCATAACGCCAGTGACAACCGCGCAGGCAACAAAAGTCCCTTCTGCTACAAAGCAATCTCTTCGCGTAATTGCCATCAGTGATCATTGTGTAGACGAGTTTGATGAAGAAGAAACCATCTTTATCAATGAAGGCGATGCCGTCTGCAAAATCACGGTTCAAGTACGTGGCAGAGGAAAGACCAAGAGCAAAGTGCTTTTGCAATACATGGACGATGATGAAGGTTGGATTAGCGCGGGCTACAAAGTCCTCACGACAAATGCATCCGGAAAAGCAACCTTCTCACTCGATACCACTTTTCCGAATGAGTACGGCGATGACTGCTACGACAACGACAGTTATACACATCGCTTTGCTGTTGCTCGATCGGGTAGGCACAAGGCATTCAAATCTGCAACATTCGATGTCTCCTACACCTCAAGTGACACGAATCCCGCTTGCAGCTACGAGGAATAAGCAAGAGATGTCATGAAACGTCTTGTCATTGGATTGATCTGCGCAGTTCTGCTCGCCGCATGTGCAGGTAATGCCACTGAATCACGCGATTCTATTTCGCCCCAAACCAGCACGACATCGACGACTGATCCCAACAACCCGCTTGGATGTCCTGAGGATGGGATCAATTATGGGTGCCCCACCGGGCCACTTGATACGACCCCAGATATCCCCGACGACGTTCTTTCCACGTCTTGCGAGAAAGTCAGAGCGACCAAACCTGACAAGGTTGAGTACGAACCATTCGATTCACCAGGAATCATCACTACATCGCTTGCAATTGATTCCGATGGAAACAAAGTAATTGGCGGGTTGATGAGCGATGTTCATGACTTTGAACCCTCAACCAAAATCAAGTCCGTGGGCATTGCAGGACGAACCTTTGAGTTCATCGCCAAGTTTGACGCGGAATCACAATTTCAATGGATCCGCTGTTTCGGACAATCAAGCCCTATGCACTGGTATCGAGGAATCACCGTTGACGTAGATCGTCTTGGCAATGTGTATGCATGCGATTCGAAACTGAGGAAGTTCACACCACAAGGCAAGCTCATGTGGGAAATGAACAGATCAGTCGAAAAAATTGTGACTTGCAAGACAAATCTGGCTGGAAACACTCTTGTGCAAGGCGAGACCACTCTGATGGTCGATTCCACTGGCAAAAAGAAATGGTCGATGAAGGGAACGTACTTTTCCTCTTTCTCCTCTCCGCGCGGCAAGAAACTTTTCGCGGCCAGCAACACCGAATTGACCCAACTCACGACTTCTGGGAAAATGATTTGGTCAATCAAGTTTCAACGACGTAACGACATCGGTGCAAATGGCGTTCACATTGGTGCCGGAGATGAATTCCCTACAGAGAAGATTGGTCTTGCAACAGATACTGAAGGTAACGCCCTAGTCGCTATTCCTCTGAATAAATCAAATGACTTTGACCCGTCCGCAAAAACGAAGATGATTCGCCCGTACTGGATTCAAGACTTGGTCCTTGCGAAATACTCTCCGCAGGGCGCATTGCTGTGGGCCAACAAGTTGCGTATTCCTGGTGTGAAACTAAAGACCACAATGCGATTTGTTGATGGGTTTGATATTTCTATTCTTCCCACCGGCGAATTCATTGTCCTGGGTGGAGCGAGGACACAGTCGTATGCAAATCGAAACCGTCTCTTCCTGGCCCGATTCACGCCCGACGGAATTCAGAAGAAGTTTGAGTGGCTGTACCAGTACAACTCCTTCGTACATCAGTTGGGTCACGAGTTGGAAACTACTGAGAACGGTCAAGTTTTCGTGACATCAGAGTTTCAGGAAAACGCACCATTCCTCATCAGTCCAACTAGTTAACAACAGCAGTTTGTGGCACAATGAGCAAATGAGCGAGAAAGTTGGTCAAACGCGTAAGAACGCCAATGGCCTTTCGACTGTAGAGACTCTGATTCGTTATGGCGTTGAGGAACTGCAACGCAACGGCTCTATCAATTTCAATCTTGAGAATGTTCTGCGTGAATCCGGAGTCGCTCGCGGTTCCTTGTATCACCACTTCGGAAGTCGTCACGGTCTGATCTCACATTGTGAAGCTCATCTCCTCAAGCAAACATTGAAATCAGAGAACGAACTGATCCGAGTTCTCATTGAGTCGGGTAAAGATGGCGAGGAGCTCTTTGCCATGTTGAGCTCCATCATTCTTTCGTTGGGTTCCGATGCGATGACGGATCAACGAGGCCGACGTATTCGAACATTGGCAGCTGCAGTTGAAGACCCTGCGTTGCGCGAAATGCTGGCTGAATCACAGACAAAGGGCTCTGAATTTCTCGCAGAGTCTTATGAGTTAGCAAAGCAAAAAGGATTCATTAATCCGATTGTTGACACCAAAACTGTGGCTTATCTCACACAGGCCATGTTCTTGGGCCGGGTTCTTGTTGACATCACCGATGATGCCGAATTGTCTAATGCAGTCAACGAGGCCATTGTTCTTGTGCTCAAAACCCTCATGAATCCTCAGAGGTAGTACTAGATAGTCATCTAATTCTCAGATATATTTCTAGATAATTATCTAGAAATGAGTCCTGATGAAGTCCCGATTTAGTCGTCTCCTTGGCGTTGCACTCCTTGCCACCACCGTTCTTGTCACACAGACATCTGCTGCACATGCCACAACACCATCACCGTTCGACGCGAGTTTCGGTTCAAACGGCTTGGCATCATTTGAGATTCCACTCCAGCGATCCGAATCAATGGCCAAAGACATCATTACTGGTGCAAACGGAAACTTTCTTGTTCTTTACCAAGCCGAGGGTGGCAACGAATACGACACAGCAATAATTGGTAAGTACTCGTCAAGTGGTTCGCCAGACACTCAGTTTGGCATCAACGGGCGCACTGCTCCGCTCAGAATCAAAGGAGCAAACTTCGCCCTGCAATCCAATGGAAAGATTCTTCTCACTGGATTTGAGGACATCAACAATGAAAGAAACATAGTCGTCTATCGCTTTACGGCGAACGGAATCATTGATGCAACATTTTCAACTAGAGGCTCATACAAACTGCCACCATTCCCTGGTCAAGACATATTTGACCAGGAGATATTGATTGACATCAACAACGCTGACGGAACAATTCATCTGGGATTTCAGATGCAAACCGTGTCAGGAGGTAATGCCACCTTTTTCTTCGTCACTCTGAATTCCACTGGCTACGTTGATGAGGACTGGGGCATTAACGGTGCACGAGAAGTCATCCCCGTGCCAGACGGCGCACCCACATGGTCCGCACTCAACGCCATAAAAGTCCTCAGTGACGGATCCCTTCTCGGCATTGGAGCAGCATGGAACGGTAGCGGTTCACGGGTGTTAGTGCTGACAAAGATTGACGTTGACGGTTATCTTGATACAACGTTTGATGGAGCATCGAACGGTAATGGCATTGTCTTTATTCAATTTGCATCGGAATCAGACGCCATTCTCACGGCAGCATTAGTTTTGCAAAATGACCATCTGGTTGTTGCTGGTGTTGTCGGCACATATGCAACTGGACCTTGGTACTACGGCATCGCGAAAATTCTTAGCGACGGAACAGCCGATACGTCATTCGGGTCGAATGGATTCGCCTTGAGTACCTTGCAAGCTCCAGTGGATCAACCTTCCACAAAGCGCCTGCACGTGCAATCTGGCGGACAATACGTCTTCTCCATTAACTCCGGGACAACCGCCGGCTTTATGCGTGTTGAGTCAAACGGAACTTTCAGCAGCTCACCGAATTGTTCTCAATGTTTATGGACAGGAGAAAATGATGGTGCGCGAGCCCTATCACTGACTGTTCAATCAGACAACAAAATTGTTGTAGCTGGATCATTGCGCACTCAGGGGGATTCAGTTCTTCGACGTTTCACTGCAAGTGGATCAGCAGATGGCTCATTCAGCAATCTTTCTATTGAATTTCGTTATGAAAAGTGGTCGTCAAATGCCATCGGCAGCAAACCTCAGCCAGACGGTTCAATCATCACCGTGGGTGGTGCATGGGTTCGGCGAGACTGGGACGAGATAACACGAGCGGCAATTTTCAAATTCACAGCCACTGGCGCAGCCGACACATCGTTTGGTTTAGGTGGATATCAACTTTTGTCTCCGCCCACTGATGATTATTCGATCGACATCGTTGACTTTGTCATTCAGCCCGATGGAAAAACTGTTGTCCTTGGAACAGGTCGTGACAACAACTCGACCAACCAAACCATCATGATGTGGCGAGTCAACGCCAATGGAACATTGGACAACACCTTTGGAACCAACGGAGCCATCATTACCTCTGATGGGACATACGACTTGGAGCCATACTCACTCCTCTTGACCGACAATGGCAAGTTCATTATCCCTGTCACGCGGTTTCAAAACTGGGTAGGTGCATCGTGGACATATCGATACACCTCATCTGGTCAGTTGGATCCGTCGTACACCGATGCTGCAAACTTCGCTGGTGGTGTTCCAATTGTCATCGGCGATGGAGAAGGCAGCATTCACGTTGGAGCTCACGCTTCAAACGGGTCCATCTACGTCGCAGGAGACACCAATATAAATAGTCAGTCACAAACCTATGTTGCCCGAATTTTGCCGAATGGCTCACTGGACTCTTCGTTTTCCGGCGGTTTCAAGTCTTGGCCAACACAATCACAAACACTTCCTGGGTACATCAATAGAATCCATGTGGACGACCAATCTCGAATTGTTCTTCTTGGTACAACCCAGACGCAGAATGTTCTTGCTCGGCTAGACGCAACTGGAACTTTCGATACAACTCTTAACGGCAGTGGTTCTCTTGTTTTCTTCTATCAAGATCCAGCACAAATAGATGATGAGGACGCAGAGGATCTCATGCCATTCAATGGTGGTTACATCATTGTTGGGGGCGGCGACTCCAATCGACCACGGATGCGAGACCTCAATTATTCAGGTATCGCTCGCACGACTTTGAACGGAAGTCTTGATCAATCGTTTGGCACAAACGGAATTCTCCTGCCGTTTCCACAGTCAGAGACATATTTCCTAGACATTGCAGCACTGCCTGATGGCGCGAGTCTCATCACTGGCTACGTGATTGAGAATGACGAAGAGAAGATGCTTTTGGTCAAAATTCCTTCGTTAACACCAACTCCTATTGCCCCACCAACCACCACACCACCCCCAGCCTCAAATCCTGTTGTGGCGATTCCACCAACCACCACACCACCCCCAGCCTCAAATCCAGTTATGGCGATTCCACCAACCACCACAATTCCTGTTGTTGTTTCATCTGTGGACGAGCCCATCAAGCTCGTTGTCACAGTGTCTCAAGCTGTCATTCTGAAGAGAGCCAAGGTCACGGTTCCGAAGGCCGGCAAGGTGTCATTGAAGTCAACAACGCCAAAAGTCTGCAAAGTCGTGAAGGCAAGAGTTCAAGCGGTAAATACCGGGACGTGTCGCATCAGTATCACTGTGACAACATCTGCAAAAAAGAGGTCAACCAAAACATTGTCATTCAAGGTGACATAGCAAAATCGAGTTACGCGATCATTGAGTAAATCTCTACATTGCGCACAGTGACCCAGTCTGCGCCCGGCGCAACAGCTCCCCTCGTCAGACCACCCCCTCGGCACTTGGACTGAGAAATGAATAGATATTCATTTCTGAGTTAGATTCACGAAATGACAAAGACTCGTCGACTTTCTCTGGGCATCACCATTCTCTTCATGGGTGTCTTTGTTTCCAGTGAAGTCATCTCACAAGTACCCGCAGCTCTCGCCTCCGACACAACAGAGACATTTTCGTTCACCGGGACAGACTCCACATTCACGGTTCCTGCAGGAGTCACTTCTCTCAGCGTTGCGCTCTCGGGCGCTCAAGGCGGAATCGCTGCTATCAATGCCATCGGAACTCCTGGTCGGGGTGGTTTCATCGCAGTCAACATTCCAGTGACTACTGGAGAAACTTTCAAGATTGTCGTTGGTGGTCAAGGACAAGGATTCACATTTGACCCTCCTATTGGTGTGGTTCCAGGTGGGTGGCCAAACGGTGGAGCAGGTTCAATCGGATCGCTTGATCCTCGGGGATTTGGTACTGGTGGTGGCGGATCAACAGCGATTTATCGCACGACGAACAATGTCGACACTCTCATTGTCGTAGCTGGCGGCGGTGGCGGCCATGACTTTTACTTCGGTGGAGCAGGCGGCATTACGGGGGAAAATTCATTGAGTAACCCTGTCCCATTCGACATTATTAGTGAAGCGTCTGGTGGAACAGGTTCCGCAGGTGGCGCAGGTGCATGTTTTGATGATGACATCGATGCTCCTATCTCAGTGGTGTGCAGTGAAAGCGGTACATCAATGCAAGGCGGCTCCGCACACGTGTCATACGGAGGTTCTGGTGGCGGTGGTGGCTACTTCGGTGGCGGTGCAGGAATCACCAAAGGAAGTGGTTCCGGCGGATCATCGTGGTGGAACAATTCACTTGCGACAAAAACCAGTGATCTTTCTGGTGTCAGGAGTGGTAACGGTGAACTCAGCATCACGTACTCCGTTGCAGCGTCTACCACTACCCCATCTACGTCAACTTCAAGTACCGCACCAGTTGGCACAACTCCTCCTGCAACCATTCCACCAGTTGTTACAACTCCTGCCACAACATCTCCACCACAATCCATCGGAATTACAGGTCAACAAAAGTTGTGTTCAGTGCGACGCGGAAAGTCCATTACTCGCACTTGCATTTCAACAAATGCGAAAATCACAATCCCATCAACGTCCAAGGTGGTCATCAGAGTTGCTGCATCATCCAGCAAAATCTGCAGAGTTTCTGGTGCCTCAGTAAAAACTCTCAAGATAGGAACATGTTCTGTGTCATTGACGGTCACACCCAAAAAAGGGAAAGCAAAGACCTATAAAACAAAAGTAACTGTTCTCAAATAATCCTTACTTTGCTCGGCAGAATGAATCCGTGAAAAAAGCGCTTCTGCTTCTCCCCTTTCTCGTTGGGCTCGTTGCCTGCAGTGATTCTTCTCACTCAACTTCAACAACTACTCCCACAACAATCGTCAGTACATCTACTGCGTCTAACACGGCAACAACTGTTCCAAAATTCTTGAATCCTGCATCTGGTGAGAAAGAAATTGCCTGTAACAACAAGGCCATCAGCGCAAGCTACGGCGAGAAACTTCTTCTCGAAAAGTGCACCGCTACGTGGGCGTACGGTGACACTGATCGCGACCGCTGGAATTGTCCCGATGACGGCTGTACACAAACTCGTCTCTTTCAACTCCAGGGGACGAAATGGGTCAACACCACTACGTGCCAGCGCTCACTTCCGCTCACTCGATTCTTTATGAGTTGCTATATCCCGAATGTTGGCGCCGCCACTTTGAAGGAACTTCCTCCCAGTGATGTTGCATGCATCATCTGGCCAGCAAACAAATCATTGAAGTACGTCCCAGAGACGGGATGCGAAGCGGATCTTGCATCGGTGACTGCATCTTTGAACGAGAAGTGCACGGGATACTTCGCAGCCAGCGAACTACCCGTTGAAAAGTGTGATCAAGGTCTTGCTGTGAAACTGATGCAAGCGCGCCTCCGTACCGCTGGTTACAACACCAGTGTCGACGGCTATTTCGGTCCAGCAATGGCCTTCGCTGTCTTCAAGTTTCAGAAAGACAAAGGCTTGTTGCGCAGCGGCGCAATAGATGCCGCCACCTGGAAGGCCCTTGAGCCAGATCAATCCAAATTGCCAGGTACTGATGCAAACGCAGACGGCCTTATATCGCCAAATGAACTCCGCTGATTTGCCTTATATATAGAAGGCATTGAGAACAATCCCTGTCAATTCATCTAAACCATTGTTATGGTTCAGACATGAAGTCAGTTCTTGTCCGAATCACTCTCGCCATTGGACTCAGTGGATTCCTCGTCGCAGTGCCATCTTTTGAGACCGCCCCCGCTCATGCAACGGGCATTGATGCCATCTACAAGATCACATCCATCGAAACTGACGGTGTACCAGTGGGTTGTGTTGGTACGCATTGTCCCTCCACTCGCGTAAATACCCCTGCTTACGCACCGCAATCTTCATTCTCTGCAGACATTGCAACTGCAACAAAAATTGATACTCACGGACAATGGGTCTCTTCGGGATACAGCGACATGGGTGGTTGCGCAATCATTGCGAACGGACTCAGGTGTTGGGGTCTTAACAACGGCGGCCAACTTGGAAATGGGACGACAACTGATTCACCAACGACTCCCGTCATCGCGGTCGATGGTGTGCAGCCGCTCACTGGAGTCACAGATGTTGCCTCCACTTCAGCAACAACATGTGCTGTTATCTCTGGTGCACTGAAGTGTGTCGGTTTCGGTCTCAACGGCACAGGTAACTACAACGGTGTTGATTACAACACGTCGTGGGTCACCCTCGTTGCAAATGGCGTCGCAGAAGTCATTCTTGGCGGCACTTGGCAACACTATGGAAACAGTATTCCCATCTGTTACCGCTCGACAGCTGGCAGAGTCTCATGTGGGTCAATAGGTAATGCGGTCAACTGGCAAACATCTCGATTCACCAATATTGTTGATATTGCAGTTGCTAGCGAGAACAACGGTGGATCTCTCTTGAAGTTCTGTGTCGCTGGAGGAATTTCGGCTTGTGTGTCTTTCGACAGTGGCGTCTTCCGAGACGAATTGATTGTTGATGGAGTGACAAATTCCGAAGCGGTGTACGCCCAGTCCATCATGATGTCTGGCTTGTGTTTCTACGCCTCAGGAACACTGTTGTGTGGCTCCATCACCGGTAACGAACTTCGCGTGAAGGCTGTTGCTGTGATTGCTAAGCCTCTATCAATGTTCTCTTCTCAATCCCATTCAATGGGCAAGCTTTACTTCGCCCTGACCAATGGAATCGTCTCGGTTGATTCTTGGGTGTTCTCCTGCAATGGCTGTGTTTCAAATACGGCTGGTTCGCTGACGCCTGTTTCTGCATTCACAACATCAACTTCATCTTCTTTCCATTATGTGACGTCAATTAATGGCTCTACCGACACGGCAAATCTGATTCCAATGACCGTTCAAACCGGCAGCAGAGTGACTCGCTCCTTAGCTCCCATCAAGGTGATCACCGAATCTGGTGAGATTGTTCCTAATGTCTCCATTCGCTGGACCGCACCCGATGTTCCTGGTCTGCTCGGAAGCAGTACAACCAGCACATTGGCAAGCGGAGTCGACGGCACAGCGCGTGCAACCTTGGCTACAGGTCCCGTCATCTTCACGCTCTCCAGCACTCTTGGCATGAGCCAACTCGCCTCAGGAGCATCACTGCAAGCTGCTGCAATCACAAGCATTGTGAGTTCAACAGGCGAAGTAATCATTCGCGTTCCCAATGCTCCCGAAGTCTTCACACGAACAGTAAGTGTCGCACTGCCCGACGGAACGCCAGTTCCCAATGCAAAAGTTCTGCTCCGAAACATCTTCCTGTCATACGCTTATCAATCAACGGGAAACAGCACATCAACGTGGGCACCCCAGGCCCGTGACCAACGGGGACTCTTTGGACAAGTCGGCTGTGTGTACTGCTATGTAGCAGCGCCGTCGTACATCACTGGAAGCAATGGAAGCGTGACCTTCAAATCATTTGCTCCACGTATTCGATCATCAGTCTTTGATGCGTCCATCGTGTACGACGATGGTGATATCAACCAGACGTTGAACCACAACTTCGCCTCAATCAGTGACACTGCAACAATGCCGTTCATGGCAACGGTGCAAGTTCCCACACCGGATGCTGATCCTGCGACGCAGGCGATCGATATCGTGAGTACATCAGGATCGGGTGTATCGCTTGAGGTATCTGTACAGGACTCTGGCAGTGTCCCCGTTGCAGGTTTTGTTGGCACAGTTGAGACGGTGTGCTCCGACATGGAGACCGGTGGATTGATTAGTTCAACTGCCACTCTCACTTCACTCTGCGGCAACGTTTCCGCAACGTCACTTCGCACGAGGGAAGTCACCGCACAAGGTGTTCGGAAAGCAAGTTGTTCAACGACTCCCACTGTCTCAACAGGCGCAAATGGTCGAGCCACAGTGCGCCTGTGCCCATCTGTTTCCACCAAGTACCGCGTGCGGGGCCAAGGAGCCCTTGCATCGAAAGTCATTTGCGTTCGTGTGAACGGGATCAATTGCGGAGCACCAGCAGCAACGATTGGTACAACGACGACAAGCACGACGACAGTGACAAAGCGTTATGCGAAGAATCGGATCGTCCCATTGACTTCCATTATCAAGCCAGCAAAGAACGCGGCAGTTTCATGGAAGGTCAAAGGCGGCTGTGCAATCAGTGGGAAAAACTTGGCCACCAAGTCCAAGGCAAAAACATGCACTCTCACATTGACTGAATCTGTGAAGAAAAAGGTCAATGGCAAGTTCACGACCACAAAAAAATCACGGACTGTCAAGATCAAAGTGTCGTAACTGGATTTCGTACGGCACACTAAGTGCATGACCCCTGCTGCTGAACGTGCACATGCAACTGCCGTAGCAGCAGGACGCGATTTCTATACAGACCCTGACACTGGGTTAATGGTGATGACATCGCTGTACCTGAAAAACCGTGGCTATTGCTGCGGAAACATCTGTCGTCACTGTCCATATGACCGTGGAGAGCAACCAACAAAGAATTAGTTCAGAGCTAAACGCTCAAACTGTTCACTAGGTGCGTCAACTTCCGTTAGTGCAACTCGTAACAGTTCTTCTGCTTCTTTTGCGATGGAATCACCAATGCGATTCACTGTTTCGTCTGGGTCTTCAGCGCGATTGAACATCAATGTCTCATACTGTTTCGCGTACGACCAGAACGGCAACAAGTCCCCTTCACGGAACGGTTGACGAATAACAGGAATCGTGCTTCCCGGCATGAAGTCGAGCACCGCACGATCATCTGGCATTGGCATTTTGTAATCCGGCATTGAGGCAATCGGCATCGTGCTCCAACGGTTCGACCACATGGAGTGTGGTGTATTCGCACCCGATGGTCCGCGTGTGTATCGCCAATCATTGGTCACGATTTGCACTTCTCGGCCCCACACACCAGTGAGTAACCAATCACGAACCTGTGATTGTTCATTTGCAAGAACAGGCACAAGTGATTTGCCATGCGCCGTGTGCTTCACCGGCGCACCAAACACCTCAGCAATTGTCGCATGAATATCTGTTGATGTGGTGAGAGCATCATTCGTCGCGGGTGCAACACCGGGCCATGAGACCAACATCGGAATATGCCCGAGCGGTTTGTACACAGGCAAGCCGGGCTTCCCCCACACATCGCGGCCATGCACATCAGTGTCACCTAAGTAATGGCCATGATCTGTACACAGAATCACAACTGTGTCTTCCCATGCATTTGTTGCATCAAGAGAATCAAGGACGCGGCCCAACCAATGATCAATCATGGACAACTTGCCGCCGTATTGCGCACGAATCTGTCGCGCATCACGTTCAGTCAAAATGCCCTGTTTATAGGCATCAATTGCATATGGCGGCCATGTGAGGTGTGGCCCTTCCCAGGAATCGTCATATCGAGTCGCCCATTCTTCGGGTGTATCAAATGGTTCGTGCGGATCAAACTCGTCGACAAACAAAAAGAACCGTTCACCCTTTGCGCGATGCACCGGCGCATCTTCAGCCAACCACTTTGCTGTTGCTTGCATTGTGCGTGGGCCAGGGAAGTCTTCTTCGCCACGGAAGTATCCACGAGAATTGTCGTAGTGCGTATGACCGCGACCATACGTCGGTGTGCCCAACCATGATGGGTCAGGTCGTGACTTCCACGCATCACTCTCGTGACCACGTTCGTAATCCCATGCTGTGAAATCTGTGTGGTAATTCTCTCCACCCGTTTCAAACAGATGCGGATGGTCCGTAATCAACTGCGTGATCACACCTTCGCGTCGAAGCGATGCAGTGATTGGTTCTTCCCACAATTCAATAGAGCCCCAAGGACGCCATAAAAAGTCCCACGCTCCAACGAGAATGTCATGACGTGCAGGAATACACGGCAGTGAACCTGTGTGATGATTCGTGAATCGCACCGAACGTGCTGCGAGACGGTCAAGGTTTGGCGTATCAAAGTTTTTGCCGCCGTACGCACCCATCTCATGACGATTCAAACTGTCAAGGAGAAGAACAACGACGTTCTGAGGTGTTGCTGTCATTGCGACACTCCTTCAAAAATGTTCTTTAACCACTTCAAGACTTCTTCAAACATGTGGTCGTGGCTGTTTGTCAACAGATGATCATCACCTTGCATAATGCGTAAGTCTCCGTAGCCGGCGATGGTGCGCACCATCTCACTGGCCTCTGCAGGAAGAATGTTGTCGCTGTCTCCGTGGAACATCAGTAATGGTTTGCCTTGTAATCCGCCAGCAATTTCGCATCCGGCGGATTGTGTTGCAAAGGTCACAACGCCCGCAACCATCTCTGATAATCCGACTGCGACGCGAATAGCGACTGCACCACCAAAGCTGTGTCCCATGAGAACAACGCGATCGACTCCGCTACCGATAAGTAACTGCACTGCAGCCGCAGCATCAACACAGCACGAGTCCATGTCGTTTGGCGCGCGATAGCTCAACCGAATCGATGGAACTCCATATTCAGCAAGAGAATGCCCAAAATCGTTGTACAAACCGTTCCCTGGGCCCAACGTGCCACCCATTGCGCCACCCAACATCACAATGCCGACATTGCGCGTTAGTTCACTGGGCTCGTGCCAGAGCAAGGACAACAATCCTCGGCGCGTGTACATCTCTACTTGCCGGATTGTCGGAGAGAGCAAACCCTGCTGGCTAGCCATAATGCCCAGAACATCCAGTGGTGTTTGTAGCCCGTCCTGACCAGCGTCGCTATCTGTCATGGGGTTACCCTAGTTACCAGATGAAGAACACAGAGACGCCGAACCCACTCTTCAATGATCTCGACCTCGAAACCGCGGCTCGAGTTGGTTTTGCGTGGCGCGATATCCGCCGCGGCACCACTGCTGGCGCTGCCCGCGATGTTGTGTACGGAGTTGGCGGAAGCGCAATTGAGCCTGGCCAAATGGACGCCCTTGATCTTCTCGTTACTGTCGAATCATGTCGCATGGGAGATCTTGCAGATCATCTGCGTATTGATCCCAGCACAGCAACACGCGCAGTACAACGTCTGATTAAAGATGGTCTTGCAGAACGCGTCACACATGATGGTGATGGCCGCGTCGTAGCAATTGCAGCGACAGATCGTGGCCGGCGAATTCATGGCGAAGTGCACATTCGTCGTCGTGACCTCACACTTGCAATCCTCAGTGAATACACACCTGAAGAGCGTTTCGTGCTTGCAGATTTTCTTGAGAGATTTACTGCCGCAATGGACACTGCCGTGAAGGCACGAAAGCGACGCAGTCGCTAACACTTTCACGATGGGGGCACGCGAAGATTTCACAAATGATGCGATGCAATACGCACCGCAACTGTTTGCCACCGCATTGCGCATGACACGCAATAGAGCAGATGCTGAAGACCTCGTGCAAGAAACCTTCCTCAAGGGGTGGCGTGCATTTGATTCCTATCAACAAGGAACCAACTTGCGTGCGTGGTTGTTTCGCATCATGACGAATACGTTCATCAATAAGTACAACTCTCAACAGCGCCGTCCGCAGGAAACCGAACTTGATGATGTGGAAGAGCTTTTCTTGTTTCGTCGTATGGGCGCTTTCGATCAATCAAAGATGAATCAGTCCGCCGAGGACCAGATGCTTGAACTGTTTACTGACGAAGAAGTAAAGAACGCCATCGAGTCATTGCCTGAAACCTTCCGCATTCCCGTCCTTCTCTCCGATGTTGAGGGCTTTTCATACAAAGAAATAGCCGAAATGCTTGAAGTTCCCATTGGAACCGTGATGTCGCGCCTCCATCGGGGAAGAAAAGCGATGCAGAAGATGTTGTACGAGTACGCAAAAGAGCGAGGACTCGTCGACGAGTCCTTACTGGACCCACAGGATTAAGACCATGGCCGACTGCCAAGAAACACTGAATGAGCTGGAGAGTTACCTCGACTCTGAGCTGTCAGAGGGTCGCGCCAACGAGATCATCACTCATCTCAAGGGCTGCACCGACTGCCAAGGCGCCTATGAATTCCACGCAGATCTGCGTACGGCTATTAAGACCAAGGCCACAAATGAGGAGTTGCCTGAGGGCTTCCTCGATCGTCTCCGCGACTGCCTCGGTGACGACGTTCTCGGCAACGACTAAAGCCGTTTTCCCATGTTGGTGCCCCTCTCGGGGGTTGCACTGGCTACGCTTGGAAATATGTTCGCAGCGTATGTATGGCACTACTGGGTGGGTCTCGTTCTTCTGATTGCCGCTATCGGCGCAGTTCTCCAGGCCGTTGTCGGATACCTCCTCAAGGTCAGCGCAATGCGTCACCCAAACCGTCGCCAGCGCCAAGCTCAGAAAAACAAGTAGCACTCGCTGTCGGAGCCTCCAATGACGGACGGCGCCACACCACCTTTCGTGTTTGAGCCTCTTCTGGCTCGTTGCACTTTTCCCACTCGGGGCACGGCTGTTTCTCTCGCCATCTCTGGTGGTCCCGATTCCATGGCTCTTCTCTTGCTTGCACATGCGGCAGGGCTCAAGATCACAGCAATTCACGTCGACCATCAATTACGGCCGGATTCGTCGAATGATGCAGACATCATTCGTGCGATTACTGAACCACTCGGCATTCCGTTGGTTGTTCATACGGTTCATGTCGGCAATGGTCCCAATCTCGAAGCACGAGCCCGCACTGCGAGATACGCAATGTTTCCAACCGAAATCATGACGGGACACACGGAAGACGATCAGGCAGAAACAGTGCTCATCAACCTGTTACGTGGTGCCGGTGCACAAGGTCTTTCCGCGAT
This sequence comes from Actinomycetota bacterium, assembly GCA_009703055.1. Classification (GTDB taxonomy): domain Bacteria; phylum Actinomycetota; class Acidimicrobiia; order Acidimicrobiales; family Ilumatobacteraceae; genus UBA2093. Next base: position 32,416 of record WLGW01000010.1, read on the forward strand.
GCGCCCAGGACACACGCGGCCACTCCTGCGGATTCGTCGTGACGAGACGCGCTCGTTGTGCTCATCGCTCAACATCACCATCGTTGATGACCTCACGAATACCGACACACGATTCCTTCGCAATCGAGTACGTCATGAGTTGCTCCCCCTCATGAGCGACCTCTCCCAACGCGACCCTGCTCCCCTCCTGGCACGCACCGCCGATGTTCTACGCGCCGACAATGACTTGCTCGACGAACTGGCTCGTGCGCTCGACCCCACCGATGCCAAGGCCCTGGCCGCAGCGCCCGCCCCCCTGGCCCACCGGGCGCTTCGCCAGTGGCTGGCAGACCCGTACCCTCCCGACCTCGCCACCCTGGAACGGATCCTCGCCGTCGCCCGAGGGGACGTTTTGGCCTGCGATATAGGAGAAAATCGGCAAATTCGTCGCAGCAAACAGAGGCTGACCCTCCACATCCTGGGGTAACTTGCAGAGCGGCGTTTTTCGTCGTTTTTGATTTCAGGACTGATTAGGAGATTCGGATGCCCCCAAAGCTGCGCGGAAAATGGGCACTCGGAATTACCCCCCGCAACTTCACCTGGGTCATTAAGGACCGCCTCGCCATCTGTGAGCGCCCTGGCGGCTACGGCGAGAACCACCGTCGCGTGCGCCGCCAAGAAGAGATCATCTGGCTTCGCGAGAACCACTTCGACCTAGTGATCTCCAATATCGCTGCCCCACACAACCTGCACGCATACGAAGAACTCAACATGCCCTATCGTCATCGCCCACTCAGTGGCGCAGACGACACCGATGCATTCCTTCGTTTGTTCTACAGAGAGTTGCAAGACCTTCTCGGTCGCAACATGAAGCTCGTCATGCATTGTGAAGAAGTCGGCGATCGCCTCCTCGGCATCGTTGGTGGCTACATCCGTTGGAGCGGCATGGTCGAAGACCCATCGCAAGCAATCATCATCACCGAGCGCATCGGTGGACGTCAGCTTGATACATGGGCTCGCGAACTCATCCTCAACGTTCACACCCTTCGCTAAACACCTGCAACAATTGATTCCATGAAGGGTCGTCGCGTTCTCGTCACCGGCATGGGTGGAGAACTCGGCTCTCTCGTCGCATCAATGGCTGAGCGCACGGAGTGGGCCGGCGACATTCTTGGTTTCGATGTTGATCCTCCGCGTCGACACTTATCGCGTTCGCGGTTTGTGCGCGTGGAAGCAACGGAACATGACCGCATTGCAGAGCTTGTTCGCGAATTCAATCCACATGTGTTGTTACACGTTGGTGTCTGGGAACCACATGCGCGACTCGCAACGGCACAAGCCGAACTCTGTACGCAACTTGTTGCAAAGGCAGTGTTTGATGCTGCGCATCAATCGGAATCACTTGAAACAGTTGTTGTGCGCAGTGGCATCGAGATTTATGGTGCGGGTTCGTACTCGCCCGAGATTGCAATCGAGACAACACCTATTGCGCCCAACACCACATACGGCAACATGTGCCTGAACATCGAAGAGCAAGCAACAGAACTACGCACTGCTCGCGGCATCAACGTGTGCACACTTCGTCTTGCGCCTGTTCTTGGTGCACACGTGCCAAGTCCGCTTGGGCGTTTATTGCGTCTGCCGGCGATTCCCTATTACGGACTCGGTAATCCCATCTTCTCTGTCGTCGAAGACCACGATGCAGCAGAAGCGTTTATCCTCGCCGCACAGCGTGATGCAGATGGTGTTGTCAACATCGTTGCAAATGGTGCCATCAGCATGTTGCGCGCCACCGCTATTGGTCGTCGACTTCCACTTCCATCATTTGGCCCTGGTTGGTGGCTTGCACAAAATGCTTCCTCGTTCGCCGGCGCACCAATGCCCGACCATGTTGCTGATCTCATTCAACACGGTCGCCTTGCTGCATCGAATGAAGCTGCACACTTGCTCCGTTTCGCACCGCGCCATTCAACGAATGAAGTTGTTCATCGGTTGTACGACTGGCCAAGTGTTGAGCGCATCCCTGCACGTCAGCAGGTGGCGTAATGCCGTTTGCAGTTTCCTCCGATGGTGCACGTCTTCATTACGAAGTCACTGGATTAACCAAGCGCGCACCTGTGTTATTGGTGCAGGGTCTCGGCGCTGAGAAGAACTCCTGGAACCTGCAACGTGCAGCACTGGCTCTTCGCCACCGCACTATTGCGTTTGACAATCGCGGTGCCGGCCGCAGCGACAAACCTGATGGCACATACAACCTTGAACAAATGGCTGATGACGCGATTGCAGTTCTTGATGCAGCAGGAATTGAATCAGCCCACGTTGTCGGTCTTTCCATGGGTGGCGCCATTAGCCAGATCATCACGCTGAAGTACCCACAACGCGTTCGCTCACTGACTCTTGTTGCCACCGCTTGTCGTAATCATGAATGGCGCGAAGAACTCTTGTCTTCTTGGGCCACACTCGCGCAAACAGATGGCATGGGTGCAGTGGGGCGCGAAGCTGCTCGCTGGATGATTGGCCCACGCTCATTTCGCCGGCTTCTTCCCGCACTGGGCTGGATGGGGGCACAACAATTGTTCAACCCTGCCAATGCATTTGTCTCACAAATCAATGCCATCTTGTCAACCGAAGACGAACACCTCACGGCAGACCTCTCCACCATCGCATGTCCTGCAATGGTTGTTGTTGGAAATCAAGATGTTCTCACTCCTCGAGGTGACGCTGAAGAAATTGCTTCGCGCATCTCCACCGCAGAACTCGTCATCATCAGCGGTGGCGCACACGGATTACACATCGAACATGCAGCAACCTTCAATCGCGTGCTTCTTGAATTTCTTCATCGTGCCGAGAAAGTTTTTGTTCCGCACGGTCATGCAGTAGCGGCAGCTCTCTAATGCGCGTCATTGTTGTCGGCGCCGGACTCTCAGGTTTGATGGCCGCACAATCACTCTCGGACAACAGACACGATGTCATTGTGTTCGACAAAGGTCGTGGTGTTGGCGGCCGACTTGCCACACGTCGTATTGGCGACGCCACGCTGGATCATGGTGCACAGTTCTTCACCGTACGCAGCGAAGAATTCGCATCACATGTCAATACATGGTTAGACGCAGGTGTTGTGCACGAATGGTGTCGCGGTTTTGATTCGGAAGATGGTCACCCGCGATACGCGGGCAGCAAAGGCATGTCGGGTATCGCCAAACATCTCGCACAAGGTCTCGACGTTCGCACGAATGCTTTGGTGTTTTCTCTGGAGCGCACTGCAAGCGGTTACAACGTGATCACCGATGATGGCGTTGCACATGCCTGCGACAAGGTGTTACTCACCGCACCCATCCCGCAATCGTTTTCGCTGATGTTTGGTGGTGCGATTGAAATGCCCGATGAGATGCGCACCATTGACTACGACCGCGCACTCGGCCTTCTCGCCGTTCTTGATTCCGATGCACACAACGTGCGATCACCTGGTGGTATGCAGAATCCCGACGATGTGTTCTCGTTCATCGGAGATAACTCCGCGAAGGGCATCAGCGCAACTCATGCACTCACCTTTCATGCGAATCCTGAGTGGAGTCGCACTCACTTCGACCTCGAGCTTGATGAAATTCACTCTCTCTTGTTGACTGCAGCACGCCCTTGGCTCGGCGTTGCACAGATTCTGGAAAGCCAGCCAAAGAAGTGGCGTTTTGCAACTCCACGCACCACGTGGCCCGAACCTTTCTGGATCGATCCATCAGGCACATTGGCTCTTGCCGGCGATGCTTTTGCCGGGCCAAAGATGGAGGGCGCAGCGCTCAGCGGCCTCGCCGCCGCACAAGCCTTGGTCGCCACCTTCTCCTAGGAAAAATAGCTTTTGACGCATTAGTACTGGACTTTTCGTTTACAATAAATCGGTCCGTCACTAGACGGAATGTCCATATCTGACCAGCCACAGGAGTTCTGCGTGCGTCGTCTTTCATCCATCATCGCCGCGGTCGCCATAACAGCAACCGGCCTCACTTTTTCACCATCAGTTGCATCCGCAGCCGGTGGTGAAGCAACTACTAAGACTGTTGCCATCGTCGCGCCGACCGCGGTGCCAAACGCCACCATCTTGCGAATGGTACGTCTCAACAAGACAAACTCATTCTTGGTTGCAGGTATCGACTCAACCTCTGCAGGAGCCAACATTCATCTGTGGAAAATGAAGGAAGACCTAACGATTGATTCGTCATTCAAGCCGGTTGACCTGGGCAATGACTTTGAGTACCCAACGGTGAGCAACTCGAGTTGCATCGCGAACATCAACCAAAATAGTCAACTCAGTGCTTGTTATCGCCTCGAGGCTTTCTCAGTTAATGAAACTGCAAACTCGTACGCCATCGCCTTCCGACGCAACCTCACCGCTTCAAACATCTCAACCGATGTAAGCACCATCGCAATCGGGAACCTGACGACAGGGGCCGTCACAGGAAAGAGCAATTTCTTCCCCACTGTGTCGGTTAATTCAGATCCAACATCGGCTTTCGCCTCTTACAGTGCTACCGACATTGTTGGCAACGTCTGCTCGACCGCCTTCGGTAGTTCTTACCAAAGCGTCCCACTCTTCTCGTCATTCATCGACATGTTCACCATGACCATCCGCCCAGATTCCTCGATCATCATTGGCGCAAGGTGCACCTACTCCCAGACAACTTTTAGTGGTCAGAATCAATCCGTAACGGACTACATCACTACTGGACTCTTCGCATTGAAAACATCGAATGGTGCTCTTGTCCGTGATAGCTCATGGGGAACAAATGGTGTTTTGAAGACTTTTGATGACCCCACGAAATGCTCTCAGCCTGTCTTCAGCAGTGCCCCCGACTCATCACTTACCTCAGTTAACTCCGAGAAGATCTTTTCGGTCTCTCTTGTTACGACCTCTCCACGAGTGACAACACATCCTTTCAATCAAAGTGTCACTAGCTACAACGGCTGTAACACATCCGGAATGCCTAACTACACAGGGTCAACGCTCATTGCATTTAAGGCAAACGGAACGATCAGTGCATCAACATCCTTCAACACAAGATTGAGCATCGCTCGATGGATTATCGACTCAAAAGGTCTTTGGAATAACACCATCGTCAGCGGGTCGGGAAGTTCCGCCACAACGTCGTTGTTCCGATTGAACCTCAAGGGCGAACCAGACACCACTCTTGGTGCAAACGGCCAAAAGCCTCTCGCCAATCTTCCGGCCACTGTGACGGTTAATGGCGCTTCAGTCAACATGCGCTACTTCTTCATGGGAGTCGCCGCGACAGCAACGGGTAATTTGTTCACCGGTTTCACAACAACTTCAACAGCACCAAACATCTTCCAGTGCAACAATCAGGCAGTCGACTACGCGGAAACTCTGTATCCGTATTATGTGAACCTCCAAAGCGGTCTCGTTACTACCTACGGTACAAACGGTTTGGGCCAAGGTGTCACCACGCAGTATTCGACCGCCGATGTCTGCGGTAATGGTTCAGTTGGCGTTGCATTTGTAAACAGCAAAGGCCAACTTTCTTCACTTCAGGTCACCAAAGCCATCGGCTCGCAGACTGTGGGCATCAAGTACACCGTGTGGAATGCCGCAGCAGGTGTCACCAGCGGTGGTGACGGAAGTGGTGTTATCGGTGGCGGCAGCACTGCCGGTCGCGTTGACACGAAGGTGTACTCCACCAAGTTGCCAACAGCAGTTCAACCAGACAGTGCACTCAGAGTGCTCACTGCCAAGCAAGCGCAAGATCTCGATATTCGCGTTTCAACTCCAAAGATCTGTATCGCCCTCACCACCAGCGTGATGATGGTGAACCCAGGTCGTTGTGTAGTTCGCATCATTGACGAAGACACCAAGCGAGTTCTTCGCACGATGACTACAACAGTGAAGAAGGCAGAAGTGGAAGCGGGCACAACTCTCACCACTGATGAACCAATCATGTTTAGGCAGGCAAATGTTCGCCTGTCGAAGCAAGCGCAAGCACAAGTTGCCGAGATTGCCGAAGCAGCAAAGACCGCAAGCCGTGTTGTCGTCATCGGACACTCCGCTGCACTCGGTGACGTCTCGGCGTACAGCTTTGCAATCTCACGTGACCGTGCGAATGCAGTCAAGGCTGCACTTATCAAGGCTGGAGTGAAGGCTCCGATCGAAACTGTTGCACTTTCATACAACCAGCCAGAAACAACAAAGAAGACGGAAGCTGCTCAGGCGAAGAACCGCCGCGCAGAAGTATTCATCTTCCCGTGATCGGTGCTCGCTCTGAGATGAGCGAATAACAAAAACGTTGGGTTAGGCCACAGTTGCAAGAAGAGCAGCTGTGGCCTTTCTCATTGCATCAGTCGTGATGCCTTGTGGCAATGCATCGCACGCACGTTCTGCATCGGCAACAAACGAACGAGCCGCATCAATCGCTGTTGCAACACCTGTTCCGTTTCGCACAATCTCAAGAACATGGAGACGTTCTGTCTCGTTCAATGGCTTACCCAAGATGGAGGCCAATTCATCTGCTGCAGCGCCACCAGCAGCCAACGTGTGAAGAACAGGCAGTGTGTACACGCCCTCTTCCATGTCATGTCCAGCAGGCTTGCCTAACTGCGCATCAGTTGCAGTGAGATCGAGAACGTCATCAACAATTTGGAACACCATGCCATATGCAGTGCCGTATGCAGTCAATGCATCAATCACGTCACGGCTGTGACCAGCAACAAGACCACCAATGCGTGCAGCCGTTGAATACAACGACGCAGTCTTTCCATCAATCGAAGACAAGTACGCATCGACAGGGCGCAACACGTTGTAGGTATGGCGAAGTTCCAGGATTTGTCCCTGGCACAACTCACCAATCGTGCGTGCCAGCAACTCGGCAACTTCCACACCTAAACCGGCGGCAATTTCAGAAGCCTTGGCGAGAAGAAAGTCGCCGGCCAAAATCGCCTGCAAGTTGCCCCATTTGGCATTGACGGTGTCTACTCCGCGGCGCTGCGTGGACTCATCCATCACGTCGTCGTGGTACAAAGATCCCAGGTGCACTAATTCACAGGAGATTCCACCGAGGATTGCTTCGTGCGACGCAGGGGCATCATTGCCCACTTGTGAAGCCACAATCGTGAAAACAGGGCGTAAACGCTTTCCACCTGCCGAAATCAGGTGAGATGCGATTTCCGTGAGATAGGCATCGGGCGTGGTCACAGCCCCCAAGAGGGCGTCTTCCACCCGCTGGCGGTCTTTGTCCATCGTTGGCAAACCAAGCAGCGGGGATGCGGTCACGGTGCAAGGCTACGGGCACCGCAGGGGTACTCACTCCCTGCACCGATACACTTCTGAGCAATATCCACCGATTTTCCAAACGGGGTGGTCCCATTGTTCGAACGTTTTACAGACCGAGCCCGCAGGGTTGTTGTTCTCGCCCAAGAAGAGGCGCGTCTCCTCAACCATTCATACATCGGCACCGAGCACATTCTTCTCGGTCTCATTCATGAAGGCGAAGGCGTTGCCGCCAAAGCTCTTGAGTCTCTCTCCATCTCACTTGAGGCAGTGCGCGCTCAAGTCGAAGAGATCATCGGTCAAGGTGGGTCTTCCCCATCAGGCCACATTCCGTTCACACCACGTGCGAAGAAGGTTCTCGAACTGTCATTGCGCGA
>WLGW01000100.1 GCA_009703055.1 Actinomycetota bacterium
AGTGTCTGTGGCTCGATACCTTTTGCAACGTCGAGCACCATGATGACTGCATCGACAGCAGAGAGCACGCGGTACGTGTCTTCGGAGAAGTCGCGGTGACCAGGTGTGTCGAGAAGATTGAAGATGCAGTCGCGATAGGGGAACTGCAGAACGGTGGAGGAAATCGAGATGCCACGCTGGCGCTCCATCTCCATCCAGTCTGAGGTGGCTGCACGACGATCGCCGCGAGCCTTGACGGCACCACCGGTCTGAATGGCGCCCGCATAGAGAAGGAACTTCTCAGTGAGGGTGGTTTTTCCCGCGTCAGGGTGCGAAATGATGGCAAAGGTGCGCCGAGAGGCAGCTTCGCTCAGGATTTCGGCGGTTTCGGGCACTCATCAATTCTACGGGGCTCGTCCCATATCGCTTGAAAGGGCTTCACGAAATGGTGACTAATGTTTCGTCATGCCATCAGCCTCTCGTTCCTCTCGAGTTGAGGCCCTCCTTGACCAAATGACTCTTGAAGAGCAGGTCAGTTTGCTGGCTGGTTCCAATATGTGGAACACAGTGCCGAATGAGCGATTGGGTATTCCTAAATTGCGCGTGAGTGACGGCCCTGCAGGTGTGCGCGGCAGTCGATTTGATGGCCCTGCTTCCATGAACATTCCCTGCAGTACTGCAATCGCTGCATCGTGGGACATGGCTCTCGTGCGTGAGATTGGTGAGCTTCTAGGTCGTGAACTGGAAGCCAAAGGTGCACGCGTTCATTTAGCTCCGACTGTCAACTTGCATCGCACCCCCGTTGGTGGTCGCAACTTTGAATGCATGAGCGAAGATCCTTTGCTCACGGCACTCACGGCTCTGGAGTACGTGAAGGGTGTTCAATCGCATGGTGTCGCAAGCTGCATCAAGCACCTTGTGGGCAACGACACTGAATTCGAACGCATGACGATTGATTCACAAATTGATGAGCGCACGTTGCGTGAGATGTATCTGTATCCGTTTGAGCGCTCGGTGAAAGATGCTGACGTCATGTCCATCATGACCAGTTACAACCGCATCAATGGCCCGTATGCGGCTGACTCTGAATGGTTATTACAAAGCGTTGTTCGTGACGAGTGGGGTTTTGATGGCGCGTTCATCAGCGACTGGTATGGATTGCACTCCACCGCAGAAGGTGTGAACGCCGGACTTGACCTTGAGATGCCCGGGCCAACATTGCATCGTGGTCAGAAGTTGATTGATGCTGTGAACAACGGCGATGTGTCTGCAGATGTTGTGCGTAACCGTGCACGCAATGTGTTGAACCTCATGGAAAGAACTGGCGCTCTTGATACGCCGCCAGGGCCAGAAGGCTCTCGTGATGATGCACAAGATCATGCAACGTTGCGACGCGCCTCAGCAGCTGGAATGGTGTTATTGCAAAACAACAATGCTGTTTTGCCGTTGGTGCCTACTGGCATCAAGACCATTGCGGTACTCGGGCCGAATGCATCCACTGCAACAGTGATGGGCGGCGGCAGTGCGCATGTCACGCCGACACGTGTTTCTCATCCGCTTGATGCGTTGATGAATCGATTGCAGCCGTTGGGTATCTCTGTGGAGCATTCCGCGGGATGCAACATCAACAAGAAACTGCCAGAACTTGATATCCGCAATCTTCGTGATGTGCACATGGATTACTTCAATGATGTCAAGCAGATGGATAACCCGAGTGCTGTCCCCGATATGGCCGGAACAACTGGAGTTTTTCGTCTGTTGTGGACTGGCGACCCCTTGGGACGACGCGAGCCAAACATCAGTTTTGGTGCACGTCTCTCTGCGGTGTTCACGCCACATGTCGGTGGCGAGTGGTCATTCAGTTTGGAGTCCGTTGCTGCGTCGCGAATCATTATCGATGGTGAGATCATTCTCGATAACGCAGATGCGCCGAATGGCGGCTCATTCTTTGGCATGGGTAAGCCAGAAGTTGTCGTGAAGAAAACTTTGGAAGCAGAACGTGAGTATTCATTCGTTGTTGAAGTTCGCCACACACCAATAGGTAGTGGCCTGAGTGGTATCAACATCGGTGCCATGGCGCCGATTGACTTTGATCAATTAGGCGAAGCAATTGACCTTGCTGCGCGTAGTGATGTGTCTGTCATTGTTGTCGGAACTAATGACGACTGGGAGAGCGAAGGCTGGGATCGTGAGACCATTGATCTCCCCGGCAAGCAGGACATTCTCATTCATGAAGTTGCAAAGGTGAGCAAGCGCACCATTGTTGTGATCAATGCTGGTTCGCCCGTTGCGATGCCCTGGTTGAACGAAGTTGATGCTGTGTTGTTTACATGGTTCGCTGGTCAAGAGATGGGCGATGCCCTTGTTGATGTGTTGCTGGGCGATGTTGAACCATCGGGTCGTTTGCCAGTCACGATGCCTCGCCGAATGGAAGACACGCCAGCAGCGGAACATCATCCGGGTCGAAACGGCGTCGCGAAGTATCTCGAGGGCCGTCTCATTGGGTATCGCTGGTACGACACCATTGGCCGCGAACCGCAGTTCCCATTTGGATTCGGTTTGGGATATGCCGATGTGAAAGTCACGGATGCAGCGAGCAGTGGAACCCACATGGTGACAACAACGTTGCAGAACACCTCGCAGCGTGATGGTGTTCAGGTGGTGCAGGTGTACGCGCATCTCGTGAATCGCGATGGGCTATCCAATGATGAGCCATTCCAAAGGCTGGTCGGTTGGTCTCGTGTTGTCGTGCCAGCAGGTGCATCGGTGAACGCTGTGGTGAAACTTGATCGTGATGCGTATCGCACGTGGGATGTGGAAACTGGAAAGTGGACGCAGTGGAATGGCGATGTGGAATTACGCGTGGGCACCAGCTCGCGTCACATGACGCACTTCTTGTCGATCAGTGTTTGAGGTGAAAGCTCTTTGGCCTCACGTACGGTGAGAAGCCAAGGCTGCTGAGGGCGATACCTGAGCCTGTGTCTTTGACGCCTGTCCACACAAGTGCTGGGTCGACATAGTCGCAGCGATTCATGAATACGGTGCCAGTCTCTAATTGGTTGCCAATGTTCTCAGCAGCAGCAATGTCATTTGTCCAGACAGAACATGTGAGTCCGTAGGGTGAATCATTCATCAAGCGAATCGCTTCGGCATCGTCACGCACTCGCATGATGCCAATGACAGGGCCAAACGATTCCTCGCGCATGATGTCCATGGAGTGATTGACATCAACCAAAACTGTGGGACCCATATATGCGGTGCCTGAGGCAGCGGCTGCGAAATGTGATTCATCAACAAGTGCGCGAGCGCCGCCAGCAATTGCAGCGGCAACTTGTCCACGCACGAACTCTGCAGCTGCTGCATTCACCATCGGACCAATAGTGGTTGCGGCATCCATTGGGTTGCCGAGCGCATACTGTTTCGTGAGGTCTACGAAACCATCCACAAATTGGTCGTACACCGAATCATGAACGTAGATACGTTCGATTCCACAACATGATTGACCGCTGTTAAAGAAAGCGCCATCGACATTCTCACCAATGGCATACGCAATGTCGGCATCTGCACGTACATACGAAGGGTCTTTGCCACCAAGCTCTGTACCGACGCCGATGAAGCGACCTGCAGCTGCGCGTTCCATTGCCGCACCGCCATTGACGCTTCCTGTGAACACCACGAAGTTGATGCGTGCATCGCCGATCATGCGTTCGACGTGAGCATGTGAGGCGTGAATGTGTTCGAACACACCAGCAGGGAATCCCACAGCAGCACATGCTTGGCTGAAACGTTCTGCACACAACAACGTTTGTGAGGCGTGCTTCATGATCACGGTATTACCAGCCAGCAAGGCAGGTACGAGAGAGTTGATGGCTGTGAGGTACGGATAGTTCCACGGCGCCACAATAAATACGGTGCCCACTGGTTCAAGTCGAATGAACTTTGTGAATCCATCAAACTGTGGAACAGCTATGTCTGCCAGGTTCTCGCCGGCAATGCTCATCATGTGTCGAGCACGTTCCTGTGCACCACGCAGAATCTCATTTGGTGTGTACCGCACGGGGCGACCCATCTGCCACGAGATCTCTGGAGCAATCTCATCGACATGATCGATGAGCCACTGCACCATTGCTTCGCACAAACGAATGCGCTCATCTAATGATGTTGCTCGCCATTCAGTGCGAGCTGACTCTGCCGCTGACAGAACTGCTTCTACACGCGCATCATCAGCCAGTTCACGTTCAGCAATAACTGAACCGTCAATAGGGGAGATGATGCGGTGAATCACGTGGGAAGAACGGCGCGGCGAACTGGGCGGTCCCAGCCGGGCTGACCAGTTGGCTTCGGGCTTGGCCATAGACCAGGGCCCATTTCCAAAATGCCGTGGTGTGTTGAGTAATCAGCCATCAAGTTCAGGAATGGTGCGGCATCGAATGCTTCGGGGCCGTGCACGCCCG
>WLGW01000101.1 GCA_009703055.1 Actinomycetota bacterium
CTTCGTAGTTGCCAATTTGCTGCACGTGCATCTCTTCGACTGTGCGGTGCTTGCCATGATCAGGAATTTCAAGATTGATCGCCGCAAGAATTTCGTCGTTACAGATATATGGCTCACCCGTCAACATCATCATCGATGCGTCAATCATGTTCACCCAGTGGAACAAAGAGAAAGCAATCGGCATCACGAGGTCCTTCTCGCGGTGATTGACCTGCTCGAGAGTCATCGTTGCCGTTGCATCTTCATACAACGAGAACAATGCGCGGAAGCGACGACGTAGTGAATCAAGAATTAGTTCATCCGACATGATGGTCCCCTTTCGCCCTTGCAGGGCTCGTCCTTAGTGTTCTACTACCGCGACGCATCGCGTGCATCGGAAACGAGTGCATTGAATTTTTCGTCAGCCAAGAACACAAAGACGGCTTCTGCCGAAGCAGTGACCTTGCCATCATGGTAAATCTCGCCTGTCACGATGAACTTGCGCTCGTGTACCGACTCAATACGGGCTTCCACAGTGAGGTCTGCGTTGATTGGTGTCGGGCGTTTGTAGGTGATGTTCAGCCCACCCGTGACGCAGTTTCGCCCTGTGAGATGACGGGTACGACCCAAGGCATCATCTAACAACGCAGCCACCATGCCACCATGCACACATGCCGGTGGCCCTTGATAACTCTCATTGAACAGCACCTTTGCCGAGATGGAGTTCTCTCCGTATTCGTATGTCACCGGCGGAGCAATCGGATTGAACGGACCAGACAATGGGCTACGCGTGTAGCGAACATCAGACGACTGACCAAGACCCATCGATCCTGCAGCGGACATCAGCTCACTTAGCTTTTCTGCCGTCGCAGCCATCTCTTCATCGTCATGTGCTGGATGCACGTGATAAATCGCTTTGAGTGAACGACGTAACGACGCAGCTACGCGCTTCATTGTTGGAGAGAGTCCAACAAGTTGAGGTGCCGGATCAGACATCAGGCAAGTGCAGCCTTCACGAGATCTGCGATCTTTGAACCGTCAGCAGAGGAACCGGCACGTTCGCGCACTGCTTTGACCACGGCACCCATTGCTTTCATTCCGGTGTTGCCATTCGCAGCAGCAGTAGCAACTTCTTCGGCCACGATTGCGCCGAGTTCATCATCAGACATCGCTGCAGGCAAATAGGCCATCAGCACTTCTGCTTCTGCTTTTTCCTGTGCCGCAGCATCTGCTCGGCCATTCTGTTCGTACACCTCGGCAGATTCCATACGCTTCTTTGCTTCGGCCTGCAGAACTTTGATGACCTGCTCATCATTGAGTTCGACTGCCTCTGTGCCCGCAACTTCTGCGTTTGTGATGGCAGACAACGCCATTCGCAAAGTCGACTTCTTTAACTCCTCGCGAGCTTTCATCGCAGCAGTCATGTCGTTCTTGAGGGTCTCTTTAAGGGAAGTCACGGGTCAATTCTGCCATGAGTGGCTCACAGTTCGCCTGATGAGATGTATCTCTGACACAGTGTTTACGTGTCTACGAACGATTATTTCCCCGCACCGCCAGAAGGCGGAAAGTTGATTCACACCCGTCGGTATGAAATCCGGACGTACAAAATGAACGAAGACATGTTCCTCATGCGCGGCGTCATCTTCGATGAGAAGCCCGCGGGCCTCTATGTCAAGGAAGATCCAGAGACCCTCTGGGTGCACCACATGATCGTTGATCTCGAAGTGGCATTCCCCTCGTTGGAGATTGTCGGCGCACATGTTGAATTCCACGAACGCCCTCACACCCACTGCACCGACATTGTTCCTGCCTACGACAAGCTGGTCGGACTTTCCATCGCTCGTGGCTTCAATGCAAAGGTGAAGGAGCTCTTTGGTGGGCCGCGTGGATGCACACACATCGGGGCGATGTTGACTGCGATGGCTCCGGTTGCAATTCAGAGCATCTGGTCGATGCGCATGGGTTCCCCCAATGTCTCGTCAGAACAACGCGCTGCCATGACCAAAGAAGACCGTCGTCGCGGATACGCCATGAACCTCAACACCTGCCACATGTGGGACGAAAACGGACAAATGGTGTCCGAGATCGAACAAGGCCTTCCGATCGAAGTTCCCCTCTGGATCTCCAAACGATTCAAGAAGCTGGGCTTGGGCGACGAAGAGTGGGAGAAGATGCGCGGCTGAACGCGCACTTCAGTTCTTGGCGATTTAGCTCGCCAGCGTGGTGAGAACGAACAACATCGACACCACGAGCAACACAAATGCTGGAGCAGTGTCTCGAATGCTGTCTTTGACACGCGTGTGAGTTGTTGTTGCAATTGCGAAGTACGCACACAAGCACGCACCTGTCACTTGCGCTAAGCGAATGTTGCCGAACCCAATAATCAAACCAATCGCGGCTGCAATTTTGATCGCACCTAACACCGGAACCGCATTCAAGGGCACACGCAAGCGATTCATTGTTTGCACAATCTGAGCGGGCTTCATGAAATCCAAAACTCCAGTGCCAACACAAACTACGATCAGCAGAACAGCAAGGACGCGAGAAACAAAAGTCATGGTGCAACCTTAGGCAACAACGTGTGGTGCCTGTGGCCCGTCATGCGTTATGCCTGTGCTGACTTTTGCTTCTCTAAGTCAAGAAGCCACGACTTGACGTGTAATCCGCCACCAAAACCGGTGAGCGAACCGTCCGCCCCCACCACACGATGACATGGCAGAACAATCACTACGGGATTACGGCCATTCGCGGAGCCAATTGCACGTGTTGCCTTTGGTCGACCAATTGATGCGGCCTGTTGTGCGTACGACACTGTTGAACCAAATGGAATCTTGGCCAACGCATTCCACGCATCAACCTGGAACTCAGTGCCCTGTAAGTCGAGTGGCAAATCAAATGATGTGCGATCACCAGCGAGGTATTCACCTAACTGAGTCAATGCAGAAGCAACAACAGGATGTTCAGAATCATCACGCACATCCATGTCGACATACGACTTCGGATGAGCATCTTCTTCAAACGTGATGTATCGAACACCACGATGTGACGCCACCACCGTCAGCAACCCGAACGGCGCTTGAAGCGTGCCGCGCGAGAAGGTGACGGTTTCGGCTGTCATCAACAATTACTTATTCTGTGGTTCTTTTGGAAGACCAAGAACGCGCTCACCAACGATGTTGCGCTGAATCTGGCTTGTTCCACCCCAAATGGTTTCGGAACGAGAGAAGAAGAACGCTGACATCATGCCGCTGACGGGGTAACCCTCACGACGCTTTTCCCTTGCGGTTCCTGGCCAGTTGCCGTCACCCATTGCGTAGTCAACAAGCATTGCGTTCGCGCCGCTGATGTCGAGTGCAAGCTCCATTGCTTCCTTGTGCATTTCGGTCCAGAACATCTTGTTGGTTGCACCAAGTGCAGCCATGCTCGGGTCCTTCTTGCCCATAAGAGTGGTGGAAAGAGAACGAAGACCGTTGATCTTGAGGATCTGGATCTTGGTGTAGTAGTTCATGAGGCGCTGACGGATCTTTGGATCGTTGATTGCGCCGTTGTCCTTTGCACCACGAACCATTGCCTTGTACTCGGACTCGAAACGGCGGTAACCGGTGGTTGCACTCATGCCGCGCTCGAAAGCAAGCGTGGAGTTTGTAACGACCCAGCCGTTGTTCACGCCACCGACAACATTGTCCTTCGGGCAACGAGCGTTGTCGAAGAACACTTCACAGAACTCTGCGGTGCCGTCTGGCTGCACAATGCCGCGCACTTCAACACCCTTTTGCTTCATCGGAACGAGCAAGTAGGAAATGCCCTTGTGCTTTGGCGCATCAGGATCGGTACGTGTGAGAAGGAAGCAGTAGTCAGCGTGGTGACCTTGTGTGGTCCACACCTTCTGACCATTGATGACCCATTCGTCACCGTCAAGAACTGCAGTTGTCTTCAAGCTTGCAAGGTCGGAACCGGAGTTTGGCTCAGAGAAACCTTGGCACCAGCGCATGCTGCCATTGAGAATTTGTGGAAGGAATTCCTTCTTCTGCTCTTCGGTGCCCCACTGGAGAAGTGTTGGGCCCACGAGCGTGTCACCAAAGAAGTCAGCGCGCATCGGAGCCTTCGCGTTTGCGAACTCTTCCGATAACACAACGCCTTGCATGGTGCTGAGACCCTTGCCGCCGTATTCCTTTGGCCATGTTGCACAAATCCAACCGCCAGAGAACAACTTGCTTGGCCATTCATCGTTGAACTTCTTGCGTTCTTCGTTGGTCATTTCGAAGTCTTTGTCGAACCAGCCCTTTGGCAGGTTGTCCTTCAGCCATGCGC
>WLGW01000102.1 GCA_009703055.1 Actinomycetota bacterium
AGTCGTGAACTTGCACTTCTCAAGCAGTCCTAATTGCGTTCGCGTTACGCGTTGCTGATTCGCTCGTAGCGAGCAAACACAAATTCTTCTTCTGTCTTCACTGATGCAAGTGTGAAGCGTTGCATCACATGTGGTGCGGCACTCAAAGATGGTCCACGCGATCCCGTCAGTCGCGGTGACCACGTGAGATTGATGGCGTCAACAACATCGGCATCAAACAGTGCGGCGTTTAGTTGTGGCCCGCCCTCAACGTGAATCATTCCCTCGGGTAATTGCGCAATGACCTCTGCAAAGTTGATGCGTCCCACACCGGCGCGGATGCTGTCGACAGGCACCTCTGGCGCATCGGTGGTGGTGATGATGAAGCCCGAGCCAGAGGCGAAGAGGGGAGTTGAGAAATCAAGGTTGCACGACAACGTGACAACGCCGATACGTAAGCCGGGCTTGGAGGGCACTCCGTAGTTCTCCGTGCGCATGGTGCCAGCGCCCACGACAACGACACTGGACAAGGCACGCAAGCCAATGAGGCGTTTCTGGTCTGCGGGGCCGCCCAGGGGCTGAGAGCGGCCGTTCACGTCAATGGCACCATCGAGTGTGGTGATCATGCATATCTCCACACTGCGGCTCATGCGCCAAGTGTACGAAGTGGTGCCCGTTCGTGACAGAGTGACGGGATGACAAGCGACCAGAACCGCACCGTTTTCCGCACCTGCCCGCTCTGCGAGGCCACCTGCGGCTTGGAGATCTCTGTGAACCCACAGGAGCAGATTGTTCGCATTCGCGGCGACAAGGACGACGTATTCAGTCACGGATTCATTTGTCCGAAGGGCAGCACGCTGAAGCAGCTGCATGAAGACCCTGATCGTCTCCGCAAGCCCATGGTGAAGCGCAATGGTGTGCATGTTGAAGTGTCGTGGCAAGAAGCGTGGGAAGAAGTTGAGCGCGGACTCCTGGGTGTGATCGACCGTCATGGTCGTGGAGCGCTGTCTGCATATTTAGGTAACCCAAATGCGCACAACCTTGGGCCACAGTTGTTCAGTGGTGTGATGTTGCGTTCGATGGGTACCCGCAACATCTTCTCCGCATCATCGGTTGACCAGGTGCCCATGCACGTTGCTGGTGGCTTCATGTTCGGCACTGCACAACACATTCCGGTTCCTGATATTGATCACACGGATTACTTGTTGATGTTGGGCGCGAACCCGTACATGTCAAATGGCAGTTTGTGTACGGCACCGGATTACCCGGGTCGCTTACAAGCCATTCGTGCACGTGGTGGAAAAGTTGTTGTAGTTGATCCACGTCGTACCAAGACTGCAGAGAACAGTGACGAGTGGGTGTCGATTCGTCCAGGAACTGACGGCTTGTTCATGGCGGCACTTGCCAACGTGATGTTTGCAGAAGGCATTGCAAAAGTGGAACCTCGAATCGGTTCCATGATGAATGGTCTTGAAGAATTCCGCGCAGCTGTTGCGCCATTCACTCCGGAAAAGGTCACGTCAGCAACTGGCGTTCCTGCAGAAACCATCACACGTATCGCACATGAGATGTGTGCAGCGCCAACGTGTGCGGTGTACGGACGCATTGGTGTCAACACTGTGGAGTTCGGTGCAACAAATGCGTGGCTAGTGAATGCGCTCAGCATCATCACGGGCAACTTTGACAAGCGTGGTGGCGACATGTTCACGACGCCTGCTGCAGGCAGTGCAACAACACGTGGAACTGCTGGAAAAGGCAAGGGATTCCAAACGGGTCGTGGGCATAGTCGCGTGAGCAATAAGCCTGAAGTTATTGGTGAATATCCGGTGGCAGTGCTCGCCGAAGAAATTCTCACACCTGGTGAAAATCAAATTCGCGCGACCATCACCGTGGCAGGAAACCCAGTGTTGTCAACGCAGAACTCCGTGCAGTTAGACAAAGCTTTGGCAGACCTTGAATTCATGGTGTCAATTGATATCTATCTGAATGAAACAACACGCCATGCAAACGTGATTCTTCCGCCGCCATCAGCGTTGGAGAAAGATCACTACGACATTGGTCTGTACGCATACGCAGTGCGCAACGTTGCGAACTACAGCGAACCAGTGCTGAAGAAAGATGCTGATACACCCGACGAATGGGAAATCCTTGTGAAGATGGGCGCCATCTTGCAGGGGCTGGGAACAGACGTTGACCCAGCACTCATGGATGATCAAGTCATCAATGCATCGGTGACATCAGCTGTTGCGAATTCGTCGTCAACAATTAGCGGACGCGATGCAAATGAAATTCTTGCAATGCTCAACAAAGACGGACGACGCGGCACTGCACGCATGCTTGATTTCATGTTGCAAACAGGCCCCTACGGTGCTGCCTTTGGTGCAAACCCCACGGGCTTGTCGCTTGATGTGTTGTTAGCGAATCCACACGGTGTTGATCTCGGTGCACTCGAGCCACGCATTCCTGAAGGTCTGCGCACACCCACCGGCATGATTGAGTTGTCACCGCCGTCGTTGATTGCAGATCTCGTGCGACTCGAAGCTTCGATCGCACTTGCTGATGATGATCAGATGTTGTTGGTGGGTCGCCGTGAATTGAAGTCAAACAATTCGTGGATGCACAACATCAATGTGCTGACGAAGGGTTCGTTGTCGTGCACTGCACAGGTACATCCTGATGATGCGGCGCGGTTGGGTCTTGCTGAGGGCGCAGCAGTGCGCATCACCAGTCGTGTGGGCTCGGTCGAGGCACCTGTCGAAATCACCGACAGCGTGCGCCCAGGAGTCGTCAGCTTGCCCCACGGATGGGGTCACGGCGTGGCGGGCACCAAAATGGACGTGGCGGCTCGAAAGGCCGGAGTGAACTCGAACATCCTCACGGATGAGTCGATTATCGACCCGATCTCGGGCAATGCCGTCTTGAACGCCATCCCCGTCACTCTCCAGCCAGCGTAAATCTGGTCCTTCGTCCACAGGACGGGTGTACTTACACACAGGTGCCCCACAGGTTCATCCACTGATTACACAAGGGTTTCCCCAGATATTTCCTGTAATTCACATGGTTGTCCACTTCCAATCCACAGGGGGTTACCCGTAGGTTCAGGGGGTAGTCGGAAGCGGCTGCGAGAGGCCGGATGTGGGGGAGAAGTTTCTTCTTGATCCAGGGAACCGGGCGGTTCCGTGACCTGGTTTCTCGCGCCGCGACCGCGCTGCGCAAGATATTTCGTGAGGGTCGTTGACACGGGTGTAACTACGGTGCTGTAATCTCTCAACCTCTTGTGGTTACACCACAGTAGGAGCGAAGTCACCCACAACATATTGTGGTTGGGGGTGGATTTGCCGAATTCATAGGTCTCACGACCACAATCCACGCCAAACAGGAGCCAACATGTCACTCGCACCAGATCGCTTGTCCATCGGAATCGGTCGATTCTTTACAACCCCGGGTGTTCACCCATACGACGAAGTGGCATGGGAAAAGCGTGACTCGCGCATCACCAACTGGCGCGATGGCACCGTTGCTTTCGAGCAGCTCGACGTTGAGTTCCCAGTGTCCTGGTCACTCAACGCCACCAACATCGTCACCCAGAAGTACTTCCGCGGTACCCCAGGCACCCCAGAGCGTGAGCACAGCATGCGTCAGGTCATCGACCGCGTTGCTGACACCATCACCACCTGGGGCATCGAGGGCGGCTACTTCGTCGATAGCGAAGAAGCAGAAGCATTCCGTGCAGAGCTCAAGTTCATCCTCGTCACACAGCGTGCAGCTTTCAATAGCCCCGTGTGGTTCAACATTGGCGTGAAGGGCGTGCCACAGCAGGCGAGCGCATGTTTCATCCTTTCGGTGGAAGACAAGATGTCGGCAATCCTCAACTGGTACCGCGAAGAAGGCGTGATCTTCAAGGGTGGTTCAGGCTCCGGTATCAACCTTTCCAAGATCCGTTCCAGCGCAGAGCTCCTCGAAGGCGGCGGA
>WLGW01000103.1 GCA_009703055.1 Actinomycetota bacterium
GCGGCGGGGGATGAGAGGTGTGACTGAACCGTTAATGGGTATCAATCACCTAATGAGTGCGCTTCAGCGCGGGGGGTGAGTTGTGCCTTCATAGGAGTGAAAAAACTAACTGAAAGCACCGTGCAACGCACTACTTCTCAGAGAAAGTTCATGTTTGCTTCAGTAATGGCTGCGAGAACCCCGTGATTACCAATTAGTAGGCATCTATGCCGATACCGTTGTCTCCTGTCATGACCAATACCCCCATTTCAACGCCCACGGGATTCGCTGCACTCGGAGTGCCACCCGAGGTCGATAAGGGTCTTGCGGCCGCTGGTTTCGCCACTCCCTTTGCCATTCAAACTGAAGCCATCCCCGTCGCCATGCGCGGCGTTGATCTCTGTGGTCGCGCTCGCACAGGTTCGGGAAAGACTCTGGCCTTTGGTGTTCCAATGTTGTCGCGCATCTCTAAGTTCGGCAAGGTGCGTGCACCTCGCGGATTAGTTCTTGTTCCTACTCGTGAGTTGGCGTTGCAAGTTGCAGAAGTGTTGCAGCCGATTGGCAAAGAGTGCGACCGTGTCATCTTGCCCGTGTATGGAGGAGCGTCTCGCGAAGATCAGGTAGATGCGCTTGAAAAAGGTGTCGACATCATCGTTGCAACGCCATTGCGTCTCATTGACCTGATGAAGGGTGGCGAAGTGGAGATGAGTGACGTGCAATGCGTCGTTCTCGACGAAGCAGACCGCATGGCTGATGACGGCTTCACCCCGCAAGTTGAGTGGGTGCTTCGCCATGTCACTGGTGAACATCAAACGATGTTGTTCTCGGCCACGTTGGATGGCCAAGTGGGCAACCTTGTACGTCGCTACATGAAGGACCCCGAAGAAGTTTCTATTGACGCACCGACGGACACCGTGGGCACAATGCACCACCTGTTTTTGGCAGTGCACAAGATGGACAAAGACAAAGTCATCGCTGCAATCGTGGAGAGCACTGGCAAGACCGTGGTGTTCTGTGACACGAAGCGTTTGTGTGACCGTGTCACCGAGAACTTGCAAGATCTAGGTGTGAACGCTGCTGCAATCCACGGAGACCTCACGCAGGCTGCCCGTGAGAAGGCAATTGTGCGCTTCACGAATAATGACCTCAAGGTTTTGGTGGCCACCGACGTTGCAGCGCGAGGCATTGATATCGATGATGTCGAGTGCGTGGTGCACTACGTACCGCCGATTGACACCAAGGCGTACTTGCACCGCTCGGGACGTACCGCTCGTGCGGGCCGCGACGGTTGGGCAGTCACCTTGGCCGAGTACAACCAGCACACCACCTGTCGGATCATCCAGCGGGCATTGCGTTTAGCAACGAACCCACCTGTGGAAGTGTTCTCCAACGACAAGCGCCTTCAGGATCTCAACCTCTTCCTCTAATTTCAGGTCACACACCCCTGCAGTACAGTGTTCTGGCTGTTGACACTTGTATGTCGTCAGCAGAAGGGTAGGCAACATGGCAGGAGATTTTGGTGCTGGTTTGCGGGTCTCGTATGTCGCAAACCTGGCTCAAATTGTTCAGCCGGTTGTCACTTATCTCAACTCGTCGCCAGCGGATCGCGACATCTTTTCGCCAGACACGATTGTCGTTCCGAATGCCGGAGTGCGCGCATGGCTCCAGCAACAAATTGCCACCACAGTCGGTGCTACACCACGTGAAATAGACGGCATCTCGGCCAACCTCAACATTGGTTATGTTGGCATGATTCGCCAGATGGCGGGTCATGCTCGGGTTCAAGACGATCCTTGGGAGATCGAGCCACTTACTGTCGCGGTGCTCGATTGTCTTGCTGACCTTCCAGAAGCGCCAGCGCTCACACTTCGTTACGGCGGTATGTTGCCTGCAGCGCGTGTTATCGCGGATACCTTCGACGTGTATCACGCGCGCCGGCCCCAAATGATCGACGCTTGGGAAAAAGGTCTCGCAGTGCTTGCGCCAGAGCTTGGCAAGAAAATCTCTGATGGTGAATGGGAAATCATTCAGCCGGCACTCGACCAACAAGACATATGGCAGTTTCATCTGTGGACAAAAGTGCGAGCACTTATCGGAGTATCTAGTCCGCCGGTTCAAATCAATTCGCTAGTGAGCGGTCTCATCGATGGTTCACTCAAGCCGGGTGCAGAACGATTGCTCATCGTCGGTCTTCAGGCCCTCGATAGCCGCACTATTCAACTTGTGCAAACTCTCTCTGCGTACATACCTGTCGAGGTTGTATTGGTGCACCCGTCACCAGCATTGGCACAGAAGTGGCAACCAGACGCACTTGCTATGGCAGGCGCAATTGGTGCCACAGCAATTCGTCCAAAAGACGCAGTGGTGGAAGACGGCGTGCACCCATTGTTGAGCACTTGGTTGCAAGGCAGTCGTGAGGCCCAGCTTGTACTGGGAACATTCGGTATTCATCCGTCGTTCGCCGTGCAATCTGAAGTTGTAACGCCGCGCACTCGATTGCAGCACTTACAGCATTGCGTTGTGAATGAGCCTCATGTTCCGGCGCAAGCTGTTTCCCAGAATGATTTTTCTGTTCAGATTCACCGCACACACGAACTAACTCGACAAGTTGAGATATTGCACGATGCTCTTTTGCATGCGTTTGATGAGTTACCAAACCTCGAACCGCATGAGATTGTCATCTTGTGTGCAGATATGGCAACTAGTGCACCAATTCTTCAATCGATTTTCGGTCGGGAAGTACAAGTAGTTGACAAGGATGGGTCATCTCGCACTGTCACAATTCCACTAGTTGTAGCTGACCGCGGATTACGTGAGGTCAGTGAAGGTGCGCGCTTGCTGTCTGCTGTGTTGGAAGCCATGGGTTCCCGTGCCTCACGAACATCAGTCATGAACATACTTGCGGTCGACGCTGTGCTGTCGAACCTGTCTCTCACGCGTGAGGTGTTCGACACTTGGAATCAACTTCTGGATCGCACTGGCATGAAGTGGGGTCTCGATGCTTCGCATCGCGCCGAGCAAGGTTTAGTAGCTGTGGCGGGCCAGACCTACACGTGGCTCTCCACTGTTCAACAGTCGCTACTTGGTGTTTTGCTTCCCGACGCTAAGCCAGTTGCGGAACTAGGCGGAGTCATTCCGCTCGACAATCTCGATACGGCTGATGTTGACGCAGTCGCTGCATTGTCATACCTGTTGTCCTTGCTGATGGATTGCGAAGTGAAAACGCGCGTTCAACGGACTATTTCTGAGTGGTGTGCGTTGCTCGAGGAGCTATTGGTTGAACTGTGTGGTGTGAACAGCGATGTATTGGCGGAACCACTAAATGTTTTGCGTTCGCTAAGGACTTCTAGTCAGCTCATTGGTTCTGGCAGCACAACAGCTGTGCCATTCGACGAGTTCGCAACCATTGTGGTGGAGCGTGTAGAGGCAACCCCGGGTCGACAGCCTCTGCGTACCGGCGCAGTAACAGCCACTTCGTTCGTTCCATTACGTTCTGTGCCGTTCCGTGTGGTGTGCATTTTGGGATACGACGATGCAGTGGTCAGTGTGAAGGAAGTCGATGGCGACGACCTCACCGGTCGCCAACGTTTCATTGGTACATCAGATTCTCGAATCGACACCCGTCGTACCTTCCTTGACGCGATGCTTGCCGCATCTGATCGATTCATCATCACTTGTATTGGAAAAAGCATCAAGAACAATGCACCAGTTCCATTCATCACGCCGCTTGCCGAGTTTGTCGACATGTGTCTCGATGCCGACTCGTCTTCTGGCTCTTCTACCGAAGAGGTAAAAGAAAAAATGCGAGGCCTGGTTTTCGATCACCCTCGTCACGCAATGAGTTCCAATAACTTCATTATCGACAAAGTGGTTCCTGGCATGGTGTGGGGTCACAACGGTGCCTCATTCA
>WLGW01000104.1 GCA_009703055.1 Actinomycetota bacterium
GAGAGCATGGTGATTCAGGGCGGCATGTTCCATGGTCTGCAGATCTGGGTGAATCTTCCTGCAAAAGACAAGATGATTCCGCCCGAGTATCAGAACCTTGACTCACATTTGGTGAAGCTCTTCACAACACCCGACGCAGGAACTCTTGTTCGTCTCATCGCTGGCGATCTTGGTGGCGTCACCGGACCTGGTTCCACACACACGCCGATTGTGATTGCACATGCAACTCTCTCCCCCGGCGCACGCATGGTGTTGCCATGGAATCCACACTTCAACGCACTTGCACACGGCCTCAAGGGTTCCGGTTTTGCGGGCTCCGAACATATTGCAATGGGCGTTGGTCAGACAGTTGTCTATGGCGCCGGTGACACCATCACGCTTGAAGCATCCGCACATGAAGCACTCGATGTGATTCTCTTGGGTGGTGAAGCCATTGGTGAACCCGTCGAACAGTACGGACCGTTCGTCATGAACACACGTGCCGAATTGCAACAAGCATTCGACGATTATCAACGTGGACGTTTAGGTGTTGTGCCAGCGAATGGCATCACACCATTTCGTGGTCGCTAGATCAGTTCAATAATTAGCTGACTTGAGTTAATCCACCATCAACAACAAGAACTTGTCCGGTGATGTACTTGCCGCGCACGAGAGCGAGAGTTGCTTCTGCACAATCATCGGGTGTTGCTGAACGCTTGATCGGATTAATCGCTGCAACTCCTGCGTGCTGATTCGCCCAATCTTTTGTCCAAGGAGTCTCAACAAGGCCAGGAGCCACTGCATTAAATCGCACTGGGCCATGGCTCTTCGCCAACAAGTGCGTCATCTGATTCAGTGCGGCCTTTGACATCGAGTATGCAATCGAAGAACCCATCGGGCGCACACCAGCAACTGATGTGATGGTGACGACATGTCCATCAGTTGACTCACGCAAGTACGGCATTGCAGCCATCGTGAGATTCCATGTTCCGAACACATTGACATCAAATGTCTTACGGAAGATCTCTTCCGTCAATGAATCAAGATCACCGTGCGGCACAAGTGTTGTCCAACCAGCGTTGTTCACAAGCAAGTCAACTCCACCGAACTTCTTCACTGTTTGTGCCACCAAGTTCTCGCACTGAGCCTTGTCACTGATGTCGGCTTGCACATACATCGATTCACCGGGAAGTGCATCGGCCACTTTCTGACCTGCTTCCACACTGCTGGCCGAGTTCACGACAACTTTGGCACCGAGTTCGGACAGGCGTTGCGCAACGCGTTCTCCGATACCACTTGATGAACCGGTGACGATGGCAACCATGCCTGATAGTTCGGACATTTCGGACCCCCTGTTTGGTGTGAGATCATCGTAGAACGGCGAAGAGCGCTCCAGCGATAAGGAACGGACCAAAGGCAATGTGCGTGCGACGCCCCGCACGACGAAAAACCACAAGTCCCAGAGCAAAGAGGCCGGCTACTGCACATGCCGTCACTACAGCAACTGCCAGATGCTCGAGAGAAAGCCACCCTGCGTAAAGACCCAAGAGAAGACCCAAGCGCACGTCTCCACCGCCAAGATCACCTCGGGACAACACCTCAAGTGTCTTCATCAGAAACCACATGATGACTGCACCCAAAAGCATTGTGGTGATCGAGCCTGTGTCATCCGTGATTGCCGCAAGAGTCAGCAATGGGAGTGCAACTGCAATTGCGCGATACACGATGCCGCTGGGCAAGAGATGCGTGTCAATGTCAATCAATATCAATCGCAACCCAACCGAGATGAGAACACCGAAACAGAGAACAGTGAGATCTTCATCGAAACGCGTTGCCGCCAACCACCACAAGGCAGCAGATGCAGAGGCAACCAACGGGATGATGAAAGGAAAGGCAGTGGAACCTCCGGCGCCAAAGGTTTCACCCGTTGCGCGCAAACGATTTACATCTCGTTGAGCCTGCAGAACTGCGCGCAGTCCAAACAGCACTCCGACGATTGCCCACACCAGTTCACGCATGAACAGTGTCTAACGATGTTTTCTGGAAATGTCCAAGCACCTCAGTGCTTGAGGACGTTTATTCCTGAACGAGTTCGATGAGGGTGCCGAAGCTGCCCTTCGGGTGCATGAATGCAACCGTGGTTCCACGAGAACCTGGGCGAGGAGCTTTGTCAATTGGTGTAGCTCCGGCAGCAATCATTGATGCAAGTGCTTCAGCGCAATTGTTAACGCGGTACCCAATGTGGTGCAGACCTTCACCGCGCTTCTCGATGGCCTTGGCCACAGGAGAATCAGGGTTCGTCGGTGTGAGCAACTGGATGTAACTCTCAGCAACCTTCATCAGCACTTCTTCAACACCATCGGACTCCACGACTTCGCGGTGATCGATAGTGGCTCCGAAAGCCTTCTGGTAGTACTCAACTGCAGCTTCGAGATCGCGAACGGCAATTGCGATGTGATCGATTTCTGTCAAAAGCATGATGACTCTTTTCTATGAGATGTGAGATGAATTAACGACGGAACCAAGTGAGCTTGTCGGCAACCTTTGCACGAAGCTCATGGTTGTCAACACCAAGACCTTCTTCAGGTGCCAAGCACAAAACGCCAAGCTTTCCTTCATGCATGTTGTTGTGCACTTGGTAGGAAGCTTCGCCGGTCTGTTCGAGGGTGAATACCTGTGACATCACAGGATGAATCATTCCCTTTTCGATGAGACGGTTTGCTTCGTATGACTCTTTGTAGTTCGCGAAGTGTGAACCAATCAGTTTCTTCAAACGCATCCAGAAGTAACGGTTGTCAAACTCCATCATGAAGCCACTGGTTGCAGCACACGTAACGATGGTGCCGCCCTTCTTCGTGACGAACATTGATGCAGCAAAGGTGCTGCGGCCTGGGTGCTCGAACACGATGTCCGGATCTTCGCCAACAAGTGCACGAATGTCACCACCGAGACGACGCCATTCACTTTCATTGTGTGTGTTGTCGTCATTCCAGAACTTGTAGTTCGCAGTCTTGCGGTTGATGATGTGCTCA
The DNA here is from genome assembly GCA_009703055.1 of Actinomycetota bacterium. Classification (GTDB taxonomy): domain Bacteria; phylum Actinomycetota; class Acidimicrobiia; order Acidimicrobiales; family Ilumatobacteraceae; genus UBA2093. The sequence continues at coordinate 3,012 of WLGW01000104.1, forward strand.
CAACCCATCTCGCGAAGAATTTCAGCCTTCTCTTCCGATGAAACAACTGCCACGGGAATGCCACCACCGTTGAGCACGTACTGCAATGCATAAGCGCCAATACCGCCCGATGCACCCCAGATGAGAACGACATCGCCTTGCTTCATGTTTGCGCCGTTCTTCGACACGAGCATGCGGTAACTCGTTGAGTTACACAATGCGCTCACTGCAGCTTCTTCCCAGGTGAGATGAGCTGGCTTTGGCATCAACTGGTTCGCCTTTACCAATGCGATGTCGGCGAGGCCACCGAAGTTTGTCTCGTAACCCCAGATGCGCTGGTTGGAGCCCATCATCGAGTCGCTGTGCGAAGAAGGATCTTGGTCGTCGACGTGGTTGCAATGCACCGTGATTTTGTCGCCTGGCTTCCAGTTACGAACTGCACTACCAACACGAAGCACAACACCAGAAGCGTCGGACCCGAGCACGTGATAGTCGAGGTCATTGCGCTTTGCCCACTTGCTCTCGCGACCAAGACGAGCAAGAGCACCAAAAGTACTGATGGGCTCGAAAATGCTGCTCCACACAGTGTTGAAGTTGATGCTGGAGGCCATTACGGCGATTACTACTTCATCAGGGGCCATCTCAGGCATGGGAACCTCGGCGATATGGATGCTCTTACGGGGGTCCTTATCCGCACTGGCAATTCCCTCCCACATCTTCTCGTCTTCCTTGCGAACAATGGCCGCGCGGTAGGTGGTGGGCAGTGGAATGGCGGCGAGTTCTTCACCCGATGCACCATTCAGGATGGCTTGGAGGATCTTTTCCATCCGATTGACGATAGCGA
>WLGW01000105.1 GCA_009703055.1 Actinomycetota bacterium
AAATGCACATTTGTCATTACCTTCACACCATGCTCCGAAACGGTTGTATGTTTCGTCGAAACCCACCGCCTGCGTCAGCGCGTCTTCCTCAGGGGTATCACCAGCCGGATCAAATGCACTGTCAAGAACCATTGCTTCTACTTGCTCTGGAAACAACGTGGCATACACCCCACCGAGATACGTGCCATAGGAATAGCCCAAGAAGTTGATCTTTTTGAAACCCATTGACTCACGCATTAAATCCATGTCGCGTGCAGTGTTCTCCGTACTGAAGTGCCGGAGCTTTTCTCCAAATTTTTCAGCACAACCATCACCGATCTTTTCTGCTTCCTTCACAACTTTCTTTTCCGCATCAGTGTCCGGCGTCCAGTCGGTCATCATCGTGAGGTCGAGATCTTTGTCCGAGTAGCACTTCAAACCATATGAACGATCAACTCCGCGTGGGTCGAAGCTCACATAGTCGAATTCGTACAGTCCGAGTTTCGACACCTCGTATTCACCCGCATTAGCCATGGAATCAAATCCCGATGCTCCGGGCCCACCAGGATTTGTCAGCACAACACCTTTCGCCTTCCCTTCTGATGCCGGAATTCGAATCATTGCGATGTCGATCGTCTCGCCTTTGACGTTTTTGTAGTCCAGTGGGACTTTCAAGGTGGCGCATTCATACGGGGCCTCGGGGGCGTCTTCTCCCGTACAGGGCGCCCACTTCAACGGCTTCACAAATCGCTCAAGCGGCCGCGCAGCCCTCTCAGTGCCCGCCTCACAGCCCACCAAGGTGGCCAGCAAACCCAATGAAATAGCGATATTGGTTGCTTTACGGGACTTTCTCATGGCCTACCTCTTAATACAGGGACGTTTTCCTCCTTGATAACACACCCGTCCGTCAGAACACATTCTCTCTAAATATGACTGGTTTTGTCGGGTATTGGCTAGCCTAAATTTCTATGCAGTTCCCCGTCAATCTCAACCTGGTCGGACGCCCTGTCCTCGTGGTCGGCGGTGGGCGCATTGCATTCCGCAAAGTGCAACAACTTCTCGCAGCCGGTGGCGAAGTCACTGTTCTCGCGCCGCAGATCATCGAAGAGTTCAATGAGATGCCCGTCACATTGATTCATCGTGAATACGCAACCGGTGACGCCGCACAGTTTCGACTCGTCATCACCGCAACGGGCAACACCCCTGTCGACCAAGCCATCTTTGATGAGTGCGAAGAGCTCGGCATCTGGGTGAACAGTGCCGACGACCCACAGCGTTGCTCCTTTACTCTTCCCGCCGCATTTCGCCGCGGCCCCGTGATGGTCACCGTGTCCACCGGAGGCGCAAGCCCCGCACTGGCATCATTTCTTCGTTCCGAGTTGGAACAACTCATTGGTGAAGAGTTCATCGATGTAGCAGCGTCGCTTGCAGCACAACGCGCGCAGTTTCATTCCAATGGCATCTCCACCGAAGATGTTGATTGGAAGCCCATCATTCGCGAGGCATTGCAGCAATCAGCAATTGAGTGCCCGCATCTCATGCAGTCGCTTGCTCCGGTTGAGGCAACAGCATGACCGTTCATCTCGTTGGCGCGGGGCCAGGTGACCCTGAACTTCTCACAGTCAAAGCTGCACGTCTCATCGCAGAAGCTGATGTGATCGTGCACGACTACTTGTCGAATAGTTCCATTCTTGAAATGGCGAAACCAGGCACAGAGTTCATTGACGTTGGCAAGAAGCCCGGCAACCCCACACCACAAGAACTCATCAACTCATTGTTGGTGCATCTTGGTAGTCAACACCTCAACGTGGTGCGCCTCAAGGGTGGCGATCCATTCGTGTTTGGTCGCGGTGGCGAAGAAGCACAAGCTCTGATGGAAGCACGCATTCCGTTCACTGTCGTTCCTGGCATCACCTCTGCTGTCGGTGTGCCCGCAGCAGCTGGCATCCCTGTCACACATCGCAATGTCTCCCCCGCTTTCACTGTCGTCACAGGCCATCGCGAATCAGGTGGCTCGTCTGCGATTGAGTGGGAAGCACTCGCCAAAGTAGGCGGCACCATTGTTGTTCTCATGGGTGTAGCCGAGCGAGCCATCATCGCCCAACGCCTAATGGATGGTGGATTATCAGCCGATACTCCGGTTGCAGCAGTGCGCTGGGGAACACGCACCGAGCAACAGACCACACGCACCACCCTGGGTCAATTGCATGCCGCCGCGTTGAAGGCGCCGAGCACCATCGTTATTGGTGCAGTTGCTGCGTATGAATTCATCTCTGGCGTTCACGTCGATGCAGTGGTGGCAGGTCAGTAATGCGTCGCTCCATTGATGTTGTGCAAATTGAACTCGACGACATGCCCGAAGGTTTGGATGACCCAACGCCCGTTGCGTGGACTGTTGCAGTCAGCGACGACTACGACGATGCAGAACCCCGCGTGCAACTGACCGTGGAGCGCATTGGCGAAGCCGGCGAAGGACTCGTTGCCCATCTCAGTGCCAGCAATGCACGTCGATTACGCAAGGCCCTCGCGGATGCTCTCCGCGAAGTGGGCGAGCCAACCGAATAAACCGTCGAATACGCCACCGAATCACTCTCTGAACTAACGAAACATCTCACACAAGGAACATGGACATGACAACCATCCCAGCAAACCCAGCAATTGCACCCGCGCCGTTTCCACGCGATCTCTACGAAGAGCAGATGCGTGACATCGCACGCTTTGAGATTGCAATTGATCAATTCTTGAACGGCGACATCAGCGACGATGTGTTCCGCGTGATGCGTTTGAACAACGGCATCTACGGACAGCGCCAAGGCGGCACGAACCAGATGATTCGTATCAAGTTGCCCGCCGGCTCCATCACACCAGAGCAATTCGACGTGATGGCCGATCTCTCCGTCGAGTACTCGCGCGGCTGGGGACACATCACCACTCGCCAGAACATTCAGTTCCACTTCGTTGAACTTCGCAACATCCCTGCAGTGCTTCGTCGTATTGCAGACGTCGGGCTCACCTCGCGTGAAGCTTGTGGCGACACCGTGCGCAATGTCATGGCGTGCCACCTTGCCGGCGCGTGCCCATACGAGAAAATCGACGTGACTCCGTGGGCAGAAGCAACATTCCGACACTTCGTGCGCAACCCATTGGGTCAGCGTTTGCCTCGCAAGTTCAAGGTGAACTTCTCTGGTTGCTCTACCGACTGCGGTCAGGCAATGTTCAACGACGTCGGAGTTGTTGCAACGACTCGCACGCGCGAAGACGGCAGCATCGAACCAGGTTTCCGCATCTACATCGCTGGCGGTCTCGGTGCCACACCACACCCAGCGCTTGCACTCGAGGACTTCACGTCACGCGAAGACCTCTTGCCCACCATCGAAGCCACATTGCGCGTGTTCGAACAGACCGGCAACCGTGACAACAAGTTGCGGGCACGTTTGAAGTGGGTTGTTGATCAGCTCGGAATCGAGGAAGTGCGTCGTCGCGTCATCAAGATTCGCCACACACTTCCTGCATCCAGCACATGGCCTGGTGGCATTCCGCCCGAAGTCATTGCTGCCGGCGATGCCGCAGCTGGTCGCATCGCAGAAGGCGAAGTGTCACAGATCGGTCAAGGCGTTCGCGTTGAGTTGAACAGCAGTGATCCATTCCGTCGTTGGGAAAATGCCAGCGTGATTCGCGGTGCTGCAAACGGCACAGTGTCTGCACTTGCATACGCCGCATTGGGCGACATCACCGCAGATCAGTTCCGTGGTCTTGCTGCTATCCAGCGTCACTTCCAAAGTGATGTGCGCCTCAC
>WLGW01000106.1 GCA_009703055.1 Actinomycetota bacterium
CCAAATGTTGTGCACAACACAAACCAATTAGACATTGGAGTTTGAGTTCCTGCCGCACCCGCCATCGCTCTCAACACAAACCCAGCAGCAACTATTGCTAAGTCCAAAAGTGCAACATGCTTCAACCGCGAACTATACGCAATGGTGAGCACTGCATATAGAGCAACAACGCCACCGGCCTCAAGACGAACAGAAGCAGCCAAGGCTGGACCACCGAGTAAGAGCAGTGTGCCGATGACCTTTGCAATTGGGAGAGGAATAGCGCCACTCGCAATAGGGCGGAATTTCTTCTTTGGATGCAGACGATCTTGTTCGACGTCTTGAATATCGTTCCAGTAGTAGGTTCCACTGGAGACGAGACAAAATGCCACAAACATGACGAGTGACTTCCACAGCGGTTCCCATTCGTTGAGAACTCCCAAAGCGCCCGGTGCAGCAAAGACAAGAACGTTCTTTGTCCATTGATTAGGACGAGCCTCTTTCAAGATGGCTTTCATCATGCTGGCACTCTGCTCACTTCAATTGATTTCACAAGGACTCCATTGTCTACTGACAACAACATCTGATGATCGCCAGAGGAATCCCCGTAGGCATACTTCACCGACTCGACAGGAACGTTCGCAGTTGCACACCACTCATGCAGGCGCGACACTTTTTCATCACCGCGACAGTTCTGACCGAGCAACTCCCCTGTATACACGCCATCGACTGATTGCAATCGGGTGCACAGAACTGCATCAACTTCAAGAAGGTCGCCCAGGACATCCAAGTAGGGCTGCAAGGATGCAGAAACAAGAACAACGACGTGCCCTTGCTCTTGGTGCCAACGAAGACGCTCAGCAACATCTGCCCGCATCCAGTTCTCAGTAATTTCCGAAGCAAAGAACGCAGCGACATCAGCGACGTCACCCACTGACTTGCCTGTAAACGTTGCCGCAACAAACAGTGCCTTCAGTCCATCGCGGTCTTTCGCAAACAGTAAACGAAGGACCCGCCTTGGCTGTCGCATGACTGACACAGCAAGCGAAGTTGGCCCAGCAACTTTCCGCATGAAGGGAACAACACAGTCTCGGACCGTCAACGTGTTATCCACGTCGAATGCAGCAACTGTCACTTCCATAGAAAATGAGGTTAGTGCTGCGGGCTCAAGGCACCGAGGATTGGCTCCATATCGGCGAAGAAGCTCGGCCAACTCTTGGAAACCACCCCCGGCTCCGAAAGCGTGACACCCGGGATTGCAAGTGAGAGAAGACTAAAGGCCATAGCCAATCGATGATCGTGATGCGTTTCAAGCAGAGCAGGTCTTCCCTGTTGAAGCGGATGAATCAACACGCCGTCTTCCTCTACGACAATCTCAGATCCCACCTTCCGCAATTCATCAGCAAGATCGCCCAATCGATCGCTCTCCTTCTGACGAATGAAACCGACTCCGGTAATGCGACTCGGTGAATCTGCAAACAGCATCGCAACAGCCATGGCGGGAACAAGATCTGAGCAATCGGCCATATTGATGTCTATGCCATGTAACGGCGCATCGCCACGAGACACCTCAACTGATCCAGCGACTGTACGCACCGAACAGCCCATGGCATTGAGAAGTTTCGTAATTTCTGCGTCACCTTGGAGAGATGTTGCGGAAAGACCAGGAACTTGAACAGAGCCTTCTCGAACAGCGACTGCTGCCAGCGGAAACGCAGCTGATGAGTAATCCGGCTCAACGATAAATCTGCACGGCACATATCCACCAGGAGCGACAGTGATCTCTGAATCTTTCACCTCAACGGTGGCGCCAAAGTCCTTCATCACCGCAGCAGTCATGAGAACGTACGAACGCGAGACAAGTTCACCGACCACATCAATCACGAGGCCATCGTCGAGCATTGGACCAATCAACAAAAGAGCAGAGATGAACTGGCTCGATACATCACCACGCACCGAAAGTCGACCACCGTGCAGCACGCCAGCCTCAACAGAGACTGGCAAGTGTCCTGGAACACCAAGAGGCAAAACCTCTGCACCTAGCGCAGTGAGCGCATCATGAAGATCTGACATTGGTCGAGAGCGCAATGGCGCACCTCCATCAATCACAGATGTGGACGAACCCAGTGCCGCCACGGCGGTAAGGAATCGCGAGGATGTACCGGCCAACTTCGCATCAATGATTCCGGGCAACTTCACGTCACGAGAACCTGTGATTGATATTTCACCATCAACTGTTGAGACACGCTTCATCTGGTTAAGCACTTCGATGATCACCGCAGTGTCATCACCATCGGGCAAGCCCACCAGTTGAGACTCTCCATCTGCCAACAGCGCACATATCAGTGCACGATTCGCAATACTCTTTGAACCAGGCACGGTGATTGAGGCATTCACAGGACCTTCAGGTGGCAAAAGAGAGAGACTGCTCATGTCAGCGGTTGCACTGCAGGACGGAATCCGCGTGCCAACAAGCCGCCGCGGAAGATGTCTGCGTGTTCTGCTCGGATCACGGTCACCATCACGCCGCGATCACCCTCAACGCTGTGCACGACTTCAAAGTCGTAAATGTTGACGGCCAATTCACCCGACAACGTGAATACGTCAGCGGCACCACCAGGTCGATCAGGAATCGGAATACGGACTTCAACAAGATCTTCCACTGCACCTGCGCCAATGGGAAGGTTCATTCGCGCACGACGAGCTTGTTCTAGCGATGAGAAAAGAGCATCACGATCTCCCTTGGAGACGATGTCCCTCATCTCGGACAGGCCACTAATCAACGAGTCAAGACCTCGCACAATTGCGTCGCGGTTCTGATCGCATATATCAAGCCAAATTCCTGGACGACCAGATGCAATCCTTGTCATATCTCTGAAGCCACCCGCAGCAAGACGCAACAATGCGAGGTGTTCTTCGGAACGATTATCAGCCAGTCTCATCAAAGTCGCAGCAGTGAGATGCGGGACATGACTCACGATTGCTACCAAGTCATCATGATGTTGAGGGTCTAGCGCCACAACCTCTGCGCCCAACTTCGTAATCAATCCAGCGAGAATGGAGAAAGATTCATCAGACGAAGAAGCAGTCGGGGTTAAAACCCACACAGCACCCTCAAACATCGCTGCATCTGCCCCATCGAGTCCATCAAGTTCGGAACCAGCCATCGGATGACCTGCAACAAAACGCGAATCGGAGACCGATTGTGCGACATGTGATTTCACGGATCCAACATCAGTCACCACACCAGAGGTCATCTCCAATGCGCGAGAAACTTGCTCCGCCACTGTGTTCACGGGAGTGGCAACAAAAGTCACTTCTGCATCAGCAAAGAGTCCGCTGTGATGAATGACGCCCCTCTCAAGAGCTTTCCCAACATGAGAAGCATCAGAATCAGATCCACCTACTTCATAACCAGCACGCTGCAACGCAAGGGCAAGCGAGCCTCCAATAAGCCCGAGACCAAGAACATTGGCTCTACCGATGAATGAGGAAGCCGCTGAACTCACGACTCAATGGTATCCACATCGATGTCTTCGACTGCCCCAGATAAAGCGCGCACTTCGTCAAGAGTCAACTCTCGCCAATCACC
>WLGW01000107.1 GCA_009703055.1 Actinomycetota bacterium
GAACTGTGGAGTGCAGAACAGCCGAATCGATATCGAGTCGTCTGTGAGCTCATTGATCCCTTTGATGAGGTGACTGAAGCGGTTGCAGTCACCACTGGTTTCCGATCAGTGCGAATTGACGGCAATTCGCTACTCATCAACGGCAAGAGAGTGATGATTCGTGGAGTGAATAGACACGATCATCATCCCGACAAGGGCAAAGCAGTTTCGGTCGATGACATGCGCGCTGATCTTGTACTTATGAAGCAGCACAATGTCAATGCAGTGCGTTGTTCGCATTACCCCAATGATTCGCGTTTGTTGGATTTGTGTGATGAGTTAGGTCTCTATGTCATTGATGAAGCCAATGCTGAGAGCCATGCATGGAATACAAGCTTGTGCCATGACCCGCGGTACCGCGAGACATGGATCTCTCGTATCTCACGAATGGTGGAGCGCGACAGGAACCACCCGAGCATCATCATGTGGTCGCTGGGGAATGAAGCTGGCTACGGCGCTGTGCACGATGCAGCCGCTGCATGGATTCGATCTGCTGACCCGTCACGCCCCATTCATTATGAAGGTGCTGTCTTCCATGCAGGGTGGGAAACCGGCGGAGTCGCGGCGAGTGATGTGGTGTGTCCGATGTATGCACCCATTGACGCGATTGTTGAATACGGAAAGAACAGTGTTGGCAAGCGTCCGCTGATTATGTGCGAATACAGCCATGCAATGGGCAACAGCAACGGGTCATTGTCTGACTATTGGGATGCCTTCGAAAACACGCCTGGATTGCAGGGTGGTTTTGTGTGGGAATGGAAAGACCACGGACTCACGCAACGGATAACTGGCGGTGGAACGCGCCTCGCCTATGGCGGTCAGTTTGGTGACACACCGAACGATGGCAACTTTGTCGCCGATGGGTTGGTGCACGCAGATCTCACGCCGCATCCGGCGATGAGAGAACTTGCATGGGTGCATCGTCCGGTGTGGGTCACGTTGGCGGGTATCAAGAAAGCGCCACAGTTACGTGTTCGCAACCATCAGTGGTTCACCGATCTTTCAGATTATGAAGCACGATGGGAACTCATTGTTGATGGCAGAACTACGAAGTCGGGCGTGTTGACAGTGCCTGCTGTCACGCCTGATTCATCCGTTGTTATCCCCGTGCCCACTGCGCTTCCAGCAAACTGCGGAGAAGCGTTTGTCTCGGTGACATGGCGCTTGAAGAAAGCAACATCATGGGCGCCGAAGGGACATGTGGTGGCGTGGGATCAAGTTGCGTTGCAGCTACAAAAGCCAGTGCGAGTGCCTGTTCAGAAACGTCGTGGTGAAACTCCGAAGATCTCGCCTCGTGTTACTTTGTGGCGTGCGGCTGTCGACAACGACGGTTTCAAGATGATGCCTCACTTGTGGAGTGGCTTTGGTCGTTCACTTGAACGTTGGTTGGGCCAAGGCATTCCCACCGATGATGCTGATGTCTTGAGCAGCACAACACAGGTGGAAGAGCGTGCCGATGGTTCCGTGCGGTACGAGCACACAGTTGTAGTTCCTGAAGAACTTGCTGACCTTCCTCGCATCGGCGCAACGTTTGACGTGCCGTCTCGATTCACGCAGCTGCGCTACTACGGCAACGGACCTCATGAGAACTATCCCGACCGAAAAGCATCAGCAATGCTGGGTGTGTGGGAAGGTGCGCCAGACGAACTGCCGTACCTAGTGCCGCAAGAATTTGGTCTTCGCACAGATTGTCGATGGATGGAAGTCGTTGATCCGACAACAGGAGATGTTCTGCGTATTGAAGGTGATGGGTGCTTGTTGCATATGAGTGCAGTGCATCACACTGCTAATGATCTTCACGCAGCGAATGACCGCACAGAACTAAAGCGCCGACGTGCACTCACGGTGCATGTGGACATTGCGCATCGTGGTTTGGGAACAGCAAGTTGCGGGCCCGACACTCTTGAGCGGTACCGCATTGCGCCGGGTACGTACACATTCGCGTACGTGGTGTCACAGCGTTAACTGATTCGTTCTGCTGCGCCCACGGGTCGCACGCGCCAGCCATCAAGTTCAGTTCCCGGTGTGCACATCGTGACAACGCAGCCACCAAAACCGCCACCAGTCATACGTGAGCCATACACGCCTGGTGTTTCACACAAGGTGCGAACAACTGCATCCATCTGTGGTGTCGATACCGCAAAGTCCGCAGACAAGCTTTCGTGACTATCGCGCATCAGTTCTCCTGCGGTGGAGTAGTCGCCGGTAGACAATGCTTGCGTGAACTCGAAAACGCGAAGATTCTCGGAAACAACATGATGTGCACGTCGCGCGATTGTCTCATTCTCAATGCGCGAGATGTCATTCAGCGTTGCATGCCTCAGTGGCCCAATCACCGCTTCTGCATCAGCACATTCGCGAACGCGATCGGCGTACTCAGAACCTTCCAGCGTGCGGTGCGCAATGAATTGAACAACAAACTCAACATCAGTCGGAATCGGAATATGAGTCACAGCGAGTGACTCGCAATCAATCAGTGTTCCCATTCCTTCACGCGCTGTTGCGATGCATAACTGATCCATAATGCCGGTGGGAACGCCAGTGGCGAGCTGTTCGGCTTGTTGCATCAGCAGCGCCAACTCGGTGGGCTGCATGGTGTCGTTCAATGCGTACGCCACCGCGAGTTCCAACGCTGCGCTCGATGACAAGCCTGCACCCACAGGAATAGTGGTGGAAAGATTCGCACTGACACCACGTGTAGGGGTAACAAGTGATGCAACGGCCGAGATGTATCGACCCCATGACGGCTGGATTTGTGAATCGAACGGCGAACCCAGTGGAATCTGCACAGTGCCATCGAGGTCGTCTGATGTCATGGTGATGGCATCGCTGGTGATCTCGCCTTCGCAGACGGTCCAACGGTCAATCGCCATGGGGAATACAAGGCCACCTGTGTAATCGGTGTGGTCGCCAATCAGATTGACGCGCCCTGGCGACATCGACTTCATGAGCTCATTGCATCGCGGAGTCGGCGAGCGACATCAGCGGGATCGACGGGGTTGAAGTATTCACCCGTTGCTACTTCGACACCAGCGATGTAACGGGGCACACCGTTTGCACGCCACGGCGAAATGATTTCCATGTTGAGCCATGCGTCGGGCCACTCGGCGTGGGAACGAGGCGCCTGATTCCACCACATCATGTACGGCGGAACATCGTCGAACAGATTGTCGAGTGCAGAAAAGACCTCATGCAAAACAGGTGCGAGTGATTGTCGAAGTTCTGCCGTGAGAGAAGGAAGATCTGCAACACGATTGATGGGTGCCAGACGAATAGTCACCGGGTGCACTGCGGCGTACTCGGCCCACACACGCCACCCATCGCGTTCAAGGATGAGTCGATCACCGGGGTCAGCATCGGGAAGCCAATTGTTCTTGAGTTGTGCAGATACTCGTTGCGGTACATGGTCGAACGCATAGATCTGCCCATGTGGATGGGGGATTGTCGCACCAATCTCGGCGCCGTTGTTTTCAAAGATTACAACGCACTCACCATTGGGTAACGC
>WLGW01000108.1 GCA_009703055.1 Actinomycetota bacterium
AGTTCGTCTTGAGCGATCCATGGTCATGGGAAGTGTGTCGGATGAATCATCACTGAAAGATTGTGTGATTGGTGCCGGAGCGGTTGTTGCACCAGGAGAGCATTTAGAGAATGCTCGGGTTCCTGATCCGGAGCAGAAGTCCTGATGTCAACTACGCGCAAGATCATGGTCTGTGGTGGCGCAGGATTCATTGGTTCGTACCTGGTTGATCGATTCATGGCCGAGGGTCATGAAGTAGATGTCGTTGATGATTTGTCAACTGGCTCACTCGCAAATCTTGCAGAAGCTCGTAACGCCTCTGGGCGGTTCAAGTTTCAAAACATCTCGGTACTCTCAGCCGAGTTTGCTGAACTTGTGTCGTTGCGTCGACCATCTGTCATTGTCAATCTTGCAGTGTTCTCGCCTTCACAGAGCCACCTCAGTGGCGCAATGACGGCGATGCAATCGACAGTTGCGGTCTTGGAGGCAGCTCGTCTCGGCGGTGTATCCAAAGTCATTACTGGAATTCCCGCAGGACTTCTCTATGGCGAGGTGACTTCACGTGACCTTCCCATCAAAGAAGGCCATATCAATGATTCACGCACCAGTGAAGAAGTATTGGGCCGTGCTGCAGCTGACATTCACGGTGTGTATCGCGATCGTCACGGCGTGGAGTTCACAGTGTTGGCAATGGCAAATGTCTACGGTGCTCGTCAGCGGCCCGAAGATGGTGTGGTCGCGTCCTTTGCTGATGCGTTAGCAAATGGCCGCGCTCCGATTGTTCACGGAAACGGCAAGCAAGTGCGCGACTTCGTGCATGTCGATGACACAGTTGATGCGATTGCACGATCTCTTGACCGGGCAGGTGGCTTAGTTATCAATGTGGGCACTGGCGTGGCAACCAGCATCATTGATCTCTGGTCGGTGATGGGTGGAGCATCGTCTCCCGTACCCCGCACCTCGGCTGCTCGACCTAATGATGTCGTTCGTTTGTCGTTGTCGCCGGTGCGTGCACGTATTCAGCTTGGTTGGTCACCTTTCACGCCGCTGGCTGAAGGTCTCGCAACTCTTCGTTAGCGGAATAAGTCTTCGCTCGGCGGGCGAACAATTTCGCTCATCGATGCATCACGGAACCACAGTGGGTCTGCCCCGCGAACAACAGCAACAGGAACACCTGTTGACTTGCCCATCACCAATTCAGCGGCCGATGCCAATTCGTCTGCAACACACACTTCAGTCACTTGCATGACACGTCCGAGGGCATCTTCCGTTCCGCGAAGGTCGACCACTGCTGCGATGCCTGCTACTCCGATAGCAACATCGGTAAGGCCTTTGCGCCAAGGTCGACCGAATGTATCGGAGATGATGACACCGACATTGACGCCCAGTTTTGCTTTCACGATGTCTCGGATGCGACGAGCGGATCTGTCGCTATCAAGCGGAAGGAGTGCGGCGTATCCGCGTTCGACGTTCGAGAGGTCAATGCCGCTATTTGCGCACACGAAACCATGCTTTGTCTCAGTGATGATGAGATCGCCACGTCGACGCACAATACGCACTGCTTCATCTTCAACAAGTTTCTTGTGCGACACCGGGTCATCAGCGTCAATTGCGACAAGGCGATTCTCGGCTTTGGAAATGATCTTCTGTGTGACGACAAGAACATCATTGTCACGCAGTGGGCCATTTGGCTCACCGGCACATGCTTCAACGATGACATCACCAATTTGCATTCCTGGTGTTATCTCGCCGATACCTTCGACGCTCCATGCCATTAAGCGGGCCATGTGATGCCTCCTTGTTGTGGTGTTGACTGCACCGTTGTTCGGGCCAGTGACGCTGCGACGCCAGGTTTGGACATGATTGTGTCTGTCACAACACAGCGCATGCCTTCACGTTCGACTGTGTCAGCCAAATGAGCATCTTGTTCGTCAATCACAAGAGTTGCAGCAATTGGTGCGTACATGCGCGCAACACCTACCACTGTTGGCTCATGTCCGAGTTCTGTCAGCATGCGATCAGCGGGGCCTTTGAGAGCAGCGCCAGCGACGATAGGAGAGACAGCAACAATGTCGTCTCGTCGTGCACGCAGTGACTCTTCAACGCCTTGTACGGCACGAATGGGACCAATGGAAACAATCGGGTTTGATGGGGCAATCACAATGGTGTTGGCAGTGCGGATGAGATCGTGGTCAACAAAAGTTGCTGTATCTGTTCCGATGAATTCGACGCTGGTGACGGGAACTGAGTGACGGAGCTTCACGAAATACTCCTGGAACGACACAGGACCGTCTGCGAGATGCACCATGGTGCGAACAGATTGGTTCGACATCGGAAGAATCGGAAAAGAAATGCCAAATGCACGGCGTATTTCATCGGTGACCTGAGCGAGCGTGGCTCCTTCTCGAAGGCGTGCAGTGCGGTAAAAGTGTGTCGCCAAGTCAGTGTCGCCAAGATTGAACCATCGCGGCGCTGCACTAGACCCTTCGGGGCGCACAGATTCAAACCGTTCAAGTGACTCCATGGCTCGCCATGTTTCGTTACGCAATCCCCATCCACGGTCAGGGTCAATCGCTTGGGCAACGGTGTATGTCACGGTGTCGATGTCGGGTGAAATCGAAAGACCATGAAGTTCTGTGTCATCGCCGGTATTGACAATGGTCACAATCTGAGACGAATCGACAGCCTGTGTGAGGCCGGCAAGAAATCGCGCTGCACCGACGCCGCCTGCCAGAACCAAGATCATTCTGTAAGCGTAGGGGCTTGGGGATTCAGAGGTTCACCCCGTTGAGTCGGGGGGCAAGGTACAGTCAACAGGTCCATTCACCCAGTAAGAGGTCTTTCCGATGCCACGCGCTTTCATCACCGGAATCACAGGTCAAGACGGCCAACATTTAGCCGAATTCCTACACAGCAAAGGCTATGAAGTCTTTGGCATGCTCAAGGGGCAGAACAACCCCAGGGCACTGCAGATTCGCGACGAGTTCCCATATGTGGAACTTGTGCCTGGCGACCTTGCTGATTTGACCAGTTTGGTATCAGCCTTGGAGTACGTCCAGCCTGATGAGGTCTACAACCTGGGTGCAATTTCCTTCGTGGCAATCTCATTTGGTCAAGCGGAACTCACCTCCAACATCACTGGTCTTGGTGTGTTGCGCATGCTTGAAGCCATTCGCATGGTCGGCGGCACGCAGAACAACCCCATTCGCTTCTACCAAGCTTCATCTTCCGAGATGTTTGGCAAGGTTCGTGAAGTCCCTCAGAGCGAACTCACCCCATTCCACCCACGGTCTCCTTACGGTTGCGCAAAGGTGTTCGGGCACGACATCACGGTGAACTACCGCGAGAGCTACGGCATCTATGCCTGCTCAGGCATTTTGTTTAACCATGAAGGTCCTCGTCGTGGTCTCGAGTTCGTCACTCGTAAGATTTCGAATACCGCTGCTCGCATCAAGTTGGGCGTGGAAAAAGAATTGGTCATGGGCAACCTTGATGCAAAGCGCGACTGGGGTTACGCAGGTGACTACGTGCGTGCAATGTGGATGATG
>WLGW01000109.1 GCA_009703055.1 Actinomycetota bacterium
ATGGCTTGGCCATTGACGTGTTGGTGGAACAAGCAATCGCTGCGGGAAACATCACGCCAGATTTTCATTCACGCACACGTCCACCAGAACTTGAAGCAGAGGCAGTGCATCGCGCTGGAGTTCTCGCGCGCGTTGCAGGGAATGCGCCGTTGTACATCGTGCATCTCTCGAGCTCTCATGCATTACGTGAAGTGGTGGAAGCGCGTTCGCGCGGCACAAACATTTTCGCTGAGACATGCCCGCAGTATTTGCACTTGTCGTTGGAAGATCACCTCGGTCAAGGATGGCCCAATGGTGCCGCATACATTTGCTCGACGCCGCTGCGCTCGAAGCACGATCATCATCAAGCCGACCTCTGGGAAGGTCTGCGCGTTGATCAGTTGGCTGTCGTAAGCACTGACCACTGCCCGTTCTGTTTGCGTGAACAGAAGTTGGCAAATGGTGAATCATTCAACGTGGTGCCGAACGGCATCGGTGGAGTAGAGCACCGCATGGATCTTGTGTATCAGGGCGTTGTTGCTGGCCACATCAGCGAAGAGCGATGGGTGGAAGTGTGCGCGACTGCTCCAGCGCGTCTTTTTGGTCTTCCACAAAAGGGTGCAATTCGTGAAGGTCTTGATGCCGATGTTGTTGTGTACGACCCAACAGCGAAGCAAACATTGAGTCAAGCGACGCATCACATGAATCTGGATCACTCGGCATATGAAGGCATGAACATCACGGGCAAAGTACGCACCGTGTTGTCACATGGCGAAGTCATCGTTGACGATGGTCAGTTCTTTGGTGCAGCCGGTCGTGGCCGGTATCTGCGTCGTGCTGTCTCGCAGCACATTCGATAACTACTTCGTAAAGACGCGCACCAAGTTCGCAAGAGTCTTTTCAATTGACTTTGCGTTGTTGCTTGGCGCGTTCATGATCTTGAGGCCTAACTGGCTCTTGCTGGTGTTCATGTCGAACTGTTCAGTCACCTTCGTGCCGCCATCAACTGGTTCAAGGATGTAACGCCACACGTGTCCGCCAATGTGGCGCCAGCCAATGCGTGAGCCTTCTTCGAACTCCACCACAGTGTTCATCATCTTGTACGGAACAAGAATCTTCATCTTCATACCGAACTTTGTGTTGAGCGAAAGGCGTTCTGGTGCATCAAGCTCTGCTGCTTGAACGGAACCTGACCCATCAATCTCATGATGACGTCGTGGGTCTGCCAGAAGATTGAAGATGTCTGCTGCCGGAGCAGGAACAACTACAGAGCGAGAAACGATTTTGGATGGGTCAGAAGAACTCATACGGACAGTCTGACCTGCTGGGCAACCAATTCCGCACAGCGACGACCCGAGTACATGGCTCCTTGTGTGGACCCTGTGTCTCGGTGGTCGCCGCACACATAGAGCCCATCGCCGAGCGACACCTTCTTTTTTGGTGAAAAAGGTGCATCTTGGCCTGGTTGACCATGAGGAATCTTGTACGTGCGCAGATGTGTCCATGAGTCCACTTGGGAACCCCACCAACTGCGCAATTGCGTACGAGCAAGATCTTCTAAGTCGCCATCGATCACGCCAGGCAAAGCAGCGGCGATGAGGTGTTGACCTGCAGGTGCGTAATGGGGGGACACAAGTGACATCACTGCAACGTTGAGAACAGGCCCTTGACCGTGCCCATCAAGAATCACGTATGCACCGTCGACGGGTGGTTTTGGTGCAGCGAAATACACGCAACCAGCAGAGCGTGACTCAACAGGAGGCAAGCCAAGGAGCTTCGCTGCGACAGGGCCTTCGGTGGCAACGATGATTGCTTTCGCAGTGATGCTCTGCCCACTTGCCAATGTGACCGAACCGGAGGACACCGCGGTCACAGGCGTATTGAGATGCAGTGATGTGGTCTTGAGCGACGATGCCAGTTGTTCTGAGATTTGCCCCATGCCACGTGCAGGAACAACGGAGTCTCCATTTGCAAGTGTGCGGAAGATGACATCAAACATGCGACGCGATGTGGAGAGACTTGGATCAAGTTGAATGCCGCCAACAAGCGGACGAAAGAATCGCTCAATCATCTTGGAGGAAAACCCCATTGCTCGCAGTGCAGTCGCAGTGGGTATGTCTTGACCACGCAGCAATTGCTTCGGATCGGACCGCTTCAACTTTGTGCGCATCAGTGCAATGCGCGCTTTGTCCCACACAGTGCCGATGGGGGCAAACGTGGTGCTGACCAACGTCAGTGGTCGACGGAATGGGTCGCCCACGATGTGTGATTTCCCTTCGCGCCACACATTGGCACCGGGTTCAAAAGCCCGAAGATCTAGCGCATCAACATCAAGGTTGTTTTTGACCTCGGGATAGCCAGTGAGAAGAACTTGGAAACCGCGATCAAGAATGAAGCCGTCAACAATGTCGCTGCGCACGCGACCACCGACTCCGTCTGATGCTTCGAGCAAGAGTGGTGCGATGCCGTTTTGTTCAAGAACTCGTGCGGCAACAAGACCTGCAAGCCCGGCACCGACGATGACAACGTCGCAGTGTGTAGGAAGGGGAGTGTTTGTCACTTCTTCAGTAGAGCACGAAGTGCGACATCAAGTGTTTGATGCGAGAACACAAAGCCGTCACGAGTGAGGGCGCTCGGAATGACGCGTTGTCCGGTGAAGAGAAGTGCATCGGCGAGTTCGCCACCCAACAACAGTTTTGGACCAAATGGTGGAATGGGGAACAGTGCCGGACGTGAAAGCGTTGATGCAAGCACTTTGGTGAACTCCGCATTTGTTACTGGTTCTGGCGCGGTGAGGTTGACGGGGCCTGAGAGCTGAGAGGTGAGGAGATGGATGATTGCATTCACTTCATCGGTGATGCTGATCCAGCTCTGCCACTGCTTGCCGTTTCCGAACTTGCCACCAAGACCAAGCTTGAACAGTGGCAGTTGCTTCTTCAACGCGCCACCCTGTGTGGACAGAACAATGCCGGTGCGCAAAAACACGGTACGAATTCCTGCAGCGGATGCTGGCGCTGCTGCGTCTTCCCATGCGCAGCACACGTCTGCAAGGAAGCCTTCTCCGTCGGCGGAGGTCTCTTCCAAGATGTCGTCATCGCTTGCGCCGTAGATACCGATCGCAGAGCCGGAGAGAAATACTTTTGGCTTGGTCTCGAGTGCTGCCATGGTGTTGGCAAGAAGCGCGGTGCCCAACGTACGGCTCTCCAAGATTTCCATCTTGTATTCCTTCGTCCAGCGCTTGTCGCCAATGCCAGCGCCAGCAAGGTGCACAACAGCGTCAACGCCGTCGAAGGCAGATGGACTCATGACTGAGTTCTTGGGATCCCACTGCACCTCATCGTTCCGGCGTGGCTCGCGGCGAACAGCAGCCACCACGGTGTGGCCTTGGGCCTTGAGTTCGGTGGTGAGCGCGCGGCCAATGAGCCCAGAGGCGCCAGTAACAAGAATCTTCATGCCACAGTCAACCCG
>WLGW01000011.1 GCA_009703055.1 Actinomycetota bacterium
ATCGCGAAGAGGTGCGATGGCCTCTTCAACGGGAAGGCCAGTTGGTGCGAGTCGATTAGACAAGCGCAGGGGTGCCGCGGAATGCTCCCGGATCACCCGATGCAGGAATGCTGGGCTTCGACCATGCGGTAAGCGTGGCAATCTTTGCTGCGACTTCTTTCCAATCGCCAGCAGTCCACCCTTGAGCGACTGCCGGGACAGAGCCGTCTGCCTGAATCACAAGAAATGCAGGAAGTTCGGTGAGACCGATCGCCTTCACTGCTGAACGTGTGGGATCACAGAACACGATGAACTCGTCGGCGTATGGGCCGAGGAATGCGCGAGCGTCTTCTGCTTCACACGTGATGAGGAAGTTCATGCGAATGGCTGCACCTGAGTACTGGCGCATAATGCGGACAGCGGTCTCAAGAATCCATGAGCTCTCATTGGTGTATGGGTCGAGCACAACAGAGCCGAGGTGGAAAGTGGTGAGCCATTGACGAAGTGTCTTCGCCTCGCCCGCAAGTGGGGTGAGGGTGATGTCGAGGCTGGGATTGGGGAGAGATGCGCTTGCCACGGGGTCAACGCTAGTTGCTGAGGGTGGTGAGTGCGAACCCCTTGGCTGATGTGAAAGGTGATACTTCGGGACAAGAGTCCACTGCCTGCCTTATGGGGCAAGGGGTCTAGGTTGTGGGCATGGCTTCTAAGCGCAGCAAAATCGAAATGACCGCCGACGAATTGGCGGCATATCTCGAGACCGGTCAGATCCTCAATATCGCCACCATTAACCCCAGTGGCCATCCTCATTTGGTGGCGATGTGGTACGTGATGGTGGACGGCAAGCCCACATTCTGGACCTTCGGCAAGAGCCAGAAGGTTGCCAACATTCGTCGTGATAGCAAGATCACCGGTCTTGTGGAGACGGGCGACAGCTACTCCGAACTAAAGGGTGCAGAAATTGTTGGCAGTGCACGCCTGATTGAGGACTACGACGAGATCGTGCGCATTGGTGCAGCGGTTGCAGTGAAGTACAACGGCCCTGACGCAGCAAGTGAAGCTGCAATGGGCTTCATTCGTAAGCAAGCAGAAAAGCGCATCGGTATCGCTATCGATGTCGAGCGCGTGGTCACGTGGGACCACAGCAAGCTCGGCGGTGGTTACTGATGGGCGAGATGGTCGAATTCAAGAGCAATGGCGGCACGTGTGCTGGCTACATCGCCGGAAGTGGCGGTCCCGGTGTTGTTGTCATTCAAGAGTGGTGGGGTCTCAATGATCACATCAAAGACATTGTTGATCGTTTTGCGGCAGAGGGTTTCACCGCGTTGGCGCCAGACCTGTATCACGGCGAAGTGACCACAGAACCCGACAGTGCGGGGAAGTTGTTGATGAGCATGAATCTTGCAACAGCGGGCAAAGACCTCAGTGGCGCGATTGATTTATTGCAACAGCGAACCGGTAACACAAAAGTTGGTGTCACTGGATTCTGTATGGGCGGCGGACTTACGCTCATGGTTGCGTGTCAGCGCCCTGATGCTGTCGCTGCGGCTGCACCGTTCTACGGCGGTATGCGCCCGGATACACCAATCAACTGGGAAGCACTCACTGCAGTCGTGGAAGGTCACTACGCAGAAAACGATCGTGGCACTGCGGCCACTGAAGCCATCAAGGCAACCGAAGCTGAACTACGCGCATTGGGTAAGGACGCCACGTTCCATGTGTATCCCGGCACGCATCATGCATTCTTCAACGACACACGTGCAGAGGTGTACGACGCCGCGGTCTCGAAGACTGCTTGGGAGCGCACTCTCGCGCTCTTCCGCGCCCAGCTGTAGCTAGCTTTAGTTATAACTGGCTAGGTGCAATCAGCCAAGTTCGGCGATTGCTTCTGCAGATTTCGTCTAGGCAACGATGTAGACGGTGGCATCAGGAACCACTGAGCCATCGGGCATGGTTGCATTTGAGATGTTCGCGCCAAAAAGATTTGCTCCATCAATGTTCGCGCCAATTAAATTTGCACCGTCCAAGTCCGCCCCGACCAAATTCGCGCCAGAAAGGTCAGCATTTGACAAGTCGGCTGACATCAGATTTGCACCGGTCAAATTTGCGCCTGACAATTTTGAAGAACCTAGTTTTGCGTCAAAAAGGAACGCTCCCACAAGATTTGCACCGGTCAAATCAGCTCGCTCCAGATTTGCGCTGAACAATGAAGTTCCGATCATTTGTGCAAATGCAAGATTCGCTCGTTGTAGATCTGCACCTACCATTCTTGCGCCCGACAAATGAGCGT
Source organism: Actinomycetota bacterium (assembly GCA_009703055.1). Taxonomy (GTDB): domain Bacteria; phylum Actinomycetota; class Acidimicrobiia; order Acidimicrobiales; family Ilumatobacteraceae; genus UBA2093. The sequence goes on from WLGW01000011.1 coordinate 2,267, forward strand.
GCGACAAATTTGCTCCAGCGAGATTTATGTTGAAGAGAAATGCGGAGGTTAAATTCGACTCCGCAAGATTCGCGCCTGAAAGATTGGCTTCCGACAAATCTGCAAAGATTAAGTTTTTTCTTGGTCCAATTTCAAAGCCATTAATCAACATGGAATTAGATTAGGCAGAAAATATCAACCAGAACTGTTAATCAATGGGCTCATTTTACTTTGGGCGCGCATAGTGGCGCTCAATTGAAATTAGGCGAGTTCGGCGATTGCTTCTGCAATAGCGATGGCGCGACGTGCGTTATCAACGTGCAGGTTTTCAATCATGCGGCCGTTCAGTTGAACAACGCCCTTGCCGGCAGCAAGTGCTTCGTCGAACGCAGCAATGACTTCACGAGCGTGAGCAACTTCAGCCTCAGTCGGTGACCACACATCGTTTGCGATACCGACTTGGTCTGGGTGAATGAGGGTCTTGCCGTCAAATCCCATCTGCAGGCCCTGCACGCATTCATCGCGGAAACCATCGGCGTTCTTGATGTCGTTGTACACACCGTCGAGGATTGTCTTGCCAGCCTCACGTGCTGCCAACAACGCCATGTGCAGGCTTGGGTAAAGCGGTGCACGGCCAGGAACCTGAGCAGCGCGCAGTTCCTTTGCCAAGTCGTTGGTGCCCATGATGAGGACCGGAACGCGTGGATGAGATGCAATCTCGCGGCAGTCAAAGATGGCTGTCGGAGTTTCGATCATCGCCCAGATCATCATTTCCTTCGGTGCGCCCGCAGCATCAAGTGCGGCAGACACTTCGTTGACTTCGGCCACGGAGTTGATCTTGGGAATCACGACTGCAGAAACACATGCCTTTGCTGCAGCTGTCACATCTGCATGGCCCCATGGAGTTGCAAGTGCATTGCAACGAATCGTGAGTTCACGCTTGCCATATTCGCCAGAGTTCACAGCAGCAACAGCCTGTGCTCGTGCGATGTCTTTTGAATCTGGTGACACAGCATCTTCAAGGTCGAAGATGATGGCGTCGGTTGAAATTCCCTTTGCCTTCTCCAAAGCACGCTCATTAGCGGCTGGCATGTAGAGGGCAGAACGGCGTGGGCGAAGTGAGCTCATGATGATCTTTCGTTGAAGTGAAAATTAAAAGCCGTAGGCGGCGGTGAGTTCTGGGTCGCGTGCAGCAAGTTGGCGTGCAAGTTCAACAACAACTTTGCACTGCTTCACTGATGCGTCGTCTTCCATCTTGCCGTCCAGCATGATGGCTCCGGTGCCGTCACCCATTGCATCAATGACGCGCTGTGCTTGCTTCACGTCTTCTGGACGTGGGCTGAACACGCGCTTTGCAATGTCGATCTGCACGGGGTGCAAGCTCCATGCACCAACGCAACCGAGAAGGTATGCGTTGCGGAACTGATCCTCGCATGCAACAACATCCTTGATGTCACCGAATGGGCCATAGAACGGCAACACGCCGTTCATCACGCAGGCATCGACCATGCGAGCCATTGTGTAATGCCAGAGATCTTGCTGGTATGTGGTGCGTGCACCTTGGTAGTCATCACCGGTGGGGTCTTGACGCACGATGTAGTCGGGGTGTCCGCCACCAACACGGGTTGTCTTCATGCGACGGTTTGCAGCAAGGTCTGCTGGTCCGAGGCTGATGCCCTGCATGCGAGGCGATGCTGCACAAATCTCTTCCACGTTGGCAACGCCACGTGCTGTTTCGAGAATTGCGTGAAGCAGAAGAGGCTTCTTCAAACCGGCGCGTGCTTCAAGTTGTGCAAGCAAGCGGTCGACGTAGTGAATGTCTTCTGGACCTTCGACCTTTGGAATCATGATGACGTCGAACTTGTCGCCGGCCTTTGTCACGATTTCGATGAGGTCGTCGAGGAACCACGGTGAGTCAAGGCTGTTGACGCGTGTCCACAACTGTGTGTCGCCAAAGTCGAGTTCATTTGCGACCTTGATGAGGCCTGCACGAGCAGCTTCTTTGTCGGCCATCGGGATTGCATCTTCCAAGTTGCCCAGGATGATGTCGACATTTGGGATGGTCTCAGGAAGCTTGGCCACCATCTTTTCGTTGTGTGGCGGGAAGAAGTGAATAACACGACTTGGCTTGAAAGGGATTTCCTGGACGGGAGTCGGAGCTCCGGCGGCAAGGGGTTTGAAAAAGTCACGAGCGGGGCGCATGGGTCAAGCGTAGGGGTTACGGTTGCGCAAGTGAAAGCCGAGTACGACGCGATTCTGTTCGACGCTGGGGGAGTCTTCCTCATCCCTGACCCAGCAGTCCTGGCGCCCACTTTGGCCTATTACGGGGCTGGCTCGGATCATTCGTTATATGTGCGTGCGCATTATGGGGCGATGGCGGCCAAGTCACGTGCTGGAGGAGGCGAATCCGATTGGGACGACTACAACCGTGCCTACGTGGCATTTGCCGGAGTGCCCGATCACGAAGTGGATGCAGCCGCCTTTGTATTGCAACGAACACGACATGCTCATTTATGGCGTGCTCCGTTGGTGGGATCTGTAGAGGCACTGCGAGTTCTGAACGAGCGCAATGTTCCTATTGGTGTCGTGAGTAATGCATCCGGACAGATTGCTGAGATTCTGCAACGCAGCGCAATTTGTCAGGTAGGGGACGGTGCACTCGCGAGTGTTCGTTGCATCATCGATAGCGATGTTGTGGGGGTTGCAAAACCTGACCCAAAGATTTTTGAACACGCACTGCCATTCTTTGAAGGCATTGATCGATCACGAATTGCTTATGTGGGTGATTCGGTGACCATGGACGTAGAAGGGTCCACCGCTGCCGGATTGATTCCGGTGTTGGTGGACCCGTTCAACGATGCCGCAGACCTTGTGGACTGTCGGCGAATCAGTTCATTGCTGGATTTGCTCTAGCAGTTACTTCTTTGCTGCTTCGCAGAGGTTCTTTGCGATCACCTTGAGGCACAGAGTCTCATCTGCTCCTTCAAAGATGGACAACACACGAGCGTCGACGTAGAGACGGCTCACAGAGTATTCCTCGGCATAACCGAAGCCGCCGTGAATCTGGAGTGCCTCGCGAGCAACCCATTCGGCTGCTCGACAGACATACGCCTTCACCATGCTGGCTTCCATTGCACCCTCGCCACGGCCCATCATCTCAGCTACTGCATATGAGAACTGTCGTGATGCTTGGGTGATGACAGCCATGCGACCCAACTTCACCTGGGTGAGTTCGTATTCGCTAATGGGCTGACCAAACACTGTGCGGTTTTGTGCGTAATCGAAAGCTGCTTCATATGCGGCTTGCATCAAACCGACGGCGCGAGCAGCTGTTTGCAAACGTCCATTCTCGAAGCCAGCCATCTGCAAGTAGAAACCCTTGCCCAAGCCATCGCGGCCACCGATGAGGTTTGTTTCAGGAACCCACCAGTTTTCGATTGCGATTTCGTAGCTGTGCATTCCGCGGTAACCGATGGTGTCGATGGGACGACCTTCCATCTTTCCGCCACCGTCTTGAGTGAACATGAAACCGTGTGCATCGCCGATGGGCTTTGGCACGATGAACAGTGACAAGCCGCGGTGAGTCTTTGAACGATCTGGATCTGTACGAGCAAGAAGCATGAGCACGTTTGCGCGAGCGCCGAATGTGCACCATGTCTTCACACCATTGATGAGCCACCCGGCTTCACCGTTAGGACCAGGTGCTTCCACTGCTGTTGTCTTCAAGTTTGCAACGTCAGAGCCGTAGTCGGGCTCGGTCACTGCAACTGCGGCCATCACTTCTGCGCTGGCGAGCTTTGGCAACCATTCGTGCTTCTGCTCTTCCGTGCCACCCTTCACGAGTGCGCGAGTGAGAATTTCTGGGCGTGTGATGAGCGAGCCACCAATACCAAGTGATGCGCGTGTGAGTTCCTCAGTTGCAATCACCGATGCCATGTATTCGCCTTCGCCGCCTTCAGAGAAGCCGTCGTATTCCACTGGAACACTGAGTCCGAATGCACCGATCTCTGCAAGACCTGCGATGACCTCTTCAGGAACGTCACTGTTGTGGCGGTGCACGTGCTCCGCCTTTGGTGCAATCACCTTGGCACCGAATGAACGGAATGTGTCTTGCACCATTTCGAATTCGTCACCTAAGTGACGAGGGCCTTGCTGGTCGGCAAGTGATGCGAGGAATGCTGGGTCGCGATACGTCTGCACGAAATCGTGTGTGCTGGAAAGACCGGAAGGATCAACGCCCCACAACTTCTCTCGACCGATGAGGCGAGAAATGAAGTCATGCACCATGTCGGCGGTGAAAGCACATGTGATGTTTCCTTCGACTGTGCCCTTTGCGCCGTAAGCAAGGAGGCCGCGAGAGGTTTCAACGGCAGCTGCAACGTGCGCAATGTCGTAGGCAAGGGTCTGATTCGCGTCGGGCCCACCTTTTGCAATCAGTGTCGCAATGGCGGTGTCCACCATTGCGCGGGCTGTGTTGATGACCGATGCGGCGGTCTGAAGGTCGGGCGCTGTGCTCATAGGCGAAAACGCTAGTGATTCTGTGTCCCGATTCGCATACTCGCGGGCACTTCCATGCTGAGAAAGGGCTCGCTGGTGGGCGGTTATTGGTCACGCCTAGTGTTGAGGGATGAGTGCTAGACCATTTCCGACCACCGACTGGCCACAGGGCTCGGTGGGCGAGGGTGTTCATGAGCCCGCACTGCGTGAGGCATGCCGTCTGATTGAGGAGCGCCCATCAGAAGAAGGGGCGACCCATGCACTGCTTGTAGTGCATGGCGGGCAGGTTGTTCATGAGTTCTATGGCGAAGGAATCAACCAGGACTCCACTCTGATCTCGTGGTCAATGGCAAAGAGCATGACCCAGGCTCTCGTCGGCATGGCCGTGAAAGACGGATTGTTGAACATCTCCGATTCTCATCTTCTTCCGCAATGGGAATCAGACGGACGTCGTGACATCACCCTCGATGACTTGTTGACCATGCGCAGTGGTTTGTCATGGATCGAGGATTATGTCGATGGCTCGGTCTCTGATGTCATCGAGATGTTGTTTGCAGAATCAGAGTTCACGGGTGACCATGCAAGTTACGCAGCCTCAAAACCGTTACTGCATGCTCCAGGGACACAATGGTTGTATTCCTCTGGCACGACAAACATCATTGCCCGAGTGTTGGCTAATGCATTGAATGAACCAACTGGTTCACATCAGCTCTTCAAATCATTCATGCAGACTCGTCTCTTTGACGAGATTGGAATGAATTCAGCAATCGCAAAGTTCGACGATGCAGGAACTTTTGTTGGTTCATCTTTTGTGTACGCAACAGCGCGAGACTTCGCTCGCTTCGGATACCTGTATCTCAACGATGGTGTGTGGAATGGAAAGCGACTTCTGCCAGAAGGGTGGGTGGAATACGCCGGTCGTGTCGTTGCTCATGATCCCGACATGTTGATGGATTACGGCGCGCAGTGGTGGGTGTGGCCCGATGATGAAGATTCGATCATGGCTCACGGGTATGAAGGACAAATTCTGTGGGTTTCGCCTCGTCGTGACCTCGTTATCGTGCATTGTGGAAAAACAGATGCTTTGTATGGCGCCCAGTTGCGGTCAATGGTGGCTGGACTTGTAGAGGCATTCCCCGTTCGATAGGGGTTTGTCGGTCACGATGGTGGGAATGAATAACGAGCAGAAGAAGCCAAAGACCTTCCGCCGCACTCTGCAGATTCTTGCAGTTGCTGTGGTTGTCTACTTCTTTGTGCTCCCTCTCATCCCTGGTTTTCGTCAGGCAGTGAGAGACCTGAACACGATTAATCCGTACCTCTTATTGGTGGGTATCGGGCTGCAAGGTTTCTCGCTCTTTGCATATTCTTTGTTGACGCGTGCAGCTCTCGGAGACCAAGGCGAGAGAATTAGCCGCGGCCGACTTTTTCGAATCCAACTCAGCACAAAGGCTTTGGGAAACATTGTTCCCGGTGGAAGCGCAGCGAGTTCTGCTCTTGGTTATCGACTCATCACAATGTGCGGCATCCCTGGGCCTGACGCTGCATTCGCGTTGGCAACAGCAGGTATCGGCTCTGCAGTAGTTCTCAATCTCATTTTGTGGTTTGGTCTCATCATCTCGATTCCATTCCGTGGCGTCAACGCCGCATATGGAACTGCAGCAATCGTCGGTGTCATCTTCATGGCCTTTGCTGCATTCCTCATCTTCGGACTGCTCGAAGGTCAGGGTCGATCAGAGCGAATCGTTCGCGCGATTGCACGTCGTTTCCGTTTTGATGAGCAACATGCAGCTGAAGTTTTGGCTCATCTCGGTTCTCGAATTGAGGGCTTGATTCTCGATAAGAAGTTGTTGCGCAGAGTTCTGGGATGGGCGACAGTGAACTGGTTGCTAGATGCGTTTTCTCTGTGGGTGTTCTTGCGTGCATTCGGCGGCGATGTGGGGTTTGACGGACTCATCGTTGCCTTCGGCATCGCAAATGTGTTTTCTGTTGTGCCCATTACGCCAGGTGGTCTCGGTTTGGTGGAAGGCATCTACATTCCATCTCTTGTCGGCTTTGGTCTGGCGCGACGCACTGCAACCGTCGGAGTTCTTTCGTATCGCGTTGCTCAGTATTGGTTGCCCATCGTCGTTGGGTGGGTTTGCTACCTGTCATTACGAGTCGGGCCGTTTGCTATCGACCGCAAACACCGGTTGCAACCAATCTCTCGACTGGCACAGTCGCAGACCGAACGCGGTCTCAGCACGGTGGATTGGGTGGAGAGATACGCCCCGAAAGACAGAACGGGGCAGTTCCCGATGCCTGCTTTTGAACCAGGCGACCTCGAGTTTGAAGGTGACGATACGGATGGCTCGCCTCGTCCCCACTAGCGTTTGCTCTCATGACAACACATGAGCGCCCCTTTGGCCGTTATCTCGAAGACTTTGTTCCCGGCGACGTATTTCGTCACTGGCCTGGAAAAACAATCACGGAGTATGACGACCATCTCTTTTGCATGATCACCATGAACCATCACCCACTGCACACCAATGATTGGTTCGCTAAGGAAAGTGTTCAGGGTCGCAACGTTGTTGTTGGCAACTTGGTGTACTCACTTGTCTTGGGCATGAGCGTGCCCGACGTCAGTGGCGCAGCCATTGCGAACTTGGAAGTGGAAACACTGCAGCACAAGTTCCCAACGTTCCATGGCGACACCATTCATGCAGAGACTCGCGTTCTTGAAATCAATGAGAGCAAGTCGAAGAACGATCGCGGAACAGTTCTTGTTGAGACAAAAGGCTTCAACCAGGACGGCAAAGAAGTGTGTTACTTCCGTCGTCGCGTCATGGTGTGGAAGCGTGAGTTCGCGCCAGAGCGTCGCCGTCCATACGACGGAACGGAAGTGTGGGGCGAGTAAGCCGCCACGACCGCATCGCCACGGGCCTCATTGAATGGGGCAGCGGATCACTGCGTGATTTGCCGTGGCGGCGCACCAACAGTGCATGGCATGTCCTCGTGAGCGAGGTCATGTTGCAACAGACCTCTGTTGCTCGCGTGCTTCCGAAGTACGAGAACTTCATTGCAGAATTTCCCACGCCCGGACACATGGCAAACGCGTCGCTCGGCGATGCGCTTGCATTGTGGTCCGGGCTTGGCTATCCGCGCCGATGCCGCAACTTGCGTGAGACCGCAATTGTTCTTGCTCGCGATTTCGACGGCGTGATGCCATCAACCTTGGATGAACTTCTCGCACTTCCAGGGATTGGTCAATACACAGCGCGAGCGATTCTTGCGTTTGCACATCGCCAAGACGTTGCAGTTGTCGATGTCAACGTGTCGCGTGTTTTGTCGCGACTTGAAGGGGAGCCGCTCAAGGCTCGTGCATTGCAGCAGTTAGCAGATCAGCTCGTTCCTGAGGGATTGGGCTGGGACTGGAACCAAGTGATGATGGACTTTGGTGCACGTCACTGCACTGTTCGTTCTCCTCAGTGCACCGCATGCCCAGTGAAGAAACAATGCAAGTGGCATGGGGTGGGCGATGATCCTGCGCCTTTGTCTGCTGGTGCGAGTAAGCCGCAAGCAAAGTTTGAGGGGTCGGACCGCCAAGCTCGAGGTCGAGCAATGCGTGCAGTGAACGATGGCGTGGCAACACAAAAGGCAATTGTTCGTGCGATGAGTTTGGAACACGATGTTGCCCGCGCAACAAAACTTCTTGAAGCGTTAGTGAACGAAGGTCTCCTTCTTCGTTCGGGTGCTCGGTTTACTTTGCCGTAACCCAGTCAATAATCAGCTTGTTGACTTCTGCTGGCTTTTCGAGCTGCAGGAAGTGACCTGCCCCTTCAACAATCTTCAACGTGGCCCATGGGCTCAAGGTGCGCATCGATTCTGCAACTTCGCGGCCGATGCAGCCGTCGTCGGCTCCATGTAAGTACAGCGTGGGTTGCGGTAGTTCGCCACCACCTGCCGCTTGAATCGCATTGTATTTTTCGTCGCGTGGCCCTGCACCAATGTTGCATCGGTAATAGCCCAAGGCCGCGGTGAGATTCTCAGGTGTGCGCAGGCAGGCCTTGCAGTTCTCTGCGTCCACAGCGCCGTCATGGTTGGGCGACCAGTCGCGCCACAACATGTCGATGTATGCAAGGTCGTTTGAAGGAACAACGATGTCAGACAGTGGGTGTTGGAAATAGAACATGTACCAACTCCGCTTGATCTGATCAAGGTTGTTAACGAAGGCTGCACCGATGGCAGGTCCCGGTGGAACTGCCATTCCAACAACGCGCTTCCAACGATCTGGTTCGCTCGCTGCTGCTCCGTACACACTGGGTGCGCCCCAGTCATGGCCGATGATCACGGCATCGCCGTCTCCACCAAGTGCGGCGTGAAGAGCATTGGCGTCAGCGGACAGCGCACCTGTTTGGTACAGGCCGTCAGGAGCAATTGAAGTGGGGGCATAGCCGCGGGTGAAAGGTGCGACTGCACGGAAACCTGCCTGTGCCAATTCGGGAAGAAGATGACGCCAACTATGGGCTGAATCAGGAAAGCCATGCAGGCACAAGGCGAGTGGTCCAGTTCCACATTCGAGGTACGTGAAGTCAATGCCGTTCGCAGTAACTGTGCCGGTGGAGATTTCGTAAGCCATGTGTCAACGGTAGTCCTGATGTCTGCGACAGGCGTCACTAAGACAAACGTGTACAACGGGAGAAGACCTCCGTAGCGTTTGGGTGATGGGGGCAAGGTCGTTATGAAAGTGACGTTTTACGGCGTGCGTGGTTCAACGCCATGTCACGGACCCTCCACTGCAAAGTACGGCGGCAATACATCATGTGTCGCAGTTGAAGCCGAAGGTCAACGTCCACTTCTTCTGGATTTGGGTACTGGCTTGCGCTACTTCGGTTCGGACTATGCCGAGAGAACTCCCGACCCGCTGGATGCTGTTGCACTCGTGACGCATCTTCATTGGGATCACATTCAAGGTTTCCCATTCTTCGGACCAATTCTTCAAGACGGTGCTCGTCTTGAATTGTTTGGCCCACAACAGGAAGATGGCACCTCGTTTATGCGTTCGGTATCGAATGCAATTCGCCAGCCAACTTTTCCAGTTGAACTTCATGACCTTCGCGGCAAGTTCGACTTCCATGATGTCGCTGACAATGACTTCATGATTGATGGATATTCAGTGAAGTCCCGTTTAGTTCCGCACATCGGACCTACCGTTGGATATCGCATTGAATTTGGCGGAGCGAGCATCGCTTACATTTCCGACCATCAACAGCCGTACGACGGTTCCTTTGCTCTTCCTGAGGGCGTTCGTGAATTGGCACAAGGTGTTGATCTTCTGATTCATGATTCGCAATACACGGCTCGTGAGTTTGAAACGAAGAAGACCTGGGGTCATTGCACAGCAGAGTTTGCAATTGCGACCGCAATGGCTTGCAATGCTCGTCGTCTCGCTCTGTATCACCATGATCCCGATCGCACTGATGATGAACTCGATGCTGTGAAGGCATGTGAAGCAAGCGGTGCCACCGAGGTTTTCGTTGCACGTGAGGGCGCAACAATCTTCCTGTGACCGAGGTGGTCTACTGTGGGCATGTGACCACAGAGATTGATTCAGCCCAATTCCGCGCAGTGCTCGGACATGTTCCCACTTCAGTGGTCGTGGTAACGGGCGTCGACAAGTCGGGAAAGCCATTTGGCATCACCATCGGCTCTTTTGTCTCGGTCTCACTAGAGCCGCCATTGGTTGGCTTCCTGCCTGGAACAAAGTCTCGCTCGTGGGCATCAATCGCAGAGTCAGGAAATTTCTGCGTCAATGTGCTGGGCGCCCAACATGAAGAGTTCTGCTGGCGCTTTGCGAAAGAAGGCGACGACAAGTTTGATGGCGTCGATTGGACTCCATCGGCCTTAGGTAGCCCGGTTTTGCCTGGTGTGATTGCAACAATCGATTGTTCGTTGGATTCAGAGACCGAAGTGGGCGATCATTATTTCGTTGTGGGTCGCGTCAACTCGTTGCGACATGAAGACAATGTCGCAAATGCCATGGTGTTCTTCCGCGGCAAAGTTGTAAGCGCTGAACATCCTGGCTGACACATGATTGCTCGTCTGTGTGCCGGTGTTGTCGGCGTATTGATTGCACTTGCAGGTGCAGCAAAGGTGACCGATTACAAGCAGTGGAAGCTCGACGCTCGCGCTCAAGGTGTGTGGCCGATCGTTGCTGTGGTGTTGCCGCCTCTTGAACTATTGCTCGGTGCACTATTGATTGTGCTTGCACCATCGCCTCAGGTGTTGGGTGCAGCAACGTTGTTGCTGTTGATATTCACAGCGTTCTTGCTTGCACAAATTGCCACAAAGTCTGCGGTGCCGTGTGCGTGTTTCGGGAGCAAAAGCAAACGACCACCTTCCATGCGTGACGTTGCTCGCAACCTTGCGTTGATGGCATCACTTTTCGTCGCGGCAGTTCTGAGCTAACGATTTACGAGACGCTGAAAATGGCAAACGACAATGTTCGTGCTTCGTCACGCCATTGTTCGTAACGACCAGAAGGGCCACCGTGCCCAGCCCCCATCTCGCATTTGAAGACCACGTGCGTATCGGGTGATTCATGGCGCAGTCGTGCAACCCACTTAGCTGGTTCGTGATAACTCACGCGCGGATCATTGAGTCCGGCTGTCACATACAGGGCGGGGTACGACACCTTCGTAGTGTTGTCGTAGGGCGAGTAACTAAGGATGTAGGACGCAAATGGTTCTTCACGTGGGTCGCCCCACTCTTCCCACTCGGTAATGGTGAGGGGCAATGTTGGGTCACTCATGGTGTTCACTACATCGACGAAAGGCACCTCAGCTATTGCGCCCGCAAATCGTGTGGGCGACATAGTGATGCAAGCACCGACAAGAAGACCGCCGGCACTGCCGCCACGAACGACCAGTTTGTTTCCATCACAGATTGCTGAATCAGCGAGGTGGGTTGCGCAGGCAATGGTGTCGACAAATGTGTTGCGCTTCTTGAGAAGTTTTCCGTCGTTGTACCAATGACGTCCCATCTCGCCGCCGCCACGTGGGTGAGCCAACGCCCACACCCAGCCGCGATCAAGGAGAGACAATCTCGCGATGGAAAACCAGGGCGGCGTTGAGATCTCGTAGGAGCCATATGCATACACAACAGCAGGCGCGGTTCCATCGAGTGGAGTGTTCACATGGCGAACAATGTCAAGGGGAACTTTCGTACCGTCAGCAGATGTAGCCCACAAACGTTCAGAAACATATTGGGACAGATCCGTGTCAAGAACTTCCGTTTGCTTTAGTGGTGTCAGTTGTTGTGTTTCGAGCGAATACCACGCAGTGGTGTTAGGTGCAGTCAATGATTGGTAACTCAGCCTGATTCCATCTGCATCCCAATCGGGATTCGCATCAATCTCGGCTTCATGGGGTTCGTTGAGAATATGAATTTTCGTGGCGAGGCCACCGGGTGACACGACGGAGATGACTTGTTGCCCTTCGATCCATCGCTGCATCAACGCAAACGTATGAAAGCAATCAAACTGTGTAATTCGTTGACCATCGATGTGCTGAATCAGTGTCGACCACACGCTGGGTTGATCAACCGGAGCTGTCATCACTTGAAAGTCGACTGCATTCAAGTTGGTCGTGATGGCGAATACGTCACCCCAGTGGTCAACTTGGTATTCCACGTCGTCACGGCGCGGTGCAATTGACTGCGGTGGGAGCGTGGGTTGTGCGGCGTTCACCACCCAGCATTCGCTTGATGTCTTGCTTGAAGAATCGATGATGATCCACTCGCCCGAGCGACTTGCGCCGACTCCAACAAAGAATCGTTCATCGGGCTCTTCCAAAACAACAACATCATCGGATGCAGCAGTGCCGATGCGATGGCGCCACACCTTGTCGGGGCGCATGGCTTCGTCAGCAGTGACGTAGAAAAGCCACTCATCGTTCTGAGACCACGCAGTGCCACCCCATGTGGTGTTGGGGATCTCGTCTGTTAGTTCTACCCCTGTAATGAGGTCGCGAATTCGCAAGGTGTACATCTCGCTGCCATCAATATCGCTCGACCAAGCAAGCAAGAATCCATTGTTGGAGACATCAAAGGCACTGAGTGAGAAGTACTCGGCATCGGCAGCTTCAGCGTTCTCATCGAGCAGCACATTCTCGCTTGAGGTAGCTGCTGTCCGGCCTCGTGAATGGATCGCGTATGACTTCCCAGTTTCGGTGCGAGAGGAGTACCACCAGCCCCGATGAAGAACGGGATAGCTGGAGTCGTCTTCTTTGACACGAGATTTGATCTCCTGAAAAATGGATTCGACCTTGTCGGACTGCATTGCGAAGAACTCGTCGGCCCAGGAATTCTCTGCCTCGAGATAGGCGAGAGTGTCGGGGTCTTCCTTGCCCAAGAGCCAGGAGTACGGGTCGTTGACATCTCCGGTCACCCGGGTGCGAATGGAGTCACGGCGGGGAGCACGTGGGGTGGCAGAAGTCATGCAGTGCAGGCTAAAGCCCATGGGCAGGTACCGTCCTAAGGGTGCGCGTATGGATTGACCAAGACCTCTGCACGGGGGATGGACTGTGTGTTGACCATTGCCCTGACGTCTTTGTGCAGATGGAAGACGGCATCGCGTACGTTGCAGAACGCGGCGAGCCTCTGAATGATCCAGGCGGGTCGGGGTCGTTGGCTGAGGTCACTGAGCGAGATATGGCCGATGTGGTGTTGGCGGCTGATGTGTGCCCGGGTGAGTGCATCTTCATTGAGCTAGACAGCCTGTGAAGTACTTAAGTACTTAATTGACTAGAGAGTCATTTCTCTATTTGGATAAATGCCAGTGGCGTAATTCCCTAAATGCGACACACCTCACACCTATGGTTGTGATGCATGACTATCCGCAAGAACTTCGACCACTTGAATCTTCCCCTGGCCGATGCTTTGGGCGTGGTGGGCGAATGGTGGACCCCATTGGTTGTGGTCTCTATCGCTGGTGGGTCACATCGTTTTGAAGAGATTCAGAACGGTCTCACCATTGCGCGCAACATCCTCACTGACCGTCTGACAACTTTGGTGGATAACGAAGTAGTGGAAAAGCGCCAATACAGCAGCAAACCAAAACGGTACGAGTATCACCTCACGAAAAAGGGTGAGGCCGTTCTTCCGGCTTTTGAGCTTCTGGCTGCCTGGGGTGCCAAGTGGGTCACTCCCCACAAGAATCGGTAGTTGACATCGCAGATGTGTCTGGTTGAGCCATGACGACAGACGACGAAATTCAGATAAGTCTGGGTGTCGCTCGGAACATCCTGACGGATCGATTGAATGCGATGGTGGAACTCGGAATCCTGACAAAACGACAGATTTCGGAATCGCCTCGACGTTATGAGTATCTGATCAATTTCGACAATGATGGTCCTGCTGGCCAACCGGCAATGGTTCCTGTGTAGGAGAAGACAATGAATTCACAATTAAGCAAAAAACTGCAGCGCACATTGGTTGTTTTTCCTGCAATTGCAATGGTGGTGTCTGTTGGATGTGTCTCGGCATCTAGTGCGCACACTGATGTGTCACCCATTGCGAAGAAGGCACCATCAATTGTGAATGAAATGGGAAGTGCAGCCTGGCCAACTGCTCTTTCGGTACTTGCACGTCTCAAAGTCGCCACACCAATTGCAACGGGGACAAAAGATAAGCGAGCCCGATTCCGCCATTGGTCGGATTTGGATAAGGACGGCTGCGATACCCGCAGTGAAGTTCTGATTGCTGAGTCATCGACGCCAGCTCAGATAGACGCTGCAAAATGTCAAGTCATTGAAGGCGATTGGCTTTCGTTGTTTGACGGTGTTCGACACACGAATACTTCGAATCTTCAGATTGATCACATGGTTCCGCTTGCTGAAGCCTGGGTTTCCGGTGCCGCCAGCTGGAGTGCTGCCAAGCGTGAACAATTCGCAAATGATCTGGATGATCCGCGCCCATTGATTGCTGTGACAGCTGAGATGAATCGAAAGAAGAACGCTGGAGCACCACATCAATGGTTGCCTCCAAGCAAGAGTTATCGATGCACATATCTTTCTGACTGGGTAGCAATCAAAAACAAGTGGAAACTAAGTGTTGATGTTGTCGAGCGCAATGCCATTCGAAAGTTATTGACGACTTCCTGCAAGACAACAACAGTGGCGCCATGGGGCTCGAAGCAAACGGCATCGACGACAACGATTCCATCGAAAGGCGCATCAGGTTCCCAGACGGCACTTGCAGTCCTTGCCACCATCCCGCAAGCCAAAGAGCAGCAGACCGGTTATCAGCGTTCATTGTTCAAACACTGGTCAGATCTTGACGGCGATGGGTGTTCAACGCGCGAAGAAGTGTTGATTGCAGAGTCACTCACCAAGGCACAAGTTGATGCATACGGCTGCAAGGTCGTCGCAGGTGATTGGTACTCGCCCTATGACAATCGGCGATACGAGTATCCGTCAGATGTTGATATCGACCATGTTGTGGCTTTGAAGGAAGCTTGGGATTCTGGCGCTCACTCGTGGTCAGCTTCGAAGCGCGAACAGTTCGCCAATGATCTCAGCGATGAACGGTCCCTCATTGCGGTGAAGGACTCTGAGAATCAATCGAAGAGCGACAAGGACCCTTCAAATTGGCTGCCGAAAAACTCCGCGTATCTCTGCACGTATCTCGCCAACTGGGTCGCTGTGAAAGCACAGTGGGGTCTCAGCATGGACACCAGCGAATGGGGTCGCATCAAGAATCTGCTGACATCGTCGTGTGCAACTACAACGATTGCTCCCTGGGGTTCGGGCAAGAGCACAGGTGCAGCATCCACGGGCGGCTCTTCCTCTGCCCCGGTTGGCACGACGGCGCCTGTGGCATCGCCGGCACCGGCCGTTCCACAGTCCACGGTGGCCCAGCAGCCGTCTGGTGGTTCAGGAACTATTCCGACAATTACCCCCGGTGCCTACTGCACACCTGAGGGAGCGAAAGGTACTTTCAATGCGAAAAGCTATGTCTGTGCCACAACGAATGCCTCTGGAGTTCCGTATTCCAACGGTCGCGCACGCTGGCGACAGGGGTAGTACCCCGCCGAGTAGAGATGCCAATGGCTTGTGGGGCTCGGGATTTTGCCCGATAGCCTTGACTCCTATGTCGAAGAAGACCAAGAAGCGCAAGGCGCGCATGCGCCGCTCAAAGGCCAACCACGGCAAGCGTCCAAACATGGGTCGCGGTTAGTCCGTTCCCCATATGAATCGCCTCGTTGCTTTGCACGTTGGCGGTGCGCTTACTCCCTGGCAGGCCATCGGACTCACGTTCGATGAACTCACTTGCCCCCTCGCTGATGTCGACATTCTTGTTTCCGGTGAGACCCCTGGTTTGCACGGCTGGACCATTGATATAGGCCGTGATGATGTCGTAGACATCGATGGCATTCGCACCACGCTCGTATCCGGCACTCAGCCACGTCCCTCGTTGTCGAAAATCGGCCGCCAGAAAGTGATTGGCCTTGATCACGTAGTGGTGAACACAGACGACATCGACCGCACGACGCAGGCAATTACTGCTGCGCTGGGGTTAGAAGTTCGTCGAGAGCGCCAATTGGTTAACGGTGCTGTGCAGCGGTTTCACAAATTAGACAACACCATCATCGAGGTGGTCACTGGTCCGCACATCACGCAACCCGGAGCATCTCTGTGGGGCATGGTTGCCAGTGTGGACGATCTTTTTGACTTGGCGGAAGAACTCGGAGAGAACACCACCTCGCCTCCGAAGAAGGCAACACAACCGGGCCGATACATCAGCACTGTGCGTGGGTCTGTGGGTCTTGGTGTGCCGTTTGCGTTGATGACGCCACACGTGCGACCACCCAGCGACTAGTCGTCTTCGTCTTCGCCGTTGATCTGGCGTAGGTACTTGATGCCTGTTTCGCATTCTTCATTGATGGGGCACCATCTGCACTGAGCACCAGCTCGAAGTTCTGGTGTTCGTTCTTTCAGTGCAAGTTCCGCAATCAGCAAAGTGCCTGCTGCTGTGCGACGTACTGCAGCTTGTAGCAAGCCTTCGGTGACGTCTTCTTCGTCGAGGCGTGCAGAGTCGAGGGAATACGAGCCCAACTGGCGTGGCGCCTGGCGACTGCGCAGTGTTTCGACAAGAGCATAAAAACGCAAGTCGTCACGATGCGTCGCAGTGAGGCGACCAGTCTTGAGATCGATGAGAACTTTCTTGCCTGGCCCACCAAGAACTAAGTCCATGCGTGAAGAAAAGACAACTGAGTTGTTGAACAACGAATAGGACGCTGAGTATTCGACCATCGGGCGCCACTGTGGCTTGATGGGTGGGAAGCATTCAATGAAACTGGTCACTGCTGCAAGAACCGTGCCGCGTAATTCGGCATATTCGTGCTCGGAGAGTGTGTTGATGAACCCCGACGCACTTTGGCGGGGGTTCTCAGAAACGCTGATGATCGCAGCATCAACAATCTCTGCAGGAACGATGGGCCCGCGCCAATTCATCAACAGTTCAATGCCTTTGTGTGCGATGGTGCCGCGCACCGTGTTGATGTTCCACGCAAACTGACTCTCACGATTCAGGACGTGGTACTTCTCGCAACCATGCACCGTGGCGATGTGATGCTTATTGATGCGTAGAGGTTCTTCGGCAGTGAACTTGCCCTCAAGTGGCGCAAGAGCTTGTGTGAGCTGTGCTTCGATCGCGTGAATGACTTCGGCGGGCAATGGTTCCCAATCAACGGGGACACCTAATGAATCAATGACGGCTTGTTGCAAAGGGTTGAGTTCTGTATCCACGACACGCACACCTTATGACGCGGGAGTGGCAGGGCTGGAAAAGGTGCAACACCCCACTGGCAGTATGTGTCCATGACCCAGTCGGCAACTATGAAGTTCACAGCAGCAGCGCGAGTACTTGCTCAACGCTCAGCAGAACTTGAAATGGTTGTTCCCGGCTTTCGCAGTCCACCGCGTGTCGTCGGGGTGAACCGCACCATTCGCCGCTCTCGCGATGGCGTCGGAGGGGTCGTTGCTGTGCGCTTGTCCGATCGTCCCTTTACGGCAGTGATTGGCGACATGATCGAGGGCGTCGTGTGCATCAACCGACTCGAGCCACCAGAGGCCGATCGTGTTCGCACACTGCTGTGGCGCACTATGTTGCAGTTCACGGTCGAAATTTCTGGCAATTCCCGTCGCACCATTCGGTCAGAGCAGCCTTCTTCGCGCGTAGCCTAAATACGTTCCTGCCCGGATGGCGGAACTGGCAGACGCAGGGGGCTTAAACCCCCCGGAAGGCAACTTCTTGCGGGTTCGATTCCCGCTCCGGGCACTCAGATTCTTTGTGATGGCGCAGTTGGCGCACTTCATTGCGCATTGTTAAAAACTCGGTGATCAAGATTGAGGCCAACAGCGGCATGAGCAGCATTGCGATCAACAGTGGGTGATTTGCAAATGGCTCAGCAGCAATGACAATGCCAGGGGTGGAAACAACAGTCCCGTAAATCTGGCCATCAGTGAGTGTCCACGCATCTTCAGTGGCATTGGCGTCACCCTTTGTTTTAAACATGGTGTGTACGACTCCATGGGGGTCAGTCGACTTCCAACGCTTTGTCACTCGGTGAGTCACGGTGTGGTCATCCACTTCAAAGGTGATGATGTCGCCCACTTCGGCAACTTGCTTCGGATCAACCGTTATGATGTCGCCGATGTGAATAGTGGGTTCCATCGAACCACCAACGATGTGCAGGTGCATCTTCTCAGAACGCGCCGCTTGGGCGGTGGCCCCGGCTACCACAAGGGAGCCAAGGACCGCCGCCGTAGCTGACGCTGCCACGAAGGCAGAGAAGATGCGCCGAATGTTCATTAGGCCTGTTCTGCTGCAATCGTCATGGTGACTTTTGAGGACTTACCGGCAACACCGTTAGGTGTTGACATGGGCAATTCGAATCGGAAGCACACTGTGTGTGAGCTTGCAGGTTCCATCAGTTGATTTTCAACATGCAGTTCTGTCAGTGAACTGGAGCGTGCAATCGATGTTCCTTTCTTGTATTCCTCTGCATTGCAGTTGGTGCCTTCATCCAACTTGTAGGTCTCAACCAAAATGGCATCCACCAACGGTGCTCCACTGTCTTTGGGTCGAGTAGTAGTGATGGCGTACTTGAAGTCCAATGATCCGGCGTTGGCCAGGTTCAGTGAGTGAAAGACAATGTCTCCTGGCTTCAGCTTGCTCAGTGCCACCTGATCTTTGCCGCCGACGGTGATGTCAACCCAGCCTGAAGAGACGTCCATACTGGTGTCCTCGGTGTCGGTGAACATTGCGCCCGAAGCTGCGGTGACAACTCCGAATCCGGCTGTGATCACTGTCGCCAGTGAGATTCCCAGGCGGACCAGGTGGCGGCGGATGGATGGGCTGGTGTTTGGTGTTGTTTCCATACAGACACTCAAACAATTTTTAAGGTTGCATTTGCCATGCTTCCGTACTCGTTGCTTAGTACCCGGGTACTCGCCGTGGAGGTACCTCGGTACCTAGGCCTTTGGCATCTCCATATGGGGCAACAGAATCAACTGATGGGGCAGACCCACGTCATGACAGAACCGCCATTGGGTCCTGGTTGCAGTGCGAATGACCCACCGTGGGTCGTTGCGCGATGTGCAAGCGACAACGTTCCACCTTTACGACGCTTCGAGCCTTGTGGACCAATGCCATCGTCAGTCACGGTGACAGAGATGGTGTCTGTTGTGACGAGAACAGATGCTTCAACGTTGGTTGCTTTCGCATGGCGAGCAGCATTCGAGAGAGCTTCTCGAAGAACATTCTCAACATCTTCGACGAGGTCGTCCGGTAATTCTCGTTCAAGGTGCACGTGAAGGGTAGGTGGCGAGGGCCAGGCACCTTTGAACATGTCAAAGACTTTCTCAATGCACTCTGTCAATGGCGGACGTGAATCGGGAGTGATGTCAAAAATGGTGCTGCGAATCTCGCTAATGACGTCATTGAGTGAATCAATTGCCCAGTTCTTGTCCTCACGTGTTTTCAAGTAAAGGCTGATGGCAAAGAGATTTTGAATAATGGAGTCATGTAGGTCTCGAGCGATGCGAGATCGCTCTGCTTCAAGAAGTGTTTGGCGAGTGGCATCGGTGAAGGCTTTTCGTTGTGCAATGAGTTCCATCTCAAGAGCTGTCATCTCGCTGAGGTCGGATCCAATTTCTACGATTGCATCACCCACCAGCATCCATGTCACTTCAATGCGAACAAGTAATTCGGGGGCCCGATAGCGGTCTTCGGAGTTCTCTCCGATTGCGAAGGTTTGTTTCACGGTTCCTTGCTCAAGGACCTGCTCGACGATTTCGAGGACACCTTCTGGCTCGAAGTATGCGGCCATCATGCTTTGTCCTACGACGGGTGGTTGAATACGAATCCCCTCGTATGCGTCGTTCCACCACTGAAGCTGTAAGTCAACAATGTCGCCATTTTCATTACGAACTGGTGTGTGCAGTCCGATGTAGTCACGCAAGTTCCTGAGAAGGGGCTCTACCTGATGGTCAGAACACATCCCCGCTGGAATCTCGACGGGACAAGGCATCTCAGGAGTGTTTCTTGGTCTCTTGTGATTCAGGAAGATTTGCTGTTGCCACCATGACAGCAAGTTGTGTCCGGTTTGCAGCGCCCACCACTGTCAATATGCGCGATACATGATTCTTAATGGTCTGCGTACTGAAGTTCATTGCGGCTGCAATCTCTTTGTCGGTCATGCCTTTAGAGATGAGTTCAGCAATTTCTCTATCTGTGCCTTCCAGCACGCTGACGCGAGTCGGGTTGGATTGCTGCAGTCGCTGAGATGCGGCACGGGCAGCGGAAGCGTCAATCAGACGCAGTCCTGCATGCACATCACGAATAGCTTCCGTGAGATCTCGTGTCGGCGCGCCTTTCAAAATGAGTGCGTCTGCCCCCGTCGAGTAGCCCTCGACGAGCAGTTCGTCTTCAAGAAAAGATGTGAGAAGAACAACGCGAATCGCCGATTGATTTGCTCGAATCCAGCGGGTGATGTCATGCCCAACGCCATCCGTCAGGCGCACGTCAATGACGGCAACATCGATTTTTCCTACGTTCTGTGCGAGATGTTTGAGACAGGCATCAACACTGCGGGCGGATGCCACTACTTCGAAATCGGCTTCTTCGGAGAGAACTCGCCCTAAGGCATCTCTCACCATGTCATGGTCGTCACAGAGAAGAATACGGATAGGCACCATGGCAGGCTAGGCGGTGTTCTGCACCTTCGGTATGCAGGTACTGGTGATGGCATGATTGGAACATGCGTATTGACCGGATCCGAGTGGTGCGGACACCGCTTAACATGGTGAATCCGTTACGAACCTCTGATGGAAGTCATGAGTCTCGTGTAGCAACTCTCATTGAACTGAGTACTACCGACGGTGTCATTGGTTGGGGTGAAAATGTTGCGCCAGCCGGAGTGTCGTATGTGGGCGAAAGCTCTGATGAATCGGTAGCAGCGATGTGTGATCTTTTGGCGCCTCTTCTGGCGGGTCGTGAGATTGATGTTTTCGAGATGATGCCCGAGTCATGGTGGGGAGTGAGTGGTCATAACTTCGCCAAGCACGCACTGGAGTCAGCGGTGTGGGACATTCATGCGCAACGAGAGTCGAAGTCATTGCGCGAAGTACTCGGCGGAACCCGCACTGCAATCGTTCCTGGTGTCGTTGTGGGTATATCTGACTCCGTTGCAGAAACTGTTGCAGAGGTTCAGCAGCGAATCGCAGAAGGCTATGGCCGTGTGAAGGTCAAGATCTCTCCGGGGCGAGACGTTGAAGTGCTGCGTGCGATTCGCGCTACGTGTGGTGATGCGTTGCTGCTGCAAGCAGATGCCAATGCGGCGTATTCGAAAGACGACATTGAACTGCTGTGTTCTTTTGATGAATTCAATCTTCAATTCGTTGAGCAGCCGTTTGCGGCCGATGACTTAGAGTCTCACGCAGAACTTGCGCGGCGCAGTCGCACCGCAGTGTGTCTCGATGAATCAATCTGCACCGTCGATGAATTGATGGGTGCAATTGAGATGAAGGCAGGTTCTGTCGTGAACGTCAAGCCTTCTCGTGTTGGTGGAATCGGTGCAGCAGTGCAGATGCATCACATTGTGAAGTCACATGGCATTGACGCATGGGTCGGGGGAATGCTGGAGTCCGGTATTGGCCGTGCTTCGTGTTTGGCCTTGGCGTCTCTTTCAGGATTCACGATGACCCCTGACCTCTCTGCATCATCGCGGTACTTTGCTTCTGACATCACCGTCCCGTTTGAGATGGTGAATGGTGAAATTCAGGTGCCCGAGGGGCCGGGTATTGGTGTGCAGCCTCTGCCTGAGGTGCTTTCTGCACCTGAAACCCGAATACAAACCGTCTTTGAGCGCTGATTCATGCCACGATTGCAACCATGAATTCTCCCGACCAGTTCTCTCTGGATGAGATGTTGAAAGACCTCGGCACATTGGTGTCGATGGAGTCTCCGTCGCGTGACATTGCACGAGTCACTGCTCATGCAGAAGCCCTGTCGGCGATGATGCAGCGCATGTTGGGCACTGCCCCCACATTGGTTGATTCTCCTGTGGGTCCGCACGTTCATTGGCAAGGTGGTGGCGAACCAAAAGTTCTGATTCTTGGTCATCACGACACCGTGCACCCCGTGGGCACTCTTGTTGACATTCCCTTCTCCGTTGAGGGCGGCATCGCACGTGGCCCAGGAGTTTTCGATATGAAGGCAGGCATTGTGCAGGCACTGCACGCGGTTGCCTCATTGGATGATTCTTCTCACATCGAGATTCTTCTCACTGCTGATGAAGAGATTGGTTCAAAAGAATCACGTGCACTTCTTGAAGCACGTGCTCTCGCGTGTGGCGCAGTGCTGGTGTTAGAGCCAAGCGCCGATGGTGGTGCACTCAAGATCGGCCGTAAAGGAACAGGAACAATCATTGTTCATCTTGAAGGCCGCGCTTCACATGCGGGTCTTGAGCCTGAGAAGGGAATCAACTCTCTCGTCGAACTCGCATCACTGATTCCGCAAATTGTTGCCATTGCAAACCCGGCGCTCGGCACAACAGTGTCGCCAACAATGGCATCGTCAGGCACTGCAGACAATGTGATTCCTGCGATGACAACGTGTGCTGTCGACATTCGCGTTGCAATTCCTGAAGAGAAGCCACGGGTCGAGGCAGAGTTTGCGGCATTGACGCTCGCGAACCCCGAAGTAAAGCTGTCACTTACAGGTGGCATTGGTCGACCACCGATGCACGAATCAGCGGCGGCAGAACTCATGCCATTGGCTCGATCAGTCGCAACAAAAATTGGTCTTGGCTTCATTGACGGCATCGTTGTCGGTGGTGGTTCCGACGGCAACTTCACAGCGGCTGTTGGAGTGCAGACTCTTGATGGCTTAGGCGCAGTCGGTGGTGGTGCGCACGGCGCTGATGAACACGTGATTGTGTCCACCATGCCAGCGCGTGCGGCGCTCTTGGCAGGGTTGTGTCAAGAGTTGTCTTCGATGGCCAAGAGGCCACCGCTGGGCAAGGTGCCCGCACCGCGATAAACCTGCAACTTGGCACGGCTGTCGTCGATGTCAAGGTTGCGCATGGTGAGTTGACCAATGCGGTCAAGTGGTCCGAATGCTGCGTCCTCTACACGTTCCATGCTCAGACGATCAGGTGCATACGTGAGGTTGGGGCTCGTGGTGTCGAGAATGCTGTAGTCATCACCGCGACGCAAACGAAGAGTGACTTCACCAGTGATTGCAGTGCCCACCCAACGCATGAGTGGTTCGCGCAACATCAGTGACTGCGGATCAAACCAGCGACCCTCATAGAGAAGTCGTCCAAGGCGTCGGCCCATGGTGCGGTAGTTCTCCATGGTGGCTTCGTTGTGAATGCCGGTGACGAGTCGTTCATATGCGATGTGAAGGAGCGCAAGTCCTGGTGACTCGTAGATGCCGCGGCTCTTGGCTTCAATGATGCGATTTTCAATTTGATCGCTCATGCCTAAACCGTGGCGTCCGCCAATCTCATTCGCTTCGAGAACGAGATCAACACGAGATGCAAACTCGCGTCCGTTGATTGCAACGGGGAAGCCTTCAACGAAACGGATGGACACAACTTCGGGAGCAACCGCGACGTCTTCCTTCCAATGTGCGATACCCATGATGGGTTCCACAATTTCCATGCCAGTGTTCAACTCTTCGAGAAGTTTTGCTTCATGAGTTGCGCCCCAGATGTTTGCGTCGGTGGAATAAGCCTTCTCAGCAGATGCCTTGTACGGAAGTTTGCGAGCGGTCAGGAACTCGCTCATTTCGGTACGGCCACCCATCTCGTCAACGAATGTGGGATCAAGCCATGGCTTATAGATACGAAGAGCCGGATTCACCATGAGGCCATAGCGATAGAAGCGCTCAATGTCATTGCCCTTGTAGGTGCTGCCGTCGCCCCAGATGTCGACGCCATCTTCTTGCATGGCGCGAACAAGCAACGTGCCGGTGACTGCACGGCCAAGTGGCGTTGTATTGAAGTAGGTCTTGCCTGCTGTGGAGATGTGGAAGGCGCCGCACTGAAGAGCAATCAATCCTTCGTGGACAAGTTCTTCGCGACAATCAATCAGTCGTGCAATCTCTGCGCCGTACTCCTTGGCCTTTCCAGGAATACCTGAGAGGTCGGTCTCATCTGGTTGGCCGAGGTCTGCGGTGTACGCACAAGGAATCGCACCTTTTTCTCGCATCCATGCGACAGCTGCTGAGGTGTCGAGCCCTCCGGAAAATGCAATTCCGACACGTTCGCCGACGGGAAGATTGGTGAGGACCTTGGACATTCCTCTAACGGTACTTGCGCAGAACCATCAGGAGGGCAATAGATGGCCCGAGAGCCGCTAATCCGATGACGAAAATGGCGATGGCAATGGCCGAATTGGAGCCCGCATCGGGGAGAGCGGAGACAAGAAGCGCAAGAGAACCAACGAGCCCAACGCGCGCCATGCGATGAGGACGCTGGAGAGTGACGATGAGTGGCGTGCCAATGATGATGATGGGGATGAGGAGATAGAAAACGGGTGCAGGGTTGCTGCTGGGCCCCAGCCACCAGATGGAACGGCCAATGGTGCGACTTGAGATAGTCACCGCGAGCACTGAAGCCAGTACTCCAATCCATGTCAGGAACGAGACCATGCGCCACCCGTCGCTGGGCTGGCTCTGTGCAGAAAGAGGAGCGCTGGAATTCATCACGGTCACGGTACAACTATCACTAGAGACCGTGGTGGAAAGGGGGAGCATGCGACCTCACCATTAGCCTGTCTCACGATGGAACAATCCACCTTCTCAAAGCTTTCTGTGTTTTTCCCGATGTGGAATGAACAGGACTACATCGAGCGCGCAATAGATGCCGCTCGAGAAGAGTGTGAAGACCTGATGTCAACGAATGACATCGGTGACTATGAACTCATCATCGTGGATGATGCATCGACTGATGCCACCCCAGAGATTGCTGCTCGATTGGCGGCAGGGGATTCTCGAATCAAAGTTGTGCGTCATCCAGAGAATCGCAAACTTGGCGGATCAATGAAATCTGGTTTTGCTGCGGCAACCGGTGACTTAGTGCTCTACACCGATGCTGACTTGCCATTTGACATGCACGATGTTCATAAGGCGATTCGTCTATTGCGCTACTACAACGCAGATGTTGTCAGTGCGTATCGCTTTGACAGAACCGGGGAGGGGTATGTGAGAACGGTGTATTCGTTCTTCTACAACCTCATGGTTCGAGTTCTCTTCGGTGTTCGAATGCGTGACATCAATTTCGCATTTAAATTGTGCCGTACTCGCATCTTTGATCATGTTGAACTGAAAAGCGAAGGTTCATTCATCGATGCTGAGTTAGCTGTGAAAGCACAAAAGTACGGATACACAGTGATCCAGTTCGGGGTGGACTATTTCCCCCGAACCCGCGGAGTGTCGACATTGAGCTCGCCAAGCGTCATCATCAAGATTCTTCGTGAGGCACGTAGTTTGCGCCGTGAAATTCGAGGAATCACCCCCGTCGTCTAGGCCCGAAGCCACTCACGGCGAGGGCGTTGGTAGCGTTCAGGTTGCGTGAGCGAGCCTTTTGACCCCGAGATGAGCGAGCCGTATTTCTCCGACGATGGCATGGGGGAGTACCCCGCCGAATACGTCGCCCCCCATGTTCCATGGTGGATTCATTGGCGACCTGCGATTGTCGCTGCGGCAATCTTCGCCACAGTGGTTGGTGGGATTGTTGTCTCGCGGTCAGGGACCGCCACTCCCGTCACCACAACAACTTCAACGCTGACGCCCGGCCAGTGTGCAGCCGATGCTCCGATTACCTGCTTCAGTCAAAATCGCGTCATCCGCGACGACATGAAGGGCAATGATGTCCGTCGTATTCAGCAACGTCTCAAAGACCTGAAGTTTGATCCGGGCGTTGTTGATGGCATTTATGGTGGCGACACCATGATGGCGGTCTGGGCTTTTCAGGCTTTGGTCTTGCAGATTCCGCGTAATGCACTCGTTGACTTCGTTACCCCAGTGATGTGGGATGCAATGCGTGGTGATGTTGTCATCGCTCCACGTCGTCAACCAGGCACCCCGCATCACGTGGAGATTTATTTGCCAGAACAAGTCATGGTTGTCTTTACTGGCACCGAAGTGAATCTCGTGACTCACATTTCAAGTGGTACTGGTCAGAAGTGGTGTGAAGAAGTCATCATCGACCCAGGCGAAGAAGGAAACAAGGGCACTGAAGTCATCAAGGAAGGGTGGTGCGGCGATGCCGTGACGCCAGGTGGCATCTATCGCTTCTACAACCGCAAGATTGGCTTGCGCCAAAGCAAGTTGGGCACCATGTGGAATCCGGTGTACTTCAACTTCGGTATCGCAGTCCATGGCGCAATGACTGTTCCGAAAGAACCTGCATCACACGGCTGTATTCGTGTCCCAATTTTTATCTCGGAGTATTTCCACACCTTGGTGGAATACAACGATCGTGTCTATGTGTTCGATGGTGTGAAAGAACCAGAGGAATACGGCTCACAGATTCCACCATCTGACAAGAGGGATCCGAACTACACGACCACTACGTCGAGTACGACAACCACAACAGTTCCGCGAACGACTGTCCCGAAGACAACTGTTCCTAAGACCACAACAACCACGTCAGCACCTTCTGCACCGACTTCAACTACGCCGTAACAATCTGCTTACTTGAGTTGAGAGAGTGCTTTCTCTAACTCAAAGATTTCTGATTTCTGTGACTGAATAATGGAATTAGCGAATGCAATCACTTCTTTGTTCTTTGCATTGGCCTTTGCGTACTCTGCCATATGGAGACCACCTTTGTGGTGGGCAATCATCAAAGTTGCGAAAGTCCTGTCGGCCTCAACTCCGCGTGCTTTGTAGAGAGTGTTCATTTCGTCTGAAGAGGCCATTCCCATCATCTCGTCGAGCGGTGTGGGCATTCCCATCCACGCCATGGCAATGTCGGATTCGTTTGTTTCAGCTTCGCCAAACATGCGCAACATCTGGACCATGCGGCCACCCTCTGATGACTGAGCGAACATGATTTCTTTCGCGATCATGTTGAGAAGGAGATTTCCCTTCGGGGCGGCCCCGAGGTACACGACTGACATGGTGACGGCCTGTTCGTGATGGATTCTCATGTCTTGCAAAAACCCGGTGTCTACATCGTTGTGGGCTGCAACAGAATCGGAGCGGCCTATCGAAAATCCGACTGAGCCAGCGGCCAACATGGCAACGAGAGCCATCAAAATGATATTGAGAGGGTTTTTCCACCAGGGAAGAAGCTCGACGTCGTGGTCCGTTTCGGTGTTCACTGAGACCACGGTAGTAGCCTGTCTGCCATGTCGCACACAGCCCCCATCGTCCTGTCAGACCTCATTGTTCTTCCCCGCGTTCTCAACCGGGCTCGGGTCCGCGATGCGGTCCTTGTTCTCTCTGCTGCATTGTTCACAGCATTGTGTGCGCAGGTAACGATTCCTCTCGGTTTTACTCCTGTGCCATTAACGGGACAAACATTTGCTGTTCTCAGTGTTGGTGGCATCTTGGGAGCCCGTCGAGCAATGGCAAGTCAGGCTCTTTACTGGGTGCTCGGAGCTATCGGGCTTCCGTTTTACTCTGCTGCTTCGGGTGGTTGGAAAGTGGCAACAGGCTCAACATTCGGATACTTCATTGGATTCGTCCTTGCTGCTGGTGTTGTTGGTTGGTTCGCAGATCGTCGTGACGACCGCAACTACATCTCGTCTCTTTCAGCAATGTTCTTGGCATCCGGAATCATCTATGCCGCCGGTGCATTGTGGCTTGCCCACTTTTTGAATATTCCTGTCGCAACGGGCGAGACAAACGCAATTGCATTGGGTGTCAGTCCTTTCCTCGCCGGTGACATTGTGAAGATTGCTCTTGCAGCAGCTATTGCCCCTGTCGGTTGGGCCTCGTATTACGCAAAGCCGCGCTGATCGGTGACATGGTTTCGCCGACTGACGCCAGTGAGACCCCATCGGGGAGAAAACTGGGTCGTCCGGCGGACACGGACTCGATAGACACACGCGACCGCATCATTCTGTGCGCCTGCACAAAATTTGCTGGTGAAGGTTTCGACGGCACAACAAACAAAGACATTGCATCGCTTGCAGGAGTCTCAAGTGCTGCTCTCTATCACTACTTTCCTTCGAAAGCAGATCTGTATGTTGCAGTGTGTGAACACATCAACACTGTCTTTGAGAGGGTGTTCCAGCGCGCGCGTGACTTTGATCCGCGTTTAGAACGTCGCATGACTGCACTGCTGGTGGAGAACGGGAAGATTGGCAATGAAACGCCATTCATCGTTGGGTTTGTCACTGGTATTGCAAGCGTCTTGAAAAAGCACCCTGAAGTTGCTGAGGGAGCCAATGTGTTTAATGCCAGTTTTCGCCGCATGACACTTGAACTCATCGAGACTTCCACAGAAAAAGAGGGCATTCTTGCTGGCGGCTCCGAAGCGGGTTTTGCCGACCTGACAATCTCAGCCCTTGCAGGTTTTGGGCGTTTGAGTGCTCGTGGTGAGCATGATCGCCGTGCTGCCGCTGCAGAAATGTATCTGCGGCTCATTCGGGCTGCAGCACACAAGTAGTTTGTTCACCGTGAACGTCGACGAACTTCAGTCCTTGCGAACACAGGCGAAGGCTGTGCCAACGGTTCGAGATCTATTTACTAAAGAGCAGAATCGTGCAGCGCAGTTCACTCTCGATGCGTGCGGCATCCACGCTGACTTTTCTCGACAATTGGTGAGCTCTGATTTTCTTGCCGTACTCCGAGCGGTGGTTGCATCTGAGGGAATTGGTACACGTTTTACTGAGATGGCAAGTGGTGTTGTAGTCAACAACACTGAGAATCGTCGTGTTTTGCACACTGCCTTGCGAGATGATGCCGGCAAGAGCGAATGGGCTGCGGTGGCCTCAGTGCAGCGTGAACGTGCAGCTGCCTTTGCTGAAGAGGTTCGCCAGAACGCACAGATTGATGCAGTGATCAATATTGGTATTGGTGGCAGCGACTTGGGCCCAGCGATGGCGACGCGTGCATTGCGGCGTTTTCGCAATGGTCCGGATGTTCGGTTCGTATCAAATGTTGATGCTGCTGATCTTGATGATGCATTACGTGGGCTTGATCCATCACGCACACTTGTCATCGTTTCATCAAAAACATTCACCACTCTGGAAACAATGCACAATGCACATCGTGCACGAGAGTGGGTGAGTGCATCAGGGACTGACTGGCGTACCCGTTTCGCTGCAGCGACCTCGAATCCGACCGAAGCAATCGCGTGGGGGATCACCTCTGATCGAACCTTTGAGTTTTTTGACTGGGTAGGTGGACGTTTCTCATTGTCGTCAGTCATTGGCTTGCCATTGATATGTGCAATTGGGCCTGATGCATTTCAAGAAATGTTGAATGGCATGCACGACATGGATGCTCACATGGCTACTGCCCCGGTTGCAGAGAATCTGCCCATCACACATGCACTGACATGGTTTGTGAATGCGGTCCTGCTGGAACATCCCACAGTTGCTGTTATCCCGTATAGCCATGACCTAGCCAGACTTCCTGCTTTTCTTCAGCAGTTGGTGATGGAAAGCAATGGCAAGGGTGTTGCCCACGATGGTCGTGAACTCCTGATGGGAACATCGCCGGTGGTGTGGGGCGAACCTGGCACGAATGGTCAGCATGCGTTCTTTCAGATGCTGCATCAAGGTACGCAGACTGTGCCCGTTGAATTCATCAGCACCGTTGAGCCCTTGGGTGATGACGCCGTTGCACATGATCTTTTGATTGCAAACATGGTGGCGCAAGCAGAAGCGTTTTCTGCAGGCAGTGAATCAAACGATCCACAACGTCGATTCACGGGCAATCGGCCCAACACTGTTGTGTTGCTTGAACGTCTCAATCCATATTCGTTGGGTGCCCTCATTGCGATGTATGAGCATTCCACGGCAGTACAGGGCTGGCTGATGGGCGTGAATAGCTTTGACCAATTTGGAGTCGAATTAGGTAAATCAATGGCCACACTTGCTGTAGAAGCAATTCAAAAGGGCACGGCTGATACCTCGCAAACTATGACACACCCATTGATGGAATGGTTTTTAAGCCGTCGACAAAACAAGTCGTAGCCAGATCATGTGAATGGGGCAACTGCGCCCTATCCTGCCCTAAATGGCGGGCAATAAGACAACGGTGAACTCCACGGAACGAATGCTGAATCTCGTTGCGTTACTCAGCGAGTCAACGCTTCCTCTCACACTAGAGGCAATCTCGAACAGCATGCGCGGTCAGTATCCAGAAAAAGATGAAGCGCGTCGTACCGCGTTTGAGCGTGACAAGAAGTCTTTGCGCAAACTTGGTATTCCCATTACGACGCAAACACTCGCAGGAAACGATGCCGGCAAGACGGCGTATTCCATCGATCGTGCTGGGTACGCACTGATTGACTTTGCGTTGACTCCGGAAGAACTCTCTGCATTACAACAAGCCGCGGCGTTGGTTCAGATTGGCACAACGTGGGGAAAGCAAGCCGTGCAATGGTTGGGCGGGGAAATTGTTGACACCGAACTTTCGGGAGCAGTCAAAGTTGATGCGCAGTCTCATGTGCTTCCAGCGTTGTGGTCTGCTGTTGCGTCGTTCACAACAGTGAAGTTCCCCTACCACGGACGTCAACGAGAGGTGCATCCTTACGGCCTCGTGGCTCGGAATGGTTTCTGGTACCTCATTGCGTTTGATAGCGAACGCGCGATGCAAGTGACATATCGCGTGGACCGCATCGAAGGCGATCTCACGATGGGGGACTCTCAATCATTTGAGCGCCCTGAAGGCTTTGACCTTGCGACTGCGTACAAGCGCGATCCGAAAGACTTTGCTGGAGCCGGTTCAGAAGTTGCCATTGTGCGCCTTGATCATCGTGTGGCTCCCGCAGTCGTGCGTGAGTTGGGTGAGGACGCAGTGGTGGCGCGCCGTACAGATGGTTCCATCGATGTCGAAGTGGCGAGCGGCAATCGTCCCGCCTTCAAGTCATGGCTCTTTGCCATGGTTGACCGTGCAGAAGTCATTTCACCTGAATCGGTGCGTCAAGAAATCATTGCTGATCTTCAGCGCATGGCAGGAGGTGCCCAATGAGCGGCAAGCGTGGACCCCGAAGTGCAGAAGACCGCGTCCGCGGACTCTTGGTGATGTTGCCATGGCTGATGCAGCGCAAGCGCGTTGCTATTGCCGATATGGCAAAGCAGTTCAATATGAGCGAGTCTGACCTCATCGAAGACATTGAGTTGGCTTCCATGTGTGGCTTGCCACCGTATTCTCCGTATGAACTCACAGAGGTGTACATCGACGAGGATTACATCCTTGTAGGGCCCAATAAGTACTTTGAACGTCGCCTTGAACTCACATCATCCGAGGCATTTGGTCTCAGTCTCCTTGCCGCAGCAGCTGAAGAAATGCCTGGGTTTACTCGCGGCAAAGACTTGAAGAATGCTCTGAAAAAGTTGCGCAAAATTTTGGGTGAGGGCATTGTTGACGTCGACGTTGAGTCTCCACAGTTTTTGAATGACGTGACGGACGCATCGCAAACAGGGGAGCGTCTGCGATTGACGTATTGGACTCCGGCACGTAACGAAGAATCAGATCGTCTTGTTACCGTGCGCTCGGTCTTTACTGACCGTGGCCATTGGTACATCGCTGCCGATGATGATGCATCGGGAGATCGTCGCCATTTCCGTGTCGACCGTATTCGCAACGTGGAAAACACGGGCATCTTTGTTCCTGTCGTTGCAGAGCCAGTGCAGGTGCCGTCGTGGTTCGCTGACGCTGCGGACAAGCTAGTGGTGACGCTTGATGTTGCTGCCGAGGCCGGCTGGGTAGTGGAGAGCTACCCCTGTCGTTCGCTGACCGAGAATGCTGATGGGTCATTTCGTGTGGAGATGGTTGTCAACAGCGAGCATTGGCTGGGGCGCTTGCTCTTGCGCGGCGGAGGCTTAGTGAAGGTTGTGGAGCCGACCAACATGTCAGGTCTTCAGCAGACGGTTGCCAAGCAAGTATTGGCGAACTACAACAAGAAGTGATTAGGAAAACAGGTCGGGCAACTGATCTGGTTTCTGAACATCCATCTCGCGCATGAGATGGATGAGTAATTCGGCAGTTGCGGTGGCATCTGATTTTGCCTCATGGGCATTTTCGTGGTCGATGCCGTAGTGCTCGCACAAAGCATGCAGTGAATGCTTGCGGGTGCGGTCCTGGTCGGTTCTTCGAGCGAGCGCGAGTGTGTCGACATATGTGTCGATCTTGTTCTCGAGACCAACTCGCGCAGATTCGGCATGCAAAAAGTTGATATCAAACATGGCGTTATGGGCAGTGAAGACGTTGCCTTTGCTGATGGTCCACACTTTTTCAAGAGCTTCGCGAAGAGGCATACCCTGGGCGACTTGCTCCACTGAGATTCCGTGCACATGTTCAGCCCCGTGTGTGTACTGGGCAGGGTTTTCTGGCCGAACAACGGTGTCGAAGGATTCAACTATTTCGCCCTCACCGTTAATGACAATGGCAGCCACTTGAATCACTCGATCTGTTTCAGGATCTATTCCTGTGGTTTCAAAATCGACAACTGCGAATGACACATCACGCATTGATGATGTTGTTTTTTGTTCGTTGTTGTTTGTCATAAGTGAAACTGTAAGCGCAGGGTGATGCAACGTAGGGAAAACACGTGGTGTTATGCAGTCGGTGGTGTCATGAGATCAACGATTGCATGTCGATCAAAGTAATCGCGCCACAACGTGAACTTGCCGTTCTCAATTTCGAACACTCCTGCAACGGGCAGCGTTCCCCATTTGCCATGAATCTCCACACGATCATCTCGTTCGTTGAGGACGGTGCCCTTTGTAAGGTCACCCGAAGAAGTTTGACGCAAGATTCTCCAGTCAATTCCTGTACACATTCCGAAGAATCCGCTCAAGGTGTCGGTGAGAGCTTGTGGACCGAACGCTTTGCCCATCGGCACATTGTCGTATTCAAAGTCATCGGTGACCATTGCAGCTGCACGGTCGAGATCTCGAGCGACGAGGGCAGCAATGAATTCATTGACGAGTTCTTCAGGAGTAGAGGCCATGCACAAATTGTGCCACAGGCACTACAGAAGTTCGGCGGCGAGACTTGCGACTTCGCTGCGTTCGCATGAAGCAAGCGTCACATGTCCGAAACAGCTTTGGTTTGCAAAGGCGTGAATCAAGACCGCCAAGGCATTGTTGGACTCGCCCATGTAAGGAGCGTCAATCTGGCTGGTGTCTCCGGTGAAGATGACTTTTGTTCCTTCACCAATGCGCGTGAGGATTGTCTTGAGCGTTGTGGGCTCAAGGTTTTGTGCTTCGTCCACGACAACAAACTGACGATGGAGCGAGCGACCACGTAAGAATGTGACGGATTCGAGAGAGAGTTGCCCACGTGCAGTGAAATCCTCAATTAAGCGGCGGGCATCGTGGCTGCTGCGCTGGTCTGTGAGGGCAACGATTGCATCGTGAATGGCGGACATCCACGGATCGAGCTTTTCATCAAGCCCACCGGGGAGGAATCCGACATCGGCACGGCCTACCGGGACCAAGGGCCGGTACACAGCGAGTTTTTCGTAGGTGCGATTCTCGACGACTTGCTCGAGGCCAGCGGCAATTGCCATCACCGTCTTGCCGGTACCGGCACGACCATCAAGGGCAATCACACTGACATCAGGATCCATGAGGAGTTCCAGTGCGAAACGCTGTTCTTTAGAGCGCGCTCGCAGGCCCCATGCTTCGGGAGATGCTGCTGAGAGAAGTTCGGTCATTTCGCCGTTGCAACGCACGAGAGCAGACTGGGAACCCGATCGCACCACTGCGAATTCATTCACAACGAGTTCTGCATTTCCACCAAAGGCATCTGTAGGAACTTCGCCGTTGTTGTAGAGCGAGTTCACAATCTCGCTGGAGACATCAAGAGTGAACCATCCCATGGGGCGAGTGTTCGCGGCGCGGCCAACGGGCTGATGCTCTGCAGCAACAAGACCGAGGTGCGCTGCTTTGATACGTAACCCCGCGTCATTGGAAATGACTTGTGTGGGTGCGAAACGTGATTGGCCGAGGGCGGCGCCGATGATCCTGTTGTCAGGAATCTCTGGATTCAGGCCGTTTTCGATGAGTCTGTCGCGCTGGATGCCATTGACTTCAATGTGGATAGTGGCGCCACCGGGCTCTGAGTTCAAAGGAATGGGCTCATGAATGGATCCACCAGCACCTTTACGCAGATCTTCAATTGTGCGAAGTGCGGTACGAGCAGAACGACCAACATCATCGGGGCGACTCTTCAAACCATCAAGTTCTTCGATGACTGTGAGCGGAATGACGATGTCGCAACCGGGGAATGAATGAAGACATCCGGGATCAGCAATCAAAACTGATGTGTCGATAACGATGCGCGTGCGTACAACAGACTCAGAATTCGAGGTGCTCGACGCTGTCCCACGTGGTGACCAAACGTCTGCACCGATCTGCTCCGCAACATGATCGATGTCTTCATCATTCACCGTGCGAGATGTGAAGTGGTGGATATCGAAGTGAACTTTTTGTTTCGAAAAGGTTCTGAAAGAGATTTTTGAGGGATATTTCAGAAATTTTTTAAAATTTTTTTCAGACGAAAAAGTGACACTCATCACGCTCCGAAAAAGCTGTGAACAACCGATATTGATGAAGCCCTTGCGGCGCTTGGGATTGCGAAGATTCAATGATGAGTGAAATATCAAAAACCCTTTATCCACAAGAGGTTTTGAAAAGTAGACCTCGGGAAACCCTTGCAATTATTGAGTTTGATGAGATTCTGGGCAGAAGAATCATTGCGCGAGGAGAAGTGCGATGCGGTGAAACGTTGTCGCTCCGATGAACAGTGATCACAAAATTTTCGCCCTGGCGCGCGCGTGTGATCGAGATCAAATCAGTCGCCGCGATTTCTCCCAAAAACGAGATAGTTGCATTTGCAAGTAATCGAATGCTTGCAATTGTTGAAATTTGCTACTCAACTTATTCCAACCACTCCGATTCCGAGGAGGAAACACAATGACCAAAGCAGAACTCATCGAAGAGATTGCAAAGCAAGCTGAGTGCACGAAGGCAGACGCCGAGCGCACTCTCACAGCTTTCTTTGACTTAGTAGTTGCTTCTACCAAGAAGGGCGAAAAAGTGGCATGGCCGGGCTTCGGCTCGTTCAGCACCACTGCTCGCAAGGAGCGCACCGGTCGCAACCCACAAACGGGTGCGGCAGTAACGGTTCCCGCCTCAACTGCGATGAAGTTCACAGCGAGCTCAACATTAAAAGCTCAGCTGAACCCAAACCGTAAGTAACCACTTACCCAACGATAGGAAACTAAAGTGGCAGCAAAGAAGAAAGCAGCAGCTAAAAAAGCTCCTGCACGCAAGAAGAAAGCAGCAGCTAAGAAGGCTCCTGCACGCAAGAAGAAAGCAGCAGCTAAGAAGGCTCCTGCAAAGAAGAAGAAGGCAGCCAAGAAGGCAGCCCCTGCAAAGAAGAAGAAGGCTGCTAAGAAGGCAGCCCCAGCAAAGCGCAAGGCAGCCAAGAAGGCAGCCCCAGCTAAGCGCAAGGCAGCCAAGAAGGCAGCCCCAGCAAAGAAGAAGGCAGCTGCAAAGCGCAAGCCTGCCGCCCGTAAGAAGGCAGCAAAGAAGAAGTAATTCTTCTTTCGCTCTTTTAAGCGAAAAAACCAACCGGCTCGGAGTGCAGAAGAGGGGGACGCAAGTCCCCCTCTTCTCTTTTGTA
>WLGW01000110.1 GCA_009703055.1 Actinomycetota bacterium
TTTGGTGCTGCAGTTATTTGTTTGCTGATTGACGAACGAGGCCAAGCTCGTGATGTCGAATGGAAGATGGAAGTCGCCCATCGCATTGCCAAGATTGCAACAGAGCGTTATGGCCTCTCCAATAGTGACCTCATCTTTGACGCACTCACATTCCCCATCGGAACCGGTGATGAAGACCTTCGTAAAGACGGCATCGCAACCCTCGAAGCAATCAAGCGCATTAAGGACGAGATTCCCGGTGCTTTCACCACTCTTGGTCTTTCAAATGTGAGCTTTGGACTTAGCCCTGCAACTCGTCAGGTACTGAACAGTGTGTTCCTCCACGAAGCACGTCAGTACGGTCTCGACTCCGCCATTGTTCATGCATCCAAGATTCTTCCGCTTGCTCGAATTCCTGAAGAACAAATCACGGTGTGCCAAGACCTCATTTATGACCGCCGCAAAGAGGGCTACGACCCACTCACTGCGCTTCTTGAGATCTTTGCTGGCGTGTCGGCAGTCGAGACAGTCAAAGTCGACCGCACCGACTGGACCATTGAGCAAATACTTCGTCAACGCATCATCGACGGTGACCGAGAAGGCCTGATTGAAGATCTTGAGTTGGCTCGTAGCAACGGCATTGCAGCACTCGACATCATCAACGAGATTTTGTTGGACGGTATGCGCGAAGTGGGCGAACTGTTTGGCTCTGGCCGTATGCAATTGCCGTTCGTTCTGCAGAGTGCCGAGACCATGAAGACCGCTGTTGCTCACCTCGAGCAGTACATGGAAAAGACAGGCGAAAGCAGCGCGAAGGGCAAACTTGTTCTTGCCACCGTGAAGGGCGACGTCCACGACATTGGCAAGAACCTTGTCGACATCATCTGCACCAACAATGGCTACGAAGTGCACAACATTGGCATCAAGATCGGCATCCAAGAGATGATCGAGAAGGTCAAAGAGGTCAATGCCGATGCACTTGGTATGAGTGGACTTCTCGTGAAGTCCACCATCATCATGCGTGACAACCTGCAAGAACTCAATACACAAGAGCTCAGCGATATCCCTGTTCTTCTCGGTGGCGCAGCGCTCACACGCAGCTACGTCGAACAAGATCTGCGCAAGGTCTATGACGGTCGCGTGTTCTACGGCAAGGATGCCTTCGAAGGTCTCTCTGTTCTTGACACACTCATGAACATCAAGAAGACCGGAATTGATGATCCTGACTTTGGCCGCAAGCTGGGCACTCGCCTCATTGAGCGCGCCGAAAAAGTCGAAGTTGATCCGTCAACGATTCCTGCACGGTCACCTGAAGTTGAGACAGACAACGAAGTCTTCACTCCTCCGTTCTTGGGTAGCAAAGTTGTGAAGGGCATCGGACTCGATGAGATCGCCGAGTACATCAACGAAACGGCTCTATTCCGCAACCAATGGCAGTACCGCCCCAATGAAGGCGAAACCGATGCCGACTTTAAAGATCGCATTCGTCCGTTGTTGCGCGAGCAGTTAGGTGCTGCAAAATCTGGTGGCTACTTGGTGCCCCAGGTGGTGTACGGATACTTCCCCGTCAACGCCGATGGCAACGACCTCATTGTGTGGACCGACGACACACGCACCGTCGAGAAGGCACGCTTCCATTACCCACGCCAAAAGGTTGCGCCGTACATGTGCATCGCTGACTTCTACCGCAGTGTGGAAAGTGGCGAGAAGGATTACGCCGCATTCCACATCGTGACAATGGGTTCACCTGTGAGCGAGAAGGCTGCAGAACTCTTCGCCGAGAACAAATACAACGATTACATGGTGTTGCATGGTATTGGCGTTGAGATGGCGGAAGCATTGGCCGAGTATTGGCATCATCGCATCCGTACCGAGTGGGGCTATGTGGACCAAGATGGCCCATCTCTTGCCGGACTCTTCCGTCAGCAGTACCGCGGTGGTCGTTACAGCTGGGGCTACCCCGCTTGTCCAGACCTCGAAGACAATGCCACGGTGGCAGAGCTTCTCGAAGCTGGCCGCATCGGCATCGAAGTGAGTGAAGAAACTGGATGGCAATACCAACCAGAGCAGACAACGTCAGCGATTATCTGCCATCACCCGAAGGCTAAGTACTTCGTCGCTCGCGACTAATCGCAATCGCTCATCCGATTAATGCGGCTGAGTTTTGTTCCAGGTTGCCGCAAGCAACGCGTAGTGACCATTGAGAGCAACCAACTCATCATGTGTTCCGATTTCAGCAATCTGCGCATCGGCAACAACAGCGATCTTGTCGGCACGCTGCACCGTGGAGAGCCTGTGAGCAACCACGATGACAGAACGGCCCACCATCAGACGCTCGAGCGCCGCCTCAATCAGCATCTCGGTACCTGGGTCAAGGTTTGACGTTGCTTCATCAAGCACCAGCACAGCTGGGTCAACTAGTGCCGCACGAGACAACGCCACTAGCTGTCGTTCACCTGCCGACAAACGAGACCCGCGTTCGCGAACCTCAGTGTTTAGGCCCTCAGGGAGTGCTTCGAAGCGCTCTCGTAATCCCAAGCGATCCAGAGCAGCCAATAGTTCGGCTTCCGTGGCATCGGGCTTTGCAATCAACAAGTTGTCACGAACAGAGCCATCGAACAGGAAGCCCTCTTGTGGAATCACAACAATGCGACCACGAAGATCTTCCATGGATGCATCACGAAGGTTGATACCACCAAAGGAGACCGAGCCTTCTTGTGGGTCATACAGGCGAGCCATCAGTTTTGCCAGCGTTGACTTACCTGCGCCCGTGGGACCAACAAGTGCAAGACGCGTACCGGCTGTCAACGTGACGCTCACATTGTCAAGTGCTGGCTTCGCAGAACCTGCATACGCAAACGTGATGTTCTCAACAACAAGATTCCCTGTCGATGGAAGTGGTGTGGGATGCGTCGATTCCTCAACATCGGGTTCTGCGTCAATGATGGCGAACAATTTGTGCAGTGATGCAGCTGCCGACTGCAAGGTGTTGTACAGCTGAGACAGTTGCTGCACAGGGTCAAACAACGTTGCTAGCAAAAGAACAAACGCCACCACAGTTCCTAGCGAAACGGACCCTCTGTGCACAAGGAATCCACCGAGTCCAACAATGAGAGCGGACGAAGCAATACCCGCAAACTCAATGAGACCGAAGTACCAGGTGCTCACCTTGACGCTGTAGAGATGACTGCGGAAGAGCTCACGATTTGACTCTTTGAATCGACGAATTTGCTCGTCTTCACGGGCGTATGCCTGAATGACGCGTACTCCCGTGATTCCTTCTTGCAATGCCGAGAGATTCGCCCCCACCTTTTCGCGCACTTCGAGGTATGCCCGACTTGAGTCCCGCTGGAACTTCACTGACGCCGCAATAAGGAATGGGAAGACAATGAGGCTGATGAGGGTCAATTGCCACGACATGCTCAACAGAAGAAAGAAAGCAAAGAAGAGCAAAA
>WLGW01000111.1 GCA_009703055.1 Actinomycetota bacterium
ACCACCATGTGAACGCTGTTCGTCCCCACGTCAATCGCTGCAATAACGGGATTTTCCCCTGAATTTTTCGACTTCACCTCAATACGCCCCACTATATGAACCGAAACTGAAGGTTGGGTAAATATCCGCCCTTGCCCCTGTTTCGAATAGTCGTTTCGCGGATTTCATTTGTACGGTTTCTATGGTGAAGTCACATTTTGTCAACAGAGAACTTAGTTGGCTTGAGTTCAATCGACGAGTCTTGGCCTTAGCCAATGAGACATCTGTTCCGCTTCTTGAGCGATTGAAGTTCGTCGCCATTTTTAGTTCCAACCTTGATGAGTTTTTCCAAGTGCGGGTGGGTGCGCTTCATGACCAAGAAGAAGCACGCGTTGCCGTGCGAAGCATTGACGGACTCACTGCCACGGATCAGTTAGGTCACATTCGAGCTGAAGTGATGAAACTCGCCGCTGAACGAGATGTCATTCTTCGCACTTTGCTGCAGGCTTTGAGAACAGAAGGAATCTCACTCCTGCAACATGAAGAACTAGACCCGGGTCAACTCGATTTTCTTGACGTCTATTTTGAGAAGCGTGTTCTTCCGATGCTCACGCCTCTTGCGGTTGACCCCGCTCATCCGTTTCCGTACATCTCTAATCTCGCGCTCAGCATTGGCGTCATTGTCACTGATCCAGATTCGCGTGAAGAACGTTTTGCACGTGTCAAAGTCCCCACAACCCTTGATCGTTTCATCGAGGTCGGCAGGAACAAGTACGTCACCCTGGAAACAATCATCATTCATCGCCTCGGCAGTCTTTTCCCAGGAATGAATGTGTCAAAAGGACACGTCTTCCGTGTGACACGCAATACCGACCTCAGTATTGATGCAGACGAAGCAGAAGATCTCCTCACTGCAGTCGAGCTCGAATTGCGCACCCGACGTTTTGGCAACCCCGTGCGTCTTGAAGCAGAACAAGGCATGGATCCACGAGTCCTCGCTTTGGTTCTTGAAGAACTTGAGCTTGACCCCATCGATGTGTATTTCAATGAGTTATTGATTGACACCGCCGACTTGTGGCAACTCCACAAAATCCAAGCACCAGAACTGCATGACCCATCATGGATTTCTGTGACAGCAGGTCGATTAGCCGTTGCTGAAGAAACCGGAGAATCCTTCTTCAGTGTGATTCGACACCGTGAACTCATGGTGCATCATCCGTATGAATCGTTTAGTACGTCTACGGAAGAGTTCATTCGTCAGGCAGCCAAGGATCCCAAGGTTCGCGCGATTAAGGCCACTCTGTACCGAACCTCCGCAGACAGCCCCATTGCAAGGAACCTTGTGGCCGCTGCAGAACGCGGTGTGCAAGTCGTGGCACTTGTTGAACTCACAGCTCGTTTCGATGAGCAAACGAACGTGCATTGGGCAAAGGAATTAGAGCGTGCAGGCGCTCACGTTGTGTACGGAATGGTTGGACTCAAGACCCATGCAAAGTGTCTTCTGGTTGTCCGCGAAGAAGACGATGGTCTTCGTCGCTATGCCCACATCGGCACCGGTAACTACAACTCAGTGACAGCGAAAATGTATGAAGACATTGGCTTGTTCACCTGTGACGATGCCATGACGTCTGATGTTGCCAGCCTTTTCAACTACCTCACTGGCTTCAGTCACTCTCCCGCATTCCAACACCTCATCACGGCACCACGCGATATTCGCAATGTCTTTCTTGAACTCATCGAGAAGGAATCGCGA
This sequence comes from Actinomycetota bacterium, assembly GCA_009703055.1. GTDB lineage: Bacteria > Actinomycetota > Acidimicrobiia > Acidimicrobiales > Ilumatobacteraceae > UBA2093. The sequence goes on from WLGW01000111.1 coordinate 1,733, forward strand.
TTTGGTTCAGAGGGTCGAATTCAGATGAAGATGAATTCACTCGTTGACCACCGCATCATTGCTGCATTAGAAGCTGCCGCCGAGAAGGGCGTGAAGATTGATCTTTTGATTCGTGGCATCTGTTCTCTCGACATGTCACAGTCCAAAAACAACAATATTCGTGTGCGTTCGATACTGGGTCGATTCCTTGAGCATTCACGCATCTATATCTTTGGTCACGGCAACGAGGATGACTCCACCATGTTCCTGATTGGCTCACCCGACATCATGCCGAGGAACTTAGATTTACGAGTGGAAGTGTTGGCACCCATTCGCCATCCAAAGCACCAGTCGTGGCTTACGAAAGTTCTCGACATTATGTGGAGCGAAGATGTGGTGCGCTTTGATCTCACTGCCGACAATTCATGGCTGCGTGCCGGCCCATCTGAATTCACCTTTGAACACGATGCACAAGGTCGCCTGATGAAGTGGGCAACAGATCTACAACTCAGTCAAGGTGTGCCCTCAGATTTCGACCTTGACGAAACGCCTCGACGCATGCCTGGTTCTCCCTTGTATGCAGGTGTCAAAGAGTGGTTCCGTGATCGCTTCTCAACCGAAGACCCCTCGGAAGAATCCACACCGGAATAACAAAAGAGCCACCCCATTTCGGGATGGCTCTTTCTGAAAAAGTGTCGAACTCAGTATTCGTAGTTCGGGTCACCCATGTCCCATTCAAGGGAAATGAGCTCACGCTCCGCATCGCGAACGATGCGCGCCATGTTGCGGCGGAACTGTGGGTCGTCACGAGGCAACAGCACCAGACGGGCCAAGACACGTGAACGGAACTCGTCGAGAGTTGTCTGATCGCCGTAGTCGCCGTAGACCTCCCAATGAGGTGACACTGCACCGAGGTACACAATGCGTGCGTGCGCTGTAGGTGCTTGCGGAATCTGCGTGTCTGACATGGTGCCTCCGGTGGCAGTGACGTAGAGCACATGAAAATGCACATGTGCTTATCCACAAGCCTATCGGTATCAGGAGTTCTCCACTTATGAAGCCTTTTTGCCCGCTTTCATTGAAGATTTCAATACTTGCCTGTGGATAAGGCCAAATCTTTAACGAACCTTTACTTTCCCTTGCCTCATCGCAGTTCGAACCGTGCTTGACTGATGTTGCGGGAACTTCCCGCCATGTCTCGGCGTCATACAGACACCGACCGAGAGTGTTCTCAACGGGAGAACACAGCGAGGAGAGTCATGAAACTCACAGTGACAGTCAATAACGAAACAGAGAAGCCTCTGCCGTTCGACGACTCACCAACAGCGTGGATGGCGCAGGGCAATTGTCGCAATTACCCACCAGCCACATTCTTCCCATCTGATGGTGTGGGCGTTGATCGCGCTCGCGCAATCTGCAAGGGATGCCCCGTTGGTGACACGTGCCTGGAATACGCACTTGAGCAGCGCATCGAACACGGAGTGTGGGGCGGATGTTCAGAACGTGAACGTCGTCGCATTCTGAAGCGTCGTCGCGGCCTTCAGGTCTAATCTGCCGGTGGCACCGGCAGAGAGTTACTTCG
>WLGW01000112.1 GCA_009703055.1 Actinomycetota bacterium
AGGACCCAACCGAAGAGAGCTAGGAAAACAACCAAAGAAATCCATGCGCTCGCCAAGTAGAAGCCAATTGTCTTGCGCTCTTTCTTGGCCTTTGCAGTCTCGATGACTGGTTCTGCAGTCTCTGTTGATGAAAGTGAATTCTCAGGCACGGCGTTCCCTTGTTCGTGGGTCAGTGATTTGTGTAAGAAGGTCGACCATCGTGTTGAAGAACACGTAGCCAATTGAGATCAGAGCGATCAGTGTTTGCATAGCAACAACCTGTCGAGCACCAATGGAGTAGAAGATCTCATAACCGATACCGGGGATAACGAAAATCGTTTCAATAACGATTGTTCCACCGATAAGGCCGCCCATGTTCAGAGCAGCAGAAGTAAGCAGTGTTGTACTTGATGGCCGAAACACATGGCGCCACAGCACACGACGGTTTGAGATTCCTTTTGACGCGGCCATCGTCACGTAGTCGTCTTTCAACGTTGCAATTACGTCAGTACGCAACAAGCGGGTATAACCGGAAGCTAAACCGAAGGCAAGACTCATCACGGGAAGAATCATCAGTTTCAAATGCTCACCAAGATTCTCTCTGGGTGATACGTATCCAATGGGGTCAACCCATCCGAGTCGTACTGCAAACACCAATGAGAAGATGAGTGCGAGGGCGAAGCTAGGAAATGAGACCGTTGTAAAGAGAATGGTGCTCGTGATTCTGTCGAAGCGCTTACCTTCTTTGTACGCAGATGCAAGACCAAGAGGAATGGCGAGTGCAAGTGCGACGATCTGCGCGTAAACAATCAAAAGCAATGTCACAGGCAATGTGTCTGCAATAACGGTACCGAGATCTCTGTAGCCACCGTTGAGGTAGTACTTACCAAAGTCGCCGGTGAAGACGTCAGAGAACCACTTCCAGTAGTAACCAAAAATGCCGCGATCAAGGCCGGTTTCTTTAGCGATTTCAATTTGGCTCTCGACAGTGCCATTAGGGACCATGATCGCTGCAGGATCGCCTGGAAGCAATCGCATAAGTAACGAAAGTAAAAAGGTTGCGATAACGACGATTGAAAACATCGGAATCAATCGTCGAAAGAACTGCCGCAAAATACTCATTGCTAGTACCCCCCTTGGTGCTCTACTTAATCTAATACAAAGAAAGAGGCGGTGCCCAACTTGGACACCGCCTCTTTCGGTTTAACTTCTCTAAAGAAGTTGACTACCTAGTGCTTACTTCTTGTAAACGCCGGTCCAGTCAATTCCCCAGTTTGTGATCAAACGCTGTGTCTTACCTTCTGGAAGTTGAAGTGTTCCAACTCCGCCAAGCTTCTTCGTTGTGAAGAGCGTGTAGTAGCCGTGCTGAATCGAAGTCATGAAGCCATTTGTCTGCAGGTATGCAGTGCCTTCCTGATACTTCGCGCGTGCTGATGCCCTTGTTGCAGCAGCCTGACCACCAAAGAAGAGTTCGTCCACTTTTGGATCTGAGTGCTTGTTCAAGTTAAGCAAGCCACCAAGAACGTTGCGGAAAGATCCTGCAACTGGGTTGGTGCTTCCTGCTGGGAACATGTTTGTCGCAACGAATGGCAGGTTGAAAGCCACGTCGGTTCCTTCAAACAACAGAATAGGAAGAATGTCGTACGCATTTTGCTGTGCAAAAGGAACCGTTGGGTTGAAAGCCTTCGCAATAATCAATGCTGATTCTTCCACCACCATGTTGACGGTGATTCCACACTTAGCCCACTGGTTGATCAAGAACTTTGCGTTTGACTGCGAAGCACTCGAGGTATCAGCTGGCATTGACAATGTGAGTGACGTTGCACCAGTTGCTGCCCGGTAAGCGGCTACGTGTGCACGTGCAGCCTTCGGGCTGAACCTGCCGAAGCCACGAGTGGTGAACATAACGCTTGAGCGACCAACAAGTGAATTCGCAACCGCGGTTTCGCCCTTAGCGCGAACCTTGACAAAGTTTGCACGGTCGATGCAGTTAATAACTGCGAGACGTGCATCACGGTTTGCCAATGGTGAGCCAGCCTTGCCTTGGTTCAACCAAATTGATGGGTAGTACTCATTGCCTGACTTGAACTCTGTAACAACACTCTTGCGCTGACGAAGATCCTTGATGAAGGTTCCTTCAGAGAAAGAGGTGAACATCGCTGCGTCAATTGTTCCGCGACGAACTGCTGCTGCTCGCTGTGAGCCTTCCTTCACGTTGGTGAAGGTGATCTTGTCGAGGTATGGCAACTTGGCAGATGGATTCTTTGGATCCTTGCGCCAGTAGTTGTCATTCTTCACTGCGACAAGCTGATCAGCTGTCCAGGACTGAACCTTGAAAGGTCCGGTACCGATTGGAGTTGTTGAACATGTGCCTGATGTGCCGCCTGAAACAAGCTGAGCATCAGCGCGCATGAAAAGACGTCCGGATGCGTAGACCGTTCCGGGGAAGTCGTTCTGTGCACGGTGAAGTGTGAACTTCACTGTGTTCGCATCGACCTTGCTGAAGTTTGCAATGTTTGCACCGAAGGTGATGTTGGTGCCAACACCGATACCAGAGCCAGCACGGCGACCAGAGTTCACGTTCATATTGTTGATTACAGAATCAGCATTGAATGCCTGGCCGTTGTGGAATGTGATGCCCTGACGAAGAACGAATGTCCATTCTTTGAAGTCAGCTGATGGTGTGAAACTCTGAGCGAGAAGACCAACGAAGTCATTTCCGCGGGTCTTTTCAACAAGACCTTCAAAAATTGCTCGTGTAGCCATCAACGATGAGTTGGCTGGGTTGTTGTTGTTACAGAATCCAGGGAACGTGTCGAAAATTCCGACTTTGATTTCGCCTCCGGATTTTGCGGCCGACGTGGAAGCCGCTTGGCCCCCTGTCGAAGCCACGGTGGACACCGCAATAGTGGCAGCGATTGCAGCCCCTACGCGACGCATCACGCGTGACCGTGTGGTCTGACGTTGTGTCATTGAGTTACCCCCAAATAAGCACACCACCGTGGTGTGACTGAGGACACGATATCAGGGAGTGTGTCGCGCGGCATAAGCAACTTGTGACAATTTAGGTTGTCCTAGGCAACTGTTGCAGCTGATGTAGGTGAAGACATGTCACCTAGTTGATCGCCTACTTGTGAAAGAGATGAACCTTGATGGCGCCCGACTTGCGGTCTGAGGCGACACGGAAGGCTTCAGCGGCGTCGGACAACGCGAATCGATGGGTGACAACAGCGTCAATTAGTGAGGGGAGACGGACAAGGACGTCAACCGCTTCA
>WLGW01000113.1 GCA_009703055.1 Actinomycetota bacterium
CGGTGACGGAGGCGTATAAGTACCTGGTGGGCTTCGCTGTCTTCAACACAGACGAGACGGGCGATCCCCGTCTGGCGGGTTCGATTCCCGTCCGCCTCCGCCATCACCAGGAAGATCCGGGCAGTCGGGTATCGCCGACTCGCTTTGTGAGTGCCACTTTGTCAAGACACGTTGCCAGCGGCACTGCGTGTTTGCGGGTGATGCCGAGTTCTTCGCGTAAGTGACCGACGGAGAAGCCATCGGGGTGTTGACGCCATAGATTCTGCAATGTGGGTCGGAGACTCTGTAACGCGTCGGCATGAAACGCGATGTTGTCATGTTCAAAGAGAACACTGGCATGAATGAGTCGGCGAATCACGTCTCGGTCGAGTGATTTGGTGTCGGGTGTTGTGACGCCAGACGAAAGAAACAACTCAACGTACGGGTGTGAGAGCAGTGGATTGCTGACTCCCACGGTTGCAATGCCTTGTGTGATGGTCACGTTGGGAAGAGTGGCGATGAGTGCGCGTTCCCATGGTTGCAGCTGTGTGGTGTCAACCTCGCCGGTATGTGCGAGGAGATCAACCAGTGCATCAGTTGTGATGCGAACAGTGTCTGGCGTCGCGACCCAAACATCAACAACCGGAGCAACAGGTTCTCCGACAAGTTGTGTTGCTTCGGCAATAGTTACCCATCCATGATGTTCAAGGATGGAAGACATCGTGCCTGTTGGTGTTGCCCGTGAAGTGCGCGCAATTGGTTTGACATCAAGAATTGATCCGCCGGCAACTGTGATGTCGTCGCCGGTTCGGCGCAAAAGAAATCTGTCTCCAGGGATGAGAGGCAAAGCACCGGCGAAACGAATGCGCACCTTGCTGTGGTCTGTGCCAAGAAAACGAAGTGATGCTGCCCGGCGTGCAGTTCCAATATGCAAGGTGTAACCACCACCATTGCGAACTGGCGAGACCGCAGTTCCTAGTGCGCCCGTGCCGAAGGCCAATTCAACTGACCCATCAAAAACTTCGGTGGAGTAGCAGGAGTCATTGAAGAGAAGAACATCACCACGATGAATGGCATCAGTACTGAGATGTGTGAGATTAAGTGCGCAGCGAGTGCGTGGACGTGCGCTGCTGCTGACGGCACCGTGTTGTTGGATACTGCGAATTTTGGTGGCTTGCTGTGTGCGCGCAACGATGAGTTCATCACCTTCATGAAGTGCAGCACCACTGAGTGTTCCAGTGACAACTGTTCCAGAACCTGCGATGGTGAAGACACGATCAACAAACAATCGTGCAGGTGATGTAAGAGATGCAGTCGAGACAACCTGGGTGAGCGCAGTGAGTGCATCACGCAGTTCTTCAATCCCCAAGCCAGTGTGTGCAGAAGTAACGATGATGTTGTGTGGTGTCATTCCACGAGATGCAAACTCTGATTCAGTGCGAGCGACAAGTGCAGTCGTTGCATCGTGTGTACTTGCATCCGCTTTCGTGAGAGCCACCACAATGTGTCGCACCTGCATCAACATGAGAATGTCGAGGTGTTCCACTGTCTGTGGTTTCCAGCCCTCACCTATGTCGATAACAAGGAGCGCAATGTCAACGCCGTGTACGCCAGCCACCATGGTGTTGAGAAAGTCAATGTGGCCCGGTACATCAACGAAACTCAGAGATTCGGTGTGAGCAAAGCCGAGGTCAATCGTCATCCCGCGACGTTTCTCTTCTGCCAAACGGTCAGGGTCTGTGCCAGTGAGAGCCAAAACTAGAGAAGACTTACCGTGATCTACATGGCCAGCGGTGGCAATGACAGTCATGATTAATGCAGACGAGACAGTGCCTCAACCACTACATGGTCGTCGGCGGGGGCAATGCTGCGCATGTCGAGATACGTGGTGTTGCCGATGGTGCGTGCAATCACGGGTGTGGTGTGAGCTCGCAATGTGGCACGTTGATCACCAGTCAGGGCGATACCGATTGATGCAATCGTGCTGCCAGGTGCTGAGCCAGCACCAACCAGCGAATCAACGTCAACAACTGAACCCATGCCTGCAGTAGCCACGATGCTTTCGGCACGTGCGCGCAATTCAGGCTCCGGTGTTGCAACCATTCGCCAGAAAGGAACATCAGTGCACACAGTGCGTGAGGCGTAGGACAGCAGCACCTGTTGCAGCAAGATCATTGTGTGGCTGCCGGGGCGAAGTGCACGCATGAGAGGGTGTGCTGTACATTGAGCAACGAGATCTGCGCGCCCTGCGATGATGCCGCACTGTGGTCCACCCAAAAGTTTGTCGCCGCTAAACGTGACAAGTGATGCGCCATCTGCAAGAGCTTGTTTTGCTGCTGGTTCATTCACTAACCACGATGGGACTGTTGGAGTGTGTCCTTGCAGCCATGGTGCGGTGTTATCAAGAAGTCCTGAACCGATATCTGCAACGACTGGAACGGACAGCGTTGCAAGTTCTTGCACGGACGTGTCTTCGGTAAAGCCTTCGATAGAAAAATTCGATGGATGAATCTTCATGACAAGTGCAATGTCATTGCGCTTGTTGTCAATCGCCTTTGCGTAGTCACGCAGGCGTGTTCGATTCGTGGTGCCCACATCGACTAGTCGTGCGCCTGATTGCTCCATCACTTCGGGGATGCGGAACCCGCCGCCGATCTCAACACTTTCGCCTCGTGATACCGCAACGTCTCGGCCCTGTGCGAGAGATGCAAGAACCAACATGACGGCTGCAGCATTGTTATTCACCACGATGGCTGCCTCTGCGCCGATGAGTGACGACACGAGGGCTGAAACGGCAGTTTGTCGAGAGCCACGTTCGCCCGTGGCGAGATTGAATTCAATGTTGCTCGGGCGAGCAGTAGTGGTGTGGGCGAGTGGTGCACGGCCAAGGTTGGTGTGTAACAACACGCCTGTTGCATTGACAACATCCGTCAAAAGAGCAGTAGAGAGTTCGTGTGCGAATTGTTCTGCAGTCGTCGTGGCCTGTGCAGGTGACTGTGCAACAGCGCGACGTGCACAATCCACCAAAAGAGAGTGCGGAAGAGAACTCGTCTGAGCCAGGTGACGAGCCAGTGAGTCAACAGAAGGTGGATGTGTCGCGGGAGTCGTCACGAGGTCAACCTAGTAGTTTGCGAACCATGCCTAACAACGCATCCATCAAACTGACCGAGTGGACATCGTGCGGTGGTTGCGCCGCAAAGTGGGGAGCCTCATTGTTGGCGGGCATGGTCAAAGACATGCCA
>WLGW01000114.1 GCA_009703055.1 Actinomycetota bacterium
TCCGTACCTTGTTCTCAGTTGCAATAGCAACGTTTGGACGTTGCCTTCGGGCAACACAACACAAGGAGACAGTTCAGTGAAGTTGATCACGGCAGTCGTCAAGCCATTCAAGGTGGACGATGTGAAAGACGCACTGAAGTCGGCAGGCGTGCAAGGCATGACCGTTTCGGAAGTCAAAGGGTTCGGCCGTCAAGGCGGACACACAGAGACCTACCGCGGTAGTGAATACGCCATCGATTTCGTGCCAAAAGTGAAGTTGGAGCTCGTCGTTGACGAAGCCCAGGTTGAGCAGGTCCTAGAGGCCATCACATCATCGGCATCCACAGGAAAGATCGGTGACGGAAAGATTTGGGTCACCGACATTTCCCGTCTCATTCGAATTCGCACAAAGGAAGAAGGCAGCGATGCAATCTGAAGTAGAAGTTCTCGGCACACAACTCAACTTGTTGTGGGTCGTCATCGGCGCAATGCTCGTCATTTTCATGCAGGCTGGATTCGCGCTCGTTGAAACTGGATTTACTCGCGCAAAGCACGCAGCACACGTGGTCAGCACCAACTTCGCAATCTTCGCATTGGGTTTTGTTGCGTTCTTCCTCGTGGGCTTCCCGCTTGCTTTCGGAGGATTCAGCTTCGCTGGTATCGGTCTCGCAGAGCCTGTTGGCGAACCACTCATCGGTAGCGGCAACTGGGTGTTCTTGTACCAAGGCGGTTGGGCATTGTCTACCGGCACCATCACACCAGCACTCCTCGGATTCTTCTTGTACATGGTGGCGTTTATGGACACCGTTGCAACGATTCCAACAGGCTCAATGGCTGAGCGCTGGAAGTGGAGCAGCTTCACCATTTGGGGCCTCTTCTGCGGCGCTATCTACTACCCACTCTTCGCAGCGTGGACATGGGGCGGCGGCTGGTTGTCAAAGACATGGGACACCATGAGCCTTGGTGCTGGTTACGTTGACTTCGCCGGATCCGGTGTTGTGCACTCCGTGGGTGGCGTTGCTGCTCTCGCAGGAGCAATCGTCCTCGGACCTCGCATTGGCAAGTTCGGTGCAGACGGCAAGCCACGAGCGTTGCCTGGTCACCACATCCCAATGGCCATGCTCGGAACATTCATTTTGTTGTTCGGTTGGTTTGGATTCAATGCAGCCAGCACGTTCGCAGCAACTGATGTTCAGTTCGCAACTGTTGCAACAAACACTGCAATTGCAGGAGCATTCGGTGCGTTGACAGCGATGTTCTACATCACCAAGCGCACTGGCAAACCAGACCCAGGCATGATGATTAACGGCATGCTTGCTGGCCTCGTTGCAGTGACAGCACCATGTGCATTCATTGCTCCATGGGCAGCTGCAGTGATCGGAATCATCGCCGCAGTCCTCGCCATCGAATCTGTATTCATCGTCGAGCGCAAGTTCAAGATTGACGACCCAGTGGGTGCAATCGCAGTTCACATGGTGAACGGAATCTTCGGAACACTCGCAGTGGGCATCTTCGCAAACGGCAGCTACGGCGCAGGCTGGAACGGTTCATCATCGAAGGGAATCGAAGGAATCATCAAGGGCGACTGGGGCCAACTCGGAGCACAAGCTCTTGGCGTTGCAGTCATCCTCGGCGTGATCTTCCCGATTGCTTACGGCTTCTTCTCCATTCAGAACAAGTTCACCAAGGGTGGCATCCGCTCAGCTGAAGAAGACGAGCTCAATGGTCTCGATATTCCTGAGATGGGCGTTGTCGCGTACCCAGAGTTCGGCTCAGGCCGTCTGTAACTAGTTACAACAGCAAGACCCGCGTCTCCACAACGAAGTGGGGCGCGGGTCTTTTGCTTTGTCATGTCATTCACTCAGTAGAAACACACCCGAAACAATCAACTTCTACCTTGGTGTCAACCTCAACGTCTACATAGGAGACACCAATGCTTTTCGCAGCAGACATCGATACCGGAGCAACAGCCTGGGTACTGATTTCCATTGCACTTGTTGCATTTATGACACCGGGCCTTGCCTTCTTCTACGGAGGAATGGTGCGCGCCAAAAACGTTCTTGGCATGTTGATGCAGAACATCTTCGCGATGGGCCTCATCAGCGTGCTCTGGGCCACTGTGGGCTTCAGCCTCGCGTTTGGTGGTGACGGCAAGTACTTCGGCAACTTTGATTACCTCTTCATGAAGGACCTATCAACAATCAGCACGCTTCCCGGCTACACCGGTGACTTCGCATTGGTGATTCCCATCCTCGCGTTCTTCGCATTTCAGATGATGTTCGCTGTGATCACACCAGCGCTCATCACTGGTGCAACTGCAGATCGCTTGAAGTTCTCTGCATACGCAATCATCATCGGTGTGTGGGCCGTCGTTGTGTACCCCACCGTTGCTCACTGGGTCTTTAGCCCTAACGGTTGGTTGTTCCAACTCGGTGCACTCGACTTTGCTGGCGGCGCAGTGATTCACGTCAACGCTGGTGTTGCAGCGCTCGCCATCGTTCTTGTCCTCGGCAATCGCAAGGGCTGGCCACGTGAGGCAATGCCTCCACATAACTTGCCATTCACTGTTCTCGGTACCGGCATCTTGTGGTTCGGTTGGTTCGGTTTCAACGCCGGATCCGCTCTCGCAGCAAACGGACTTGCAGCACAAGCACTTGTCAACACTCACCTCGCTGCAGCTTCTGCAATGTGCGGATGGCTCATCGTTGAAAAGCTCAAGGCTGGTCACGCAACAACATTGGGTGCAGCATCTGGTGCAGTTGCTGGCCTTGTTGCCATCACACCATGCGCTGGTTTCGTCGGCGGTATGGCTCCGATCTACATCGGCTTCATCGCTGGTGCCGTTTGCTACCTCGCACTCACACTGAAGACAAAGTTTGGATTCGACGACAGCCTCGATGTCATCGCGGTTCACCTTGTTGGTGGAATTCTCGGAGCAATCCTTCTCGCTTTCTTCGCCGACACAAAGGTCAACTCTCTTGGCTTCAATGGCATCTTCTACGGCGGCGGTGCTGAACTTCTGATGGACCAGCTTGTTGCCCTTGGTGCAACGATCGCCTTCTCCTTCACCGTCACATGGGTGTTGGCAAAGGTTCTCGACAAGACCATCGGTCTTCGCGTCTCCACCGAAGATGAATTAGTTGGTCTCGACCAGAGCCAGCACGCAGAATCCGCATACCAGTGATCACAACTTCTCTAGATAAGGCAGAATGAAACTATGAA
>WLGW01000115.1 GCA_009703055.1 Actinomycetota bacterium
AACGGACACACCTCTACGCAGATACCGCAGTACATGCACAATGCGTAGTCAATGTCGAAACGATCAAGCTTGTTGACTTTGCGTGGTGCACCACCAGCACGACGAGGTGGTGCAAGTTCCTTATGACCCTCGATGTAGATACACCAGTCGGGACATGAGCGAGCGCACAACATGCAAGATGTGCAGTTGTCTTCATGAAGTGCAATGACTCCACGTGCACGAATTGGAGGTGTTTCCTTTTCGTGTGGGTACTGAACTGTGTCCGCACCATTTTTTGCAGTCGCCAAGAGAGTGGCGAATGTGACGCCAAGACCCTTGAACATGCCGGGAACTTTTGGCTTAGCCATCAGAAAGCCACCTTCAGAACAGCAGTCAACATGATGTTGACTAGCGAAATTGGAATCAGAACTTTCCATGCGAAACGCTGCAATTGATCCTCACGCAAGCGCGGAGAAGAGAAGCGGATCCACATAATGAAGAAAACAAGGGCCATCATCTTGGCGAACAAAATGAGCGGTCCCGCAAAATTCATCCAGTTGTCAACACTGTCGATGGTGGTCCAGCCGAACCAAGCGAAAGGCACTCCCCAACCACCAAGGAAAAGAATCGATGCGATCATTGCGAAGACACCAGCCGTCGCAAACTCACCGATGAAGAAGATGAGGAATCGGAAGCCCGAGTATTCCGTCATGTAGCCAGACACAAGTTCGGATTCCGCGATGGGCATGTCGAATGGGGTTTGTGAGAGTTCTGCCTGCACAGAAATCATGAAAATAATGAAGGCAACAAACTGTGTCAGAACATACGGATTGCCAATGCCGTCCCAGCCAAACATTGAACCCGTGTTTTGAGCAACAACAATCTGCTGCAAGTTCATGGTGCCCGCCTGAATGACAACACCAACCACTGCAAGAACCATCGGTAACTCGTACGCAACAAGCTGACCTGCAGCACGCAAACCACCAAGCAACGAGTACTTGTTGGCACTTGCCCAGCCGGCGATGAGGATTCCCAAGACCGATATCGACGACACAGCAAGTGCGTAGAAGATTCCGGTCTCAAAATCGGTGAAGAGTGCATCGGGACCAAATGGCACGACAACAACAAGCAAGAAAGTGCTTGCCAAAACAATCAGCGGAGCCATTTTGAAAATGCGCGCTTCAGGCTGAGCGTTGGCCGGAACGATGTCTTCCTTCTGCAGCCACTTGCCTACTTCAGCAAACAACTGAAATGAGCCGTACGGACCAGCTTCCATTGGGCCAAGACGAGACTGCATGAAAGACAACATCTTGAAAAGGAACAAGTACACCACTGTTCCTGCGGGGAGCAGAACTGCGACGAGTCCACCAAGGACGCGGAAGATCGACTGCAGCCAATATGGCAAGTCAGAAGCAAAAAGGACAGCGTTCATCAGCGATCAATGTCTCCGAGGATGAAGTACAACGACGCAAGGATCGTGATGATGTCAGGGACATACACACCCTTGAGCAGCCAAGGGACAATAGAGATGTTGTTGAACGATGCGCTACGAATCTTCACGCGGAATGGACCCTGGTCGCCTTGAGATACAACGTAGTAACCCATCTCGCCAAGTGGGTTCTCGGTCGAGACCCATGCTTCGCCTTCGGGAACCTTGATGATCTTGGGAACCTTGGCCATCACTGGACCAGCAGGAATCGTGTCGAGAAGTTGATCAACGATCTTTGTTGACTCACGTACCTCTTGCAGACGCACCCAGCAACGTGCGAACGAGTCGCCATCTGGGTGTGTGATGACTTTGAAGTCTGTCTTGTTCCAGGCCATCGGGATGTCCTGGTCGCGACGAAGATCCCAGTCGACTCCACTTGCGCGAAGGTTCGCACCAGACAAGCCGTATGACAATGCGACGTCCTTCGGAATCACACCAATGCCACGCGTACGTGATTGGAAGATTTCGTTTCCGAACAAAAGGTCTTCGATCTGATCGCAGAATGTGCGTAGCTTCTTCATGACGACACGTGTCTCGTCGATGAAGCCAGCAGGCAAGTCATCTTTCAATCCACCGATGCGGTCAAAGTTCGGGTGGAAGCGTCCACCGGTTGCACCCTCAATCAGGTTCAACACATATTCACGGTCGCGGAATGCAAAGAAGACGGGAGTGATTGCGCCCAACTGCACACCGAGGTCACCAAGGAACAACGACACGTTCGCGATACGAGACAACTCGAACAAGATGGTGCGAATGTGTTGCGCGCGCGAAGGAGCTTCAACGCCCATCAACTTTTCAGCGGCAAGAATGAAAGGTACTTCGTTAGCGAAAGAACCCAACCAGTCAATGCGGTTCACCAATGCAGTGACCTGTGGGAACGTACGAACTTCTGTGAGCTTTTCGTATCCACGGTGCATGTAGCCAGCAGATGGTTCAGCCCACACCACTTGTTCACCATCAAGGCGAGCAATGATGCGCAGTGTTCCGTGCGTTGCAGGGTGCTGCGGTCCGATGTTGAGGGTCATGCCCTCAGTTTCAAGTTCAACGTTGACTCGTGCATCAGCAGCCTGAGATGCGATGTATGCGAGTTGTTGACGGTCGCCAAGCATGGTCATGATGCTTCGCCTTCCTCTTCGTCGTCACCGGGCAATGGTTCAACATCAACGATGCCTGGCCATGGCTTCACGATGCGTGCTAGCAACGGGAAGTCCTTGCGCATCGGATGTCCTTCGAAATCTGTTGGGAGATACATGTTGCGAAGGTCTGGGTGACCATTGAATCCAATGCCAAACATCTCGTGTGCTTCGCGCTCGTGCCAGTTAGCCCCAGCAAAAATGCTGGACCATGAATCGACTGCCATTACTTCATCAGCAACATCAACCTTGATGTTGATTCCGATTGTGGTGAATGGCTGCACCAATCGAGCAATGACCTGAAAGCGAGTCTCGCCTCCTGTGTAGCCCTGCTTGATTGTGGAATCGCGTTCGCCGGAAGGGCCCGATGCATCATCTTCGCTCTTACCAAATGGTGATGGAAGCCAGTCAATGGCAGAGACATAACCGAAGTAGGTGAAGCCCAATGCCTTCAATGTTTCTGCTGTTGCACGCCAAGACTCTGCAGTGACGCGGATCCACATG
>WLGW01000116.1 GCA_009703055.1 Actinomycetota bacterium
ACTGGCTACGCCGTTCAGCGTTCGGTTGATGGTGGCCGCACGTGGACAAACGCATTGACAACAGGTGCTTCGACTCTGACGGCGACAATCACTGGTCTTACAAACGGTGTTGCATATGTCTTCCGTGTTGCTGCAACGAACTCAGCTGGTGTTGGTGCAGCAAGCACATGGGTGACATCTGCCCCTGTTGCTCCTCCGACTGCACCTGCATCGGTAGCGGCAACAGCTCAATCAACTGGTGCGACTTTGAACTGGGTAGCCCCAGTTGATGATGGTGGAGCAGCCGTTGTTGGATACCGCATTGAGCAGTCCACCGATGGTGGGTCAACCTGGGGTAGCGCGGTGCAGCTAGGTGCTGTGGTTCAGGCACAATCACTGCGCAAGCGCACTCTCGATAATGCAGGACTCTCCACATCAACATCACTGCAAGTCACCGGCTTGCAGACAGGTCGTTCGTACTTGTTCCGTGTGCAGGCATATTCCGTCGTAGGCGAAAGCCCATGGAACCAGACTGCAGTGACCGCGGGACTTCCGCCAACAACTCCAGGTGCGCCTCAGGTGACACCTTCACAAACGTCAACAGTGGTGACATGGCAAGCGTCTGCTGCGGCTGGTGTACCGACGTATACGGTGCAACGCTCTGCTGATGGTGGCCGCACATGGAGCACGGTAACAACAACAACGGCAACGTCGATAACAGATACTGGTCTGACGTCTGGAACGTCATATTCGTACCGAATCATCGCCGAGTATGCGGGACTGACTTCTGCTGCTTCACCAGTGGTTGCAACGAAGACATTGGTGCCGCCAGCAGCATTGCCAGATCCAACATTTGCTATCCGATTGATTCTTCGTGCAGACATGGTGCCAACGAGTCGAAACCTCACGGTGACCGGTGCGAATCTCAAGCCACAAACAATCGTGCGCCTCTTCGTCAAGAAATTGCTCACAGCCCAAAATGTTGACTACGGAACGCTGTTGGGCACTTCGACAGTGAGAGGTGATGGCACCTTTGTTCTGAACACTTTGTTACCTGCTTCTTTGACGCCAGGAAATTATGAGCTCACAGCAACAGGAACTGCCTTTGACAACTCTCCAGCGATGGCGCAGGCACAATTCTTGATCCCAACCAACTGGGAAGAGATCTTGAATCCGCCAAGCCCAGGAGCAGCGGAGAAGCCAACGGCGACAACGATTGCACCGTCAGAATCTTCGACATCGACAACAGTCCCCGTGACGACATCAACGGTGCCAAAGCCAAAGCCAGTTACTCCAGCGAAACCTGGTCCTGGTGGCGTGCCATTTGACCCGCGGAGTGAACCGAAGGGCGTCGTTGATCTTGCGGCCAATGCAGCAGCGTTAGCTGCCCTCATGGCAATTGGTGCAGGACGGCGCGGCAAGAAGAAGGATGACGACGACCTAGGTGATGATGAGGAACGCGGTTCGGGAGACGTCTCTGATACCGCAGTGAAGTTCCGTAAGGCAGATGCCGATGGTTCGCCAGATGTGATTCAGCCTCGTTCAACAACGTGGCTAGATCGCTGGTCTTCAAAGTCACCGCATCGACTCGTGCAGTCTTCTCCACTAGTTGCACGCCTAGTTGTGGATGGAACCTATCTGCGTTCACTCTTGGGCATCTTCTGGTTGGCACTGCCCATTGCAGGAATCATCATCGGAGTACTCTCCGCCATCAACACTGAGTTCAACATTGTGATGCCTGCATTTGCGTTGCTGATTGCAATATTGATCGTGGGAATTCTGGATGCGTTCTCTGGACTTCTTGGGATCCTGGTCTTTGCACTGCTTGCAGGCATCGGTGGTGGATTCTCATCATCGGATTCGATTCGAGGAATGTTGGGACTCTGTGCGTTCTCCTTCGGAGTGCCGTTGATTGCGACAGCATCTCGTCCGTTCTTCCGTGCGAGTGGGGGAGCCAGTCTCACCTGGAATCGACTCGTGGACTTCACATTGATCACATTGTTTGGCGCGTGGGCTGCTGGTGGAATGTTCGGTTCCTTGCCGGGTCTCACTGGATTCAAGCCATCGTTTGCCGATCAAGGAGATCTCATTCAATTGATTGCTCTGATTGCACTCATCGGACGATTTGGTCTTGAGTATCTCGCTCGTAGTGCAACTGCTGGACGATTCAAGTCAATTCATGCTGATGAACTTGACGAACCGTCTTTGGCACAAAAGATCTTCTCGATTGTCGGTCGCTCTGCGGTTTTTGCTTTCGTTGCTGTTGTCTTCATCGGCAACAACTGGGCACTGTGGCTTGGTACAGCGTTGTACATGATTCCGAAGTTCATTGACCTTGTTGCGGACAAGTTCCCGAACTTCGCACGACTTCATCGTTTCTTGCCGCGTGGCATCTTCAAGGTGGTCTTCATCATGTTGATCGCACGATGGTGGGGAACAGTGGTGGCAGCACAAGTGACTGACCCTGACCAGATGGTGAAAGTTGGGTTTGTTCTGTTGGGCTTCCCTGGTCTTGTTGCAAGCGTGGCCGCATGGTTTGGACGAGAAGGCGGCGACTGGAAGAGCACGACGATCTCGCGTGTTCTTGGAGTTGTACTCCTTGTCATTGGTTTCTTGATGGTTCGCGGAGTGCTCTTCACGTTCTAGTGAGGGTGCTCGCGAACTTTTCGAGTTCGCTTTCCCTATGCGGCAGCGGTGCGGTTCAGGAATGCCGTGACGATTTCTGCGCCATGGGAATCCTGTAAGAAGTGCGCTGCGCCTTCCATGACGTCAAACGTCGAGTGTGGAATGAGTGAGTGCCACTTCTTTCCCCAGTCCAACGTAAAAACACCGTCAGAGTCTCCCCAGATGAAGTGAACAGGAAGTTTTGTTGCGTTCACGAACGCAAAGTGCTTCTCTTGTTCGGTTGCGTTGCCTGAGACGGGATCATGGAAAGGGATGCTGAGTGGGAAGCGACGGGGCCCGGTGACTCCTTCATCACCGAGTCCGATGAACGGTGCGTCGTATGCGCGCTTGACTGCTGCTGCATCGTCGCTGTACTCCGTAGGAGTACCCATGAGTTCTGCCATCAATGATTGCGGTGGAGTAGCGCGACCCGTGG
>WLGW01000117.1 GCA_009703055.1 Actinomycetota bacterium
CAAATGGAGTTGTTTCGAAAGTGGAGTCTGCTCGCGGACTCGTGCTGTCGGGCACTTGGTCTCATGTTGTAGCGACTTATGCCAATGGTCAGGTTGTTCTGTATGCCAATGGCGAACAGGTTGCTTCTGGCACGGTTGCGGCAACGGGTGGAACATACGTCATCGGTGCATCCAATGATTCAGGATTCGCTTTCAGCGGCTCTGTTGCCAACTTTGCTGTGTATCGCACTGCGATTGCATCTACTGATGTTGTTGATCACTGGTCTGCTGCGAACTATCGCCTCGGAACAGGAACAACACCGTCGGCCCGCCCTGGTGATTCATTTGTGATTCTTGAGTGGACCGCGCCGGCGTCTGACGGTGGTTCTCGCATTCTTGGATACAACATTCAGGTGAATACGACTGCTGGATGGGTTGATGCGATTGCAAATACCTTCTCGTCATCGACATCGGCCTTTGTAACGCAATTGGAGAATGGAACTCGTCTTGCGAATGGAACTGCATACGAGTTCCGTGTTCGTGCAGTTACGAGTGTGGGCGCCGGTACTGCAAGTGATGCAGTAGCAGTGACGCCTCGCGGATTGGCTTCGGCTCCTTCGAACTTTGATGTTGTTGTTCCGTCGGCTGGTCGCATCACGTTGAATTGGTCCGCTCCGAGCAACAACGGCGGCTTTGCCATTACTGGCTATCGCATTGAGATCTCGAACGATGGAAACTCATGGCGCACCTATGCATCGGCAAGTGCTGACACGACCACTCTGTCAATGACAGATGTAGTGACGGGTTCACCGTTCGCCGATGAGGTGTATCACTTCCGCGTACGAGCAGAGTCTTCTGCCGGTGCTGGCCAATCAACTATTGCGATACCTGTTGCACCGCGCCGAGTGACGCAACCTGCACGTAGCCAAGCAGTGAGTGAGAACAATGCGGAGCCGACATCTGCATTTGCAGGGGAGCAGTCTGCACTTTCTTCCATAGCTGCATCAATTGACACCGTTGCTCGCACATACGCGATTGGCGGAGTACCCGGTCGTGTCGGTGTATTGACCGCAACGGCAACAAACGGTGGACTCACACTGACGTGGAATGTCCCGACAGATACCGGCACAAGTGCGTTGACTGGATATGTCGTGCAGTCATCAACAGATGGTGCTGTTTGGACCAACGTCACGACATCTGCAACGTCACCACATGCCGTTGGCTCTTTGGTTGCCGGTACGCAATACATGTATCGCGTGTTTGCAGTGAATGCAGCAGGCAATGGCACACCAACAATGGTTCTTGCTGTCGCTGGCGGTAACACTGCAGGCAACTTTGCATCTGCACCAACTGGGTCAAATGCAACAGCTGGGACAATTCCAGATTCTGGTAACGGAAACATTGCTTCGTACACATCTGCAGTTCTTGCAGATAGCCCAACAGGTTTCTGGGCACTGAGTGACGCTTCGGGTGCAACGTCAGTGACAGATCAAGGAAGTGCGGGAGCTAATGGTGTTCCAACATCCGTGACTTTCGGTGGTGCAACGAACTTCTCGCCATTGGCGACAAGCCAGTTGGCTGCATCGTTCAATGGAACCGCTTCACGAATCGTTGTTCCTGACAATGCAGCGTGGAATTCGAACACGATGACGGTGGAGGCTTGGATCAGGCCTGCGGCAACACAGTCAACCAACTTTGCTTCAATTCTTTCTCGGAACACTGCGAGCAATGGTTGGTGGATTGAGCAAACCAACGCGGGGCAAATATTTGCCTGGGTAAATGGTGTTTCGATGATTTCGGCTTCGGGTGTGATTACGCCGAACAGATGGCAGCACATCGCAATGACGTACAACGGAAGCGATATCAAGCTTTATGTCAATGGTGTCGTTGTTGCATCGGTCGGGGCGCAGAACATTGAATTGCAAACCATCAGCTCACCATTTCAGATTGGTGCGCGAAATACCACGCCAGTGAACTTCTACAACGGCCTCATCAGCAATGTTGCGCTGTATGGAACGGCTCTGACAGATGCTCGGATTCAGAACCATGTACAAGCAGGTGGCTTTGCTGCCAATACTGTTTCGGCACCAACTGTTGTTGCTGGTGATGGAACCGTAACTCTGACATGGACAGCACCGACATACTCGAACGGCACCATTACCGGTTACGAGATTCAGACAGCTCCAGCTATCGGGGGCGGAGCTTCAGGCAATGTGTCTGTGTGGACGACCGTTGCGACCTCGACTGCAACCTCTTCGACTATCTCGCACACGGTTGCGGCCAGTGGCGGGGTCTCCTTCCGAGTGCGCGCAATCACTTCTAGTGGTGCAGGTCAGTGGAGTATTCCAGTGCAGACGTATGTTTTTGGCAATCCGATGCCGCCAACAAGCCTTTCTGCATCAACGACTTCCAATAATCAAGTGACATTGACATGGGTCGCGCCAACAAGAACATCTTCTGGCATTGCAATCGAGACCATCACGGGTTATCGCATTGAGACAAGTTCAAACGGTGGTAGCACGTGGTCGTCAATTACGCCGAGTACAGGTTCGGCCGCATTGACATACGTGGTCGATGGTGTCACTAACGGCGTGTCGCGCTTGTTCCGCGTTGCTGCACTCACTGCTTCGACAACGGGCGCATTCGCGTCTGTCTCCATCACTCCAGGAGTCACCGCCAGTTCACCTCGTAACTTCACAGCCACGGGCACGGGGGATGGAACCATCTCGTTGTCATGGACTGCGCCACTGAACACTGGTGGCTCACCGATTCTTGGTTACATCCTTGATTACTGCACCAGCGCGGGCTGCACCGCTTCGATCGTGATCGACTCGGGTGTTCCTGCATCGGCAACGTCATACGCCGTCAGTGGAATGTTGAATCAGCAAGGTGGCATCACTTTCCGTTTGCGCGCTGTGACTGCAGCGGGCACGGGAGATGGCGCCACAGTTGTCGGCCGTACTGCGCCGCAAGTGAGTGCGCCGAATGCACTGACTGGTGTCGCTGATGTGACATGGGAAGGTCTTTCGAATCAGGCGTATCTCACATGGTCTGCGCCAACATTGCTCTATGG
>WLGW01000118.1 GCA_009703055.1 Actinomycetota bacterium
CTGCAAAGTCGACATCGAGTGCTTCTGCATGAAATGGGACTGCACCCGCGGTGTGCGCAAGGTCCCACACCATGAGCGCACCATGCTCGTGTGCAGCTTTTGTAATCCCTTCCACGTCAAGAATCTGTGCAGATCGGTAATCAACGTGCGTGGCGGTGACAACCGCGGTGTTTGCATTGATGGCACCAATAATTTCGTCGGCTGTAACAGCAACCAGTTTCATACCGAACTGATTCGCAACACTCTGAGCGATGTAGATATCAGTCGGGAAGTTATTGATGTCAACGACTATCTCGGAACGATCCGAGCGAAGTGCGACTGCAGCCATTAACGCTTTATGCAAATTGATGGACGTGTTGTCTGCACAAATCACCGTGTCGGGTGCCGCACCAATGATGGGTGCGATGAGATTGCCCACGCGCGCTGGCATCTCAAGCCAATCTTCATTCCATGAACGAATAAGTCGTTCGCGCCATTCAAACTCAATCGTGCGGTGCAACACTTCGCGTGATCGAAACGACAACGGCCCAAGAGAGTTTCCATCGAAGTACAAGGTCCCCTCAGGAATATCGAAATGTGAACGAAGCGAAGAGAGTGCATCCTGAGCATCGAGTTCCTGCGCATGGAGACGTGCTTCGTTCACATTCATTGTGTCTTCCCCTTCAGGAGCCCAAGACACCAGTCTCCCACTTTGGTTCCCCGCTTTAACAGGTCATAGGGCAAGTCAAAGTGATCTCGATCTTCGTCAACCAGTATCTGTGTCGCAACGTTGTGACGACGTAAATACTCACCGAACTCCGCATTTTGACGGATGAATTCAGGTGGTTCGTGTCTACCCACAGCGAGAAGTGCATGAGGAACGACGTGATGAACAGGCAACAACTGCGGGCTGATTGCAGCCGCAGATTCACTAGTGAGACGTAGGGGATCATTTGTTGGTGTCACAACAAGAGGACGAACGTCATAGATGCCACTCAGCAATGCAAGACCATCGACGTGACCTGCAACGTGTACATCTCGTGAGCACATTGCAGCCAAGTGAGCCCCAGCGCTTGACCCAGCAATAATCACTCGCGTTGGCTGCAATTCATCAATGGTGTGCAACACATCTGCAATGCATTCCTCCACCATCTCTGCAATTGATGCATGAGGTGCAAGTGTGTATTCCACTGCGTGTAGCGCAATGCCCTCGGCCTGTGCATCATGGCCATTGAACAAGGAATCCGCTGCGGATAATTTCTGCCAATATCCACCATGAATGAAGATCAACAGTGGAGCGTTCTTCTGTCGCAATCCTGCAGCATCGACTGTCGCACTACGAGTTCTGTATTCCTCTAGATACTCATCAAGAGGGCGCTTAGCGAATTTGGACGGCGAATACTGAAAATCAACCTCTTCTGCAGTTGCATTGTGCCAATCAAACCCATTCATCTCACTCCACGGTAGAGCAATGAGCATCCGTATATGAAGAACACATCTGAGTGTGCCAACATCGAGGGATGGCAATCAGTGACGGCAACGGATGGGTTTTGTGCGAGCGATGCCACACCCGCCATTGGGGCCTGTACGGCGCTGCGGGCCTGTTGCTTGTGCGTACTGACCTGACTCCAACAAGTGTGTTGCTGCAGTTACGCGCCGGTTGGACACACGGCGGTGGAACATGGGCACTGCCAGGTGGTGCGCTTGATTCGCATGAAGACCCTGTGACGGCCGCAGCACGAGAAGCGTGGGAAGAAACGGGAATTGATCCTGATGACCTCACCTTCAAGGCCATCTACTCCGATGATCATGGCAACTGGCGTTACGACACGGTGATCGCGCATGCAGCATCTGACGTTGGTGCATACGAGGCCAACGCTGAATCAGCAGATTTGCGATGGGTCGATATTGACGAGGTTGCAAGTTTTGATCTGCACCCCGGACTTCGCGCCACGTGGCCTGACCTCATTGAGCATGTAAAGACTTCATTGCAGTCATAGGCGAACAACCGATGAAGTCTCGCCACCTCTTTCTCCTTCTCTGTTCCAGCGCCCTTGGTGCGATGAGCTACGGCGTGATGTTCACCTTGTTGGACGACTATCGCGATGCATATTCCATCTCTGAATCAAAGCTTGGGTTCCTCGTCGCTGCCGGTTTCATCACCGGCTTCATTGCCAATGTCTTGATTGCCCCATTGGCAGACAGAGGCCACGCCAAGAAACTCGTTCTCTTTGGCATATCGGTGGAAATCATCGGCTGTCTCACGATGGCCTTTGGCGGTTCATTTCCCATCTTGTTACTCGGACGATTCCTCACGGGTCTTGGCAGTGGAAGTTCAGAACCTGCGATTCGTCGCATCATCATCTTGGCGAATCCAGACAACATGGGACGCAATCTCGGATTATCAGTGAGTGCTGGTGTCGGTGGATTTGCATTAGGGCCAGTTATCTCCGCGGTCACTGCCGAAGCGTTCGGTCTCGCTGCTCCCTTCCTGATCATTACGGTTCTATTGATCTTCACATTCATCGGAATCTCACAACTGCACGTCGCCGAGACTGCCGTTGAAGACGCGCCCACGCAAAAAGTCGCATTCGACTTGTTGCGCATTCGACCACTGCTGGGGGCGATCATCATCGGGCTCGCACTCTTTGTGATGATTGGAACATTCGATGCGTTGTGGTCCGTGATGATGGATGACATTGCAGCGCCAACATGGGTTGCAAGTGTTGGCATCACAATTTTTGCACTGCCTATGTTGTTTCTTGCACCCTTGGGTGGGCGACTCACTCAACAAGTCGGACCATTCAAAGCCAGCATCTCAGGACTATCAATTGCGGCACTCTTCATGGCCACCTACGGCATTATCGGATCGCCGTACGTCATGCTGGGTATTGGATTAGCCCACGGAGTGATTGATGGCCTCACCATTACCGGTGGTTCTGCGGCAATTGCACTTGTTGCACCGCGCGAACGTCTTGCATCTGCTCAAGGCTTGTACAGCGGCATGCAAACACTGACGGGTGGTCTCGCTGCAGGCACAGCCGGGTTCGCATA
>WLGW01000119.1 GCA_009703055.1 Actinomycetota bacterium
GAAAACGGGTTCACCGGCAGCACGTCCTGCTCCATGATCGAATACTTCGCGTTGACCTGTGATTAAGTCGTGTTTAACGGTTGGCCAATGCATTGAGGCTGTGTCTACTTCAGCGCAATATCCGAAGCGGTATGGCTTACCTGTGAGTGATCCGCGATGTCGTGGAAATTCATTCACACGTTCATCAATGACAGTCACATTGGCGCGTCGCGCGATTGGGTCTGCTTCCCATCGCACCAGTCGCGGCAAACTATCCCCGAATGGCCCCTGCAGATCGTCACGCATCATGCGTTCG
This sequence comes from Actinomycetota bacterium, assembly GCA_009703055.1. Taxonomy (GTDB): domain Bacteria; phylum Actinomycetota; class Acidimicrobiia; order Acidimicrobiales; family Ilumatobacteraceae; genus UBA2093. The sequence continues at coordinate 296 of WLGW01000119.1, forward strand.
TAAAAACACACATCAAGCACAACTTTGCCATCGGGGGTGTCGTACGCATTGAGTGGATGAAAGACATATCCGACAGGAACGTCAATCCACACGATGTCATTTGCGTTCCCTTCGCGTGGCATGAGTCCGATTCTGTTGCCGTAGTCGTTGCTCCATTCAAAGGGAAATGAAGATCCAGCAAAAGCTTTATCGAGATTGACGAGTACCGGTTGGTCGTAGACAACTATGTATTTGTCGGTAATCGAAATATCGTGAACCATTGACATACCTGGCAAGGGAATGTCAACTGTTCGGTTGACTCTGCCATCACGACCCACTCGTACGTATTGAATGTGATCAAGCCATTGGGCCCACGCATATGTCATCGCATGCATTTCGCCTGTAGACGGATCAACTTTGGGATGAGCAGAAAATGCACCAGGGAGAGTTCCGAAAAAGTCATTTCGTCCCACGGTCTCGAGTTCGTAGGTCAACTCCACAGGGCATCCACCCGACTCCACCATGGCCCATGTTGTGCCGGCAAATCCACCCACATTGGTGTTCGGCCCATTTCCTGAGCCATTCCAGTTAGGGCCAGGAATATCTGGTGTACCGCGTGATGCACTCACTGATGTTGACCCCACGTATCGATTGCGATACCACTCTGCTTTGCCTTCACGGATACGTATTCCGTGCACCATGCCATCTCCTGAGAACCAGTGATGTGCAGATGGATCCACTTCGTCGATGGGATTTGGTCCGTTGCGAAGGTAACGACCGTTGAGTTCTGTGGGTAGTTCTCCAATAACAGGGAGGTCGAACGCGGTGACTTCTTCGGTGACGGGGGCGTAGTTACCAATCAGATATGGGTTGACAGTGGGTTCCGATGTTGTGCTCATATTGACATTGTCTAACGAAAAAAGTAGACAGTGTCAAGTGCCTGAATTGTGAGGGTTTGAACCGGCGGAGAGGTGCCCTAGTAGGGCGGTCACCGACATGAAGCGCTGGTTACTTCATTCCCAGCATCTGGCTGCCGAGCATTTCGCTGAGTGCCAGGAAGTGTGCTCCGGGATCTGTAAACACCGTGTCGACATGACCAAACAATTCAAAACTGATTGCACCAAATAGTGCGGCCCATCCGGCGAGTCCGGCGAGAATCATCTCATCCGTCAGATTGATCCCAAGATTTGCTCGTGCGCGTTTGTATTCCCTTGAGACACCCTTAGTTGTGGGGACGGTGATGAGTGGCCTGCAGCCTGCAGCCTGAACATCGGCGAGCAGGCGTAACAAAACATTCGTGTATCGAAGAGCAGGAGCGATTGTGTCAGTTGGAGCCTCATATCCGGGGACTGGCGTTCCGAAGATCAATCCGTAGTCGGAAGGATTTGTGATTGCCCAGGTGCGAAGTGATTGTGAAACTGCTCGCCATCTCCCAGCCAAATCTTCGCGCGAGCATTTTGCATCCGCACGTTCGACCGTGCTGCCAATGTCGTCATAACTCTCAATAATCAAGTCTGTGAGTAGTTGATCTCGACTGGCGAAGTATCGATACAGCGCTGAGCTTGCCATTCCCATCTCTCTTGCAATCTCGCGAAGTGACAGGTTCGCCGCTCCCTTGCTCGCAATCTGCTCACGGGCAAGCCTCTTTATCTCTGATGTGGTCTCAAGGCGCGCCTTCGCGCGAATGCCTGTCATATGCAGATTCTACGACTAAGGACTTCAAATGTGAGCACTGCTCTTGCTTTGTGAAGGGTGTATCAGTAATGTGAGCACTGCTCTCGTAGTTGCAAAGTGCTGAGGGCCAAACATAAGGGAGTATTCATGTCGAATCACGTAGTTCTCGGTGCGGGTCCGGTGTGTCGTGCAATCGTGCAATCGCTCAATTCACGTCAGATTGAGGTCACTGTTGTGAGTCGTACAGGAACAGAAGTTTCTGGCGCACGTTCCATTGCGGCAAGCGTGCTTGACACCGATCGTCTCAGAGAAATTGTCGCTGGTGCCGGTGCTGTCTATCAAGCCTGTCAGCCGGAATATCACCGCTGGCCCGAAGAGTTTCCGGCGATGCAAGACAGCATTGTTCGTGCACTGCGCGGCTCTGAAACGGTGCTTGTTGCAGTTGAAAATCTCTACGGGTATGGGAACGTCAAAGGCCCCATCTCTCAGTCGCTTCCATTGGTCGCAACAGGGCGAAAAGGAAAAGTGCGTTCCGACTTGTGGCGATCATTGGAAACAGAATCAAAAGCAGGACGATTGAAGGCGACTGCGGGTCGCGCATCAGACTTCTTCGGACCATATGCAGAGGGATCTGCAGTGGGGGATCGTTTTTTTCTTCCGCTGATTGCAGGTAAGAAGGCTGAAGTCATGGGAAATCCTGATGCGCTTCACTCCTATACGTATGTGAAAGATTTTGGTGAGGCCTTAGTTCGTCTTGCGCTTGATGAGCGATCACTTGGACGTGCTTGGCATGTGCCAAACGCGCCAGCAGTGAGCAACAAGAAGTTTCTCGAGATGGCAGCTGCAATTGCTGGAGTCAAACCACAATCAAAGAATCTCGGTTTGGCAAAGATGAAGATAGGCGGACTGTTTATTCCTGCTGCACGCGAGCTTCCAGAGGTGCTGTATGAATTCAAGGAAGACTTTGTTGTTGATCATTCTGATTACGCGTCAACATTTGGAGATCACGCAACGCCACTTAATCAGTCATTGTCGGAAACTATTAATTGGTGGCGGTCACAC
>WLGW01000012.1 GCA_009703055.1 Actinomycetota bacterium
GCTGGTTGGCCACTGGCAGCAAGTGTCTTGAGATCAAAACCAGCAGACAAGATGCCGGGACGTCCGGTCAGGATGGCAGGTACGCCGTCTTTCTCTGCTTGATCAAGTGCTTCGTTGATGCCTGCTTGCAATGTGAGTGACACTGCATTGGCTTTGCCATCATCCATCGTGATGACAGCAATGCCGTCGGTCAACGCATATGTGACGGGGGAAGTCATGCGACTACCACTTGTCCCAGTGAAGAACCTTGCTGAGTGGCTCGCGCTTGGCGGGCTTGAAGTCGGTGCCGATTGTGTATGCGATAGGGAAGAGCCCACCTTGTGTGACCTTCTCGTATGGAATGCCGAGCAACTCGGCTGCTTCCTTCTCGCCATCATTCATGAGGTGGATGGTGGTCCATGCAGAACCCATGGCACGCTCACGCAATGCGAGCATGAAGCTCCACACTGCGGGAAGCAATGAGCCCCATGCGCCGGCAGTGGCGAACGATGGCAAGTTGTCAAGGCGTCCGTCGATGCACGGAATCATGAGAAGTGGTGCCTTCTCAAAGTTGTCGGCGAGGTAGCCAGCGGAGTCACGAACAAGACCCATGCGCTCGCCACGTGTGTCGCCGCTGCCGTATTCGCGGCCAGGCATGTTTGCGTACAGTGCCCAGTTCTTGCGATAGATGTCGGCAAGTGCCTTCTTCTTTGCGGCATCTTCAATGATGATCCAGTGCCAGCCCTGGCTGTTCGAGCCTGTTGGGGCCTGCAATGCGATTTCGAGGCACTCCTCGACAATCTCGCGCTCGACTGGCTTGTCGAAATCGAGGCGCTTGCGCACGCTGCGGGTTGTCTTGAGGACTTCGTCTGCTGAAAGGTTCAATTGCATGAAAGCAGTCTGCCACGGGTCCGCTTCCCTCAGTCACTTGGGAGCGTGACAAGATGTCGAGATGAGCGACAGAGTCACTATCTCCATTTCCGACGGCATTGCCGACGTTCGTTTCAACCGTGCCGACAAGCGCAACGCCCTTGACGGTGAGCAATTCCAAGCCATCGTTGACGCCGGCGAATCGCTGAAGACGAACAAGAAGATTCGCGCCGTTGTGGTCTCTGGTGAAGGCGCATCTTTCTGTGCGGGTCTCGACCTTGCCTCCATGGGGGCGATGGCCGGTGGTGGCAACAACTCGGGCGGCGAGCGCCAGCCCTCAGCCTCCGACATGTCGGGGGACCGCATCACGCACCTTGGTCAGCAATCGGCATGGGTGTGGCAAGAAGTGCCCGTGCCCGTGATTGCAGCCGTTCATGGTCATGCATTGGGTGGCGGATGCCAGATCGCTCTTGGTGCCGATATTCGTATTGCTCACCCTGACACCAAGTTCTCTGTGCGTGAGACCTACTGGGGTCTTGTGCCCGACATGGCCGGAACCGTGCTCATGCAGGGTCTCGTTCGCCCCGACATCATGAAGGACATCGTGTTGTCCGCTCGCATCTTTGATGGCCGCGAGGCTGCCGAGATTGGCATCGTGACCCGCTTGTCAGAGACCCCTCGCGAGGATGCCTTTGCCTATGCAGAGGAAATCTGCAAGCGCAGCCCCGATGCCGTGCGCGGAGCCAAGGAGCTCTTGAACCGTCTCACCATGGATTTCGCTGCTGCCCAGTTCGCCGCCGAACGCCGCATCATTGGCAGCCTCGTTGGTGGCCACAACCAGCGCGAAGCCGTGATGAGCGACTTCGAGAAGCGCGCTCCGGCGTACATCGATCCCAAGTAGGGCCTGAATAGAGGTCACACCTCTTTAATTCCTTTGTAAGCCAGGGCGGGCATGGGTAGCCTTGCAATGCTCGGGTCAGCGTCGCCCCGGGAGAACAATCTCATTCTCCGCCGTGCCCTGCACGGTTCCTGAAGGACTCGACGCTCATGAACCCAGATCTTCCCGCTGCCCACGGTCTCTACGACCCTCGGTTTGAACACGACGCATGTGGCGTGTCCTTCGTCGCCAACATCAAGGGTGTTCGCAGCCGTGAGATCGTGACGCTTGGTCTCACAGCACTGACAAACATGGAGCACCGCGGTGCAACAGGTGCAGAGCCAGACACTGGTGACGGCGCTGGCATTCTCATTCAGATTCCTGATGCGTTCTTGCGCGCAGTTGCTGGCTTCGAGATTCCTGCTTCTGGTTCGTATGCAGTGGGTATTGCCTTCCTTCCGCAGGCTGCTGCGGATGTTGCTACTGCAGTTGCAACTGTTGAAAAGATTGTCACCGAAGAAGGACTTCGTCCGCTCGGATGGCGCGATGTTCCTGTGAACCCTGATTGTCTTGGCGCATCGGCTCGTGCCGTGATGCCCACCGTGCGTCAGTTCTTCCTTGATGATCCTGCAGGTGCCTCCGATATTGATCTCGACCGCAAGATCTTCGTTGCACGCAAGCGCATTGAGCATGAGCTCACCGGCACGATGCGTACGTATTTCTCATCGTTGTCTGCTCGCACCATTGTGTACAAGGGCATGCTCACTACGCCAGAACTAGAGCAGTTCTTTCCTGATCTCTCCGACGAGCGCATGGAATCGGCGATTGCAATGGTGCACAGCCGTTTCTCAACAAACACTTTTCCATCATGGCCACTGGCTCACCCATACCGCTTTATTGCGCACAACGGTGAAATCAACACGGTGCAGGGCAACCGCAACTGGATGCGCACACGTGAAGCATTGCTTGCTAGCAACTTGATTCCTGGTCTTGAGCGCGCGTTCCCCATTTGCACACCTGGCATGTCGGACTCTGCAAGCTTCGACGAAGTGTTGGAACTTCTGCACCTCGCCGGCCGTTCGCTTCCGCATGCATTGCTCATGATGATTCCCGAAGCATGGGAAAACAATGACCGCATGGACGCAAAGAAGCGTGCGTTCTACCAATTCCATTCTTCGTTGATGGAGCCATGGGATGGCCCCGCTGACGTGTGCTTTACCGACGGAACACTGATTGGTGCAGTACTTGACCGCAATGGTCTTCGTCCCGGCCGTTACTGGATCACCAAGGACGACCTCGTTGTGCTTGCGTCTGAAGCAGGCGTGTTGAACATTGATCAATCACGAATCATCCGCAAGGGTCGTTTGCAGCCCGGCCGCATGTTCCTCATTGACACAGCACAGGGTCGTCTCATTGATGACGATGAAGTGAAGATGGAACTTGCGTCCGAGCACCCATACGAAGAATGGCTTGAGCAGGGCGTGACACATCTTGATGAGTTGCCTGCACGTGAGCACATTGTTCACAGTCGTGACAGCGTCGCTCGCCGGCAACAAATGTTCGGCTACACCGAAGAAGAACTCAAGATCATCCTTGCGCCCACCGCCAAGAACGCCATGGAGCCACTTGGTTCCATGGGTACCGACACGCCTATTGCTGTGTTGTCGGCACGTTCACGTTTGTTGTTCGACTACTTCCAGCAGTTGTTTGCTCAGGTGACCAACCCGCCACTCGACGCGATTCGTGAAGAAGTCGTGACTGCAGTGGGAACAAGCGTTGGCCCCGAGGCGAACCTCTTGTCGCCTGGTCCCAACAGCTGTCGTCAACTGTCATTACCGTTCCCGATTATTGACAACGATGATCTCGCAAAGATCATCCACATCAATGACGATGCGACACAGCCACAGCTAGCAGCAGTCGTCATCAGTGGTTTGTATCGCGTGGCTGATGGCGGTGCTGGTCTTCGGACTGCTCTCGACAAACTGCGCGCAGATGTGAGTGCAGCAATCACGAATGGTGCACGCATCATTGTGTTGTCTGACCGCAACTCTGACGAAGTATTTGCACCGATTCCGTCATTGTTGATGACAAGCGCAGTGCATCACCACCTCATTCGCGAGAAGACTCGTACGCAAGTTGGTCTTGTTGTTGAATGTGGCGATGCGCGCGAAGTGCATCACATGGCACTGCTCATTGGCTTTGGTGCTGGCGCGGTGAACCCGTACCTCGCATTCGAGACCATCGAAACAATGATCGCTGCCGACAACGACACCGGCATGTATGGCTTGGGTGGCATGGATCCACACAAGGCTGTGAAGAATTACATCAAGGCCTCTGGTAAGGGCGTCTTGAAGGTCATGTCGAAGATGGGTGTGTCCACTGTTGCGTCATACACAGGTGCACAGATCTTCGAAGCAATTGGTTTGGCAACCGATCTCGTTGAAGAGTTCTTCACGGGCACTGTGTCTCGCCTTGGTGGTATCGGCCTTGATGAGATTGCAGCTGAAGTGGCGACGCGTCATGCAACAGCACATCCGAAGCGTCCTGATTTGCGCGCACACCGCAAGTTAGAAGTGGGCGGGGAATACCAGTGGCGTCGTGAAGGGGAGTATCACCTCTTCAACCCGGACACTGTGTACCGCTTGCAGCACTCAACTCGTTCTGGCCGCTACGACGTATTCAAGCAATACACCGCTGATGTCGACGACCAATCAAAGAGACTTGCAACATTGCGTGGTCTCTTCGAGCTCCGCACTGATGTTCGGCCTGCCATTTCTATTGATGAAGTCGAACCAGTTTCCGAGATCGTGAAGCGATTCTCGACAGGTGCAATGAGTTATGGCTCCATCTCGGCAGAGGCACATGAGAACTTGGCGATTGCGATGAACCGCTTAGGCGCCAAGAGCAACACTGGTGAAGGCGGCGAAGATCCTGAGCGTTTCACGCCGATGGCAAACGGTGACTCGAAGCGTTCTGCAATTAAGCAGGTCGCATCGGGCCGCTTTGGTGTGACCAGCGAATACTTGGTGAACGCTGATGACATTCAGATCAAGATGGCCCAAGGTGCGAAGCCTGGTGAAGGTGGACAGCTTCCTGGTCACAAGGTGTACCCATGGGTGGCAAAGACACGTCACTCAACTCCTGGTGTTGGTCTCATTAGCCCGCCACCGCACCACGACATCTATTCCATTGAAGACCTCAAGCAATTGATTCACGACTTGAAGAACGCCAACCCAACGGCACGCGTTCACGTGAAGCTTGTTGCTGAAGTCGGCGTGGGCACTGTTGCTGCAGGTGTGAGTAAGGCCAAGGCCGACGTTGTTCTCATCTCGGGTCACGACGGTGGCACCGGCGCATCGCCGTTGACATCGCTGAAGCACGCTGGTGCGCCGTGGGAACTCGGACTCGCTGAAGCTCAGCAGACACTCATGTTGAATGGTCTTCGCGACCGCATCGTGGTGCAAGCCGATGGTCAGATGAAGACCGGACGCGACGTTGTGATTGCTGCCTTGCTCGGTGCAGAAGAATTCGGATTCGCAACAGCACCACTCGTGGTGAGTGGTTGCGTGATGATGCGCGTGTGTCACCTCGATACATGTCCAGTTGGCATTGCAACGCAGAACCCCACACTTCGCGCTCGTTTCTCTGGCAAGCCAGAGTTCGTTGTGAACTTCTTTGAGTACATCGCTGAAGAGGTTCGTGAGAATCTTGCAGCGTTGGGCTTCCGCACACTGCAAGAAGCAATTGGTCACGTTGAAATGATCGATTCCAAGAAGGCAGTGGATCACTGGAAGGCCAAGGGCCTTGATATCGCTCCGATTCTCGAAGTGCCTCAGAACCCATACGGACAAACTCCGTTTAGTTCTGTTGGTCAAGAACACGGTCTTGAAGAAGCATTGGACAACCAGCTGATTGCTCTTTCGAAAGACGCGATAGCTGATGCGCGTCCTGTGAAGATCTCGATGCCCATTATGAACGTGAACCGCACAACGGGCACGATGCTTGGATACGAAGTCACGAAGGCATGGGGTGGTTCTGGTCTTCCTGACGGAACGATTGACATTCACTTCACAGGTGCGGCTGGTCAAAGCTTCGGCGCATTCGTGCCAGCGGGTATTCAGATGCGCCTTGAAGGTGACGGAAACGACTTCGTCGGAAAGGGTCTCTCTGGTGGACGACTCATCTTGCATCCGCATCGCGATGCGCCATTTGCTGCGGAAGAAAATGTCATTGCCGGAAACGTCGTTGGTTACGGTGCCACGGGTGGAGAGATCTTCATTCGCGGCACAGTAGGTGAGCGCTTCGCTGTTCGTAACTCCGGAGCCACCTTGGTGGTGGAAGGCGTCGGCGATCACGGATGTGAGTACATGACCGGTGGACGTGTTGTTGTGCTTGGTGCGACAGGTCGCAACTTCGCAGCAGGCATGTCGGGTGGTATCGCATACGTGTACGACCCAGATGGCGTCTTTGCTTCCAATGTCAATTACGAAATGGTGGAAGTAGAACCAGTAACGGGCGATGACGACGAATGGTTGCGCGCAACGATTACACGTCATGGTGAGTTCACAGGTTCTGCAGTGGCGGAACGTGTTCTGAATGCATGGACAGTCGAAGTGGCAAAGTTCCGCAAGGTAATGCCTCGTGACTACAAGAAAGTTCTCGCGGTGATGGCGACTGCAAAAGCAGAAGGCCTTGACGAAGCAGAAACAGCAAATCGAGTAATGGAGGCTTCACGTGGGTGAGACAACCGGATTTCTTCAGTGGGGTCGTACTGGCCCAACACGACGCCCTGTCGCACTGCGACTCAAAGACTGGAAAGAGGTCTACGAGCCGTTTGATGCTGGCAAGTTGAACCATCAAGCAGGACGTTGCATGGACTGCGGTATTCCGTTCTGCAATAACGGCTGCCCACTGGGCAACTTGATCCCTGACTGGAACGACCTCGTGTATCGCGGTCATTGGCAAGAGGCCATCGAGCGCTTGCATGCAACGAATAACTTTCCTGAGTTCACGGGTCGTCTGTGCCCAGCTCCGTGCGAATCTGCATGTGTTCTTGGTGTGAACCAAGACCCCGTTGCAATTAAGCAAGTAGAAGTTGAGATCATTGACCATGCATTCCGTGAAGGATGGGTTGTTCCTCAGATTCCATCCATCAAGACCGGCAAGCGTGTTGCAGTCATTGGTAGCGGTCCTGCTGGTCTTGCTGTTGCACAGCAGCTCACACGTGCCGGACACGATGTAGTGGTGCTCGAGCGTGCAGATCGCATCGGCGGTCTTTTGCGTTACGGCATTCCTGAATTCAAGATGGAGAAAGTGCATCTTGATCGCCGCCTCGAGCAGATGCGTGGTGAGGGAACAGAGTTCCGTACCAATGCAGATGTCGGTGGCAGCATCGACATTGAAGTGCTTCGTGCATCACATGATGCGATTGTTCTTGCGTGTGGAGCAACCGAGCGTCGTGATCTCAATGTGCCAGGACGCGAACTCACGGGCATCCATCAAGCGATGGAGTATTTGCCCATCGCGAACAAGGTGCAAGAAGGCGATGCAACGACTTACGACATCGATGCCAAGGGCAAGAATGTCGTCATCATCGGTGGCGGCGACACTGGTGCTGACTGTTTAGGGACTGCATTACGTCAGGGCGCAAAGCAGGTCATTCAGTTGGAGATCATGCCTCGTCCGAGTGACTCACGGTCATCTGGCAACCCATGGCCACAGTTTGCATTCGTGTACAAAGTGACATCGGCTCATGAAGAGGGTGGCGAGCGCATGTACAGCGTGAACACTGAGCGCTTCATCGACGATGGCAATGGCAATGTTCGTGCACTGCTTCTTCACGAAGTGGAGATGGTGAACGGCAAGTTCGAGAAGAAGGAAGGCTCGGATCTCGAGATTCCTGCAGATCTTGTTTTCTTGGCAATGGGTTTCACTGGTCCTGAGAAAGGTTCTTGGTTGGAACAACTCGGAGTCGCATTCGATGAACGAGGCAATGTTGTACGTAATGACAATTACGAGTCGACTGTGCCAGGTGTTTTCGTTGCTGGTGACATGGGTCGTGGACAAAGTCTCATCGTGTGGGCAATCGCAGAAGGTCGCGCATGCGCAGCTGGAGTCGACCTTGCATTGATGGGCGAAACCTCACTTCCTGCACCGATTCCACCAACAGCTCGTCCTTTGGTCTAGTTCTGTAGGGCCGATGCGCCACCATTCGGGTGGTGTCAGGCTCTACTGTTGAGACGTGTTGAAAACCCCCTCACAGCAATCAGTCGGTCGCTTCATCGCGGTTGCTGCATGCATTGTCGGGGTCAGTGTGTTTGGCTCGGCGTGCGGTGGAGACACACTGGGCGTTGCCACCACGGTCGTGAACGTGACCCCCACGAACTTCGCCACGATTCCGCCTGTTGCAAGCACTGCACCAGGAACAACAACAACGTTGCCGGCTAACGCAGTGGGTCAAGAGTCCTCGTACACCGTTCAGGCAGGCGATTCACCAATTTCTGTTGCATCGAAGTACAACATCTCGGTGACAACCTTGCTCGCGTACAACGCATGGGTTGACCCCAGCCAGTTTCCGTATCCAGGCACCGTCATCAAGATTCCTGCCAGCGCGATTGTGAACCCAACACCGAATAATCCCGGTGCCGGTGGGACTGCTGCTCCTGGCGTGAAGATGAAACCAGGTTGCGAAAACCATACTGCTGGTTCGTACACGATTCAGTCGGGCGATTCGCTGTGGCTGATTCAGAACAAGTTCAAGTCCTGTTTCACGATTACTGCATTGCTGAATGCCAACAATTGGCCCGATCAACAGTCAGTGGTGCTGTTGCAAGGGCAAGCAATCAATATCCCTGCTGCTGGGTAGTGACTAGCGCGCAGTATTGCGCTTACGACGTGCATGTCGCTCGCGTGCATGTTCGATGAGCTCATCAATCAGTGCGGAATAGGAAAGTCCACTTGCTTCCCACATTTTCGGATACATCGAAATAGGTGTGAAACCCGGAATCGTGTTGATCTCGTTGCACAAGAAGCCACGACCATTTTCTTCGTAGAAGAAGTCAACGCGGGCCATTCCTTCGCAGCGCAGTGATTCGTAGGCGCGGATGGCAAGCGAACGAAGTTCGTCACTCTCTGATGCAGAGAGGGGAGCCGGAATCATCAACGTTGCGGAATCGCTGACGTATTTGTCTTCGTAGTCGTAGAACTCTTTGCCGGGCTTTATCTCGCCCACAACAGATGCACGTGGTGAGCGATTACCGATAACTGCCACTTCAAGTTCACGTGCCGTGACAGCTTCTTCAAAGATGATCCACTGGTCATATGAGATTGCAAGAGATGCAGCAGCCTGCAGTTCGGCTGCATCGTGCGCTTTGGTAACGCCAACGGATGAACCCATGTTCGAAGGCTTCACAAAAAGTGGATAGCCAAGCTCAGCTGCAACATCTTCCAATGAAGTGTGAGAAATCATGTCTTCGCGCAACACGCGATAGCGAACCTGCGGGATGCCTGCATGGGAGAAAACATTCTTCGCCATGCCCTTATCCATCGCCACGGCACTTGCAAGCACGCCACTACCGACATAGGGAAGGTCAAGAAGTTCGAGGAGACCTTGCATGGTGCCGTCTTCGCCCATGGGTCCGTGAAGAAGAGGCATCACGACGATCGGGCCACCAGTAGCGAGATGAGTGATCGCGTTGCTAGACGTGGGCTCTCCCGATGCAGTCAGTCGTTCGGGGATTGATGCAGGATTAGCGCCACCGGTTGGCAGCTGCGGTAACTGTGGTGTTGACCACGAGCCGTCTCTGCCAATTGCAATTGCCACTGTGTTGTACTTCTGTGGGTCGGCTGCTCGAAGAACATGGGCTGCAGTGACACAACTGACGTCGTGTTCCGCTGATTGACCGCCATAAATCACGACGAGTGTTGTTCGTTGTGGGGCGGTGTCCATCGATAAGACGGTACTCGCCACTAGGGTCGAATCATGCGCATCACAGCTTCGCTCGTAGCAAACATCACGGGCGGAACCCTTGTGGGCAACGATGTTGAAGCCTCTGGGCTTTCGTTTGACTCGCGTGCCATCAAGCCTGGTGTTGCCTTTGTGGCCATCGTGGCAGAGCGCGATGGAAATGACTTTGTTGACTCTGCTGCGTCGAAGGGTGCTGCTTTTGCCATCGTCTCTCGGGGTCGATCATCGGCTGCATTGCCATGCATAGAGGTGGACGACACGACTGCAGCACTGGCGCTTTTGGGTCGTGCACTACGCGAGCAACTGCGAGCACAGTCTTTGCAACATGTCATTGGAATCACTGGTTCTGCTGGAAAAACCACAACGAAGAACTTTGTTCGTGCCGTTCTGCAGGCGGGCTTTTCTTCTGTATACGCCTCTGAGGCATCGCTCAACAATGACATCGGAGTGCCTGTCACGATTACAGATGCACCTGATGATGTTGAGGCACTTGTCATTGAGATGGGAATGCGTGGCTTTCACGAAATTGACCGGCTCTGTGGCATTGCTGCGCCAAACATTGGAATTGTCACAAATGTCGGTGATGCCCACGGTGATCGTGTCGGCGGACCAGACGGCATTGCGATTGCGAAGGGTGAGCTAATCGAGGCATTGCCTTCTGATGGCGTGGCGGTGCTCAATGCTGATGATGAAAGAGTGAACGCGATGGCGTCTCGTACCGCGGCTCGTGTGCTCACTTTTGGTCGCAGTCACAATGCCGATGTTCGATATGAAATCACTGAGACCGATGAAGATGGCCGGTGCACTGCAGATTTCTTCTTCAAGGATCAGAGGGCATCTGCAGCCCCGATGCTTCCCGGTGAACACATGGTGATTAATGCAGCGGCTGCAATTGCGGCTGGGTTGGCATGCGGAATGACTCTTTCGAATGCAGTCAAAGGCATTGGTCGCGAAGAACTTGAGACCGGACGTATGTGCTGGCTAGAGGCAGTGAATGGTCTTCGAATTCTTGACGACTCATACAACGCAAATGAACATTCCATGCTTGCAGCCCTTCAGGTCATCGCAGATCTTCCAGTGAAAACGCGATTTGCTGTGCTGGGTGCGATGGCAGAGATATTCGATTCCGAAGTAGCGCATCGTCGTGTTGCGGACTTTGCGCAGGCGAACAAGATCACGGTCATCGGACTTGAAACAGATTTATATGGCACGCCCGCAATGTCGGTCGAAGAAACTCTCAAAGAACTCGCATTTCACCACCCACATGTTGTTCTGGTGAAGGGTTCTCGTTCTTCAAAGACAGAACGAGTCGTGCACGAACTTATTTAGTTCGCACCACATTCATCGCAGGGGCATCACTCCGGTGCAGGCAGCGGATACTTGCGGTCGAGTTTCTCGATGTTGCACCACCACGACAGGAAGAGTGCCCAAACTGCACCGAGATACAGCACTGGCCGTGATCCGACTGCGTCCATGAGTGGTCCGAAAATGACGTTGCCGATGGGAATGGTTCCGCCAAACGCCATGAACCACAACGACATCACACGTGCACGAATCTGCAGTTCAAGGCGACTTTGCAGAACTGTCATAAGTGAAGTGGTCGTACCGAAGTAAGCGATTCCGAGGAAGAAAGAAGTGATGAAAGCAAGTGGCACGTTACGAACTGTGGCGAATGCTGTCATTGCAATTGCAAACGAGAGAAAACCTCGTCGAGCCAAGAGACGTTTATCGACAGATGCAAACACTGTGCCAATAGCGAGTGCTCCGAGTAGTGCACCAGTTCCCCATGTGGCATAGAGCCACTTATAGGAGACTGACTTTGGTTCAATGCCGAATGTGAGGTCGGCGACGGCAGGGAAGAGGCCAACATACGCAAGGCTGAGGAGAGAGAACGACGACATCGTCAGCAAAATGCGACCGATTGATTTTCTTTCACGAGCAACTCGGAATCCACCGGTCAGGGCTTTCATGCCCTCTTCTTTTTTGTTGTTGTTGGGCGGCAGGGTGATGCGCATCACGGCCCAGGTCACAAACAAATAGGTCGCAGCATTGAAGATAAAGACTTGTCCTGTTGTGGCACCCCAGCTGACGAGGACCGCCACAAGAATGGGACCAGTCACTCGCGAGCCATTCACTGATGCTGAACTCAAACTGATGGAACCACCGAGGTCTTCGGGGCGAACCAAACTCGGAAGTACAGCAGAGAATGCCGGAGCGTTAATCGCATTGCCGATACCAACGGTCATCTGAGCGAAGAAGAGAGTCCAAATGGGCGAGTCAGCGATGGCACAAATTCCCAAGGCAACCGAGCCGGTCATTTGAACAATTTGAGCGAAGAGGAGCCACTTGCGACGATCAAATCTGTCCGCCATGACTCCAGCAGGGATGGACAGCAACAGCATCGGTCCCAGCTGAGCGAAAATAAAAATTCCGACGACGGATGCGCTGCGGGTGCGCTCGTACACGTACGCAGGAAGCAGAACGTTCTGCATCCACGTGCCAATGCTCGACAAAAAGTTTGATGTCCACATGATGCGGAAATCGGGATACGAGAATGCTGCGCGCGCAGTGCCTGGCCGTGGCGGTTGTTTTTCTGGCTTCGGATCAGGCTTGTTGTTCATAGGGGGCGTAGTGAACCTAGTGCCCTGGGTCGAAACGAACGGGGAGTGATGCCGGACCGAAGATGCCAACACCCGTTGGCTTGTATTCGACAGGACCATTGAGCGCAAGGTTTGGCATGCGTTGGGAGAGAAGGACGAAGGCTTCTTGCAGTTCTGCCCGTGCAAGAGATGCGCCAAGGCAATAGTGAATGCCTGCACCTAAGGAAAGGTGTGGTTGACCCACAGGTTCGCGGGTGATGTCAAACTTTTCTGGTGTGGGGAAGACGGACGCATCAAAGTTGCCAGTTGCCATCGATGTGCTCATGAATGTTCCCTTCGGAAACATCACGCCGTTGTATTCGATGTCTTCTGATGCGAAACGGATGGTGCCGCCTACGGCTCCGTGGAAACGCATCACTTCTTCCACGGCACGAGGCGCCAATGATGGATCATTCGCCAAGATCTCCCATTGCTCTGGGTGCTCCGCGAAGATGGCAAGAGCAAGACCTAACTGATTGCGGGTGGTGTCGGTGCCGCCCACGATGACTGCTTCAACCATCATCTCGAGTTCGTCAGTGGTGAGTTTGTCTCCGGCTTCTTCTGACTTGATGAGATCAGTGAGTAAGTCGTCAAGAGGAACATTGCGGCGTTGGTCAATAAGACCGCGCGTGTACTCGTTGAGTTCGTCTTGTGCCGCAATAATCATCGGCATGATCTCAATGAGGTTGTCGCTGAAGATGCGCAGAATGTCTGTTGCGAGACGGCTGAAGAGTTGCCAGTCTTCCTTCGGTGCACCAAGAAGTTCGCAGATGATGGGAATGGGGTAGGGCTCGCAAATGTCGGCGACAATCTCTGCTTCGCCCTTCGCTGCAATGGGGTCGACCAGTGTGTTGATGACCTCGCGCATGAATGGTCGCAAGCGGTCGGCACTTCGCGGTGAGAAGGCAGGAGCAACGAGACGGCGGAGGCGAACATGCACCTCGCCCTCGGCATTGAGGATGGAGACCCGGCGACGGCGACCGAAGTCTTCGTCTCGAATTCCCTGCATCTGTGCCACAAGACCAGTGGCAGAGTGCCAGCGCTTGTCACGCAGGACACCCATCACCGAGTCATACGTAAGGACGGAGAAGCCAATCTCGTTGCGAGCAATCCAGCTCTCCTTGGCCGCAGCACGCAACTGTTGTTGCCGTTCTGCCCTGTTATGGCCCATTAAGAACTCAAGTTTGGGGATTTGAAGGCTGTCAGCGGGAGTTGGCACACATCAAACTTATGTCCGAGGAGCCTTCGACTGGCTACTGAGGCAATCTGACTGTCAGGTGAAAGTCAGAAGAAATCTCCCGAACCCGTGAGTAGGGCGGCTTCATTGACTTCACCGGTGTTAGCCTTTCCTCCGTTTCAAAAGGAGGTGGGATGGACGTCGGGGATCCCGTTGTAAAGCTCGAAAATGTTCGCAAGCAGTACGGATCGTTCATAGCCGTCCATCAAGCCGACTTCGCTATAGGTCGTGGTGAGTTCTTCGCCATGTTGGGACCTTCCGGATGCGGCAAGACCACCACACTCAAAATGATCGCTGGGTTTGAACAACCCACCGCAGGTCAAGTCTTCCTCGAGGGTGAAGACGTCTCTCATACCCCTCCTCACAAGCGCAATGTCAATACTGTGTTCCAGCAGTACGCGCTCTTTCCTCACATGTCGGTTTTCGACAATGTTGCTTTCGGTCCACGGAGCAAGAAACTTCCTGAGGCAGAAGTCAAGAGCCGCGTTGGCGAGATGCTCGATGTCGTGCGTCTTGGAGAATTCGCCCAACGTCGTCCCGCCCAATTGTCGGGTGGCCAGCAGCAGCGTGTCGCTCTCGCGAGGGCCTTGGTGAACTATCCGTCGGCTTTATTGCTCGATGAGCCCCTTGCGGCACTTGACCTCAAACTTCGCGAGGCCATGCAGATCGAACTCAAGCGCATTCAACGCGAAGTGGGCATCACATTTGTTTTCGTGACCCATGATCAGGGCGAGGCTCTCACCATGAGTGACCGCATTGCTGTCATGAGCGAAGGTCGCGTTGAACAAGTCGGTGCCCCTGTTGACATCTATGCACGGCCAGAGACTTTGTTCGTCGCGGGCTTCATCGGATCGGCGAACCTTCTTCCCGGAACAATCGTGTCGTCAGATGGCGGCGGAACGCGAGTGCTCCTTCTTGACGGAACAGAAGTGATTGTTGCAGCAGGCAATAGTGCATCGTCGGCCGCTCTCTCCCAAGGCAATCAAGTCACTGTCATGCTTCGTCCTGAACAAGTTGTGCTCGGTGGCGAAGGCGCCATGAAGGTGTTTGTGACTGACACTGTCTTCCAGGGCTCGTCTGTCCGTGTTGTTGGCCGTACAAGCAATGACACGGAAGTTTCGGCAATCGTTCCTGCTGGAACCAGTGTGAAGGCGCCTTCTGCAGGAGAAACGGTGTCCATGCATTGGCACGCCTCTGCTCCATATGTGTTGGAAGGGTGGCCGGAAACTGCTGGTTCCACTTCTACCAACGTCGATTCCATCGAGGCAGCGCTGTAGTCACTGCTACATCGTCCTCTCACCCCTCTAACAACGAACAACCTAAGGAGATACATCATGGGAACACGAAATAACCTGCCTACTTGGAGTGGACCAAAATATTCACGTCGTGATTTCCTGGTGCGTTCAGGTCTCGTCGGCGCAGGCGCATTGTCATTGCCGACATTGCTCGCAGCCTGCGGTGGTGGATCTTCCACAACAGTCGACACGAAGACATTGTTCTTTGAGAACTGGCCCGGATACATGGATGAAGAGACTGTTGGACTCTTCGCCAAAGAGACTGGAATTGATTTCAAGTACACCGAAGCATTCCTCGACAACAATGAGTACTTCGCAAAGATTCAGCCTGCATTGTCCCAAGGCAACACAATTCCTCCAGACATCCTTGCGCCTACTTTCTGGATGGCTGCTCGTTTAATTCAGCTCGGCTGGGTGCAGAAACTCGATAAGGCAAGCATTCCGAACTTTGCAAACCTTCGTGATGACTTGAAGAACCCATCATGGGACAACGGAAATGAATACAGCCTCCCGTACCAAACCGGTATTGCTGGTATCGCATACAACCAGAAGGTCACTGGTCGTGAGTTGAAGTCGGTAGAAGATCTCTTCGACCCAGCATTCAAGGGCAAGATTGGTGTGCTCACAGAGATGCGCGACACCATTGGTCTTCTCTTGATGGCCGAAGGCAAGGACATTTCAAAGGTCTCCACGTTCAACGAGGCTGCAAATGCATTCGATCGTTTGGAAAAAGCAAAGAGTGACGGTCAGATTCGCTCGTTCACGGGCAATGAGTACACCAAGGATCTTTCTGCAGGCAACTTTGCAGCATGTGTCGGCTGGTCGGGAGACGTTCTTCAACTCAGCAAAGACAACCCGGATGTGAAGTTCATCGTTCCTGAAGAAGGCGGTACCAGCTGGTACGACACGATGGTGTGGATGAAGGGTTCTGAGAACGGGGCATCTGTTTCGTCATGGATAAACTTCTTGTACGACCCAGTGAACGCAGCACGTCTCACTTCGTTTGTTCAGTACATGTCACCAGTCAAGGGTGTTCGCGAAGAACTCGTCAAGCTGGGTGCCGATGGCGCAGCACTTGCAGAGAATCCATTGTTGTTCCCTGATGATGCAACTGTGAAGAGACTCCAGACATGGGGCGGCCTCTCGGAAGCTGAAGAAACAAAGTTCGACGAGCGTTTCTCGTCCATCGTCGGCGCATAGCGTTTCTCGGAACATCTTCGTCAGTGAGAACTCCACGCAAGCGCATTGCCTCACGACCTGAGTGGGTGGGGCTCGGTGTCATGGTGCTTGTCGCCATTGGCGTCGTTGCGCTTGCAGCAGATTTGATCACTGGGGCACTAGCGGTGCTTCTGTTCGGTGTGATGATTGCTTCGGTAGTGGGCATCATCTGGGTCGCCATCATGGGTGGCATCGAAACTCGCCGTGCATTGGCACCGTATGGGTTGCTCAAACCTGGAATCTTGTGGCTCAGTCTGTTCTTCCTCGCCCCATTGTGGGCGATGATGGAAATGTCGCTGTCGAGTAAGAAGAGTCGTTTCGATTTCTCTCCATCGTTCTCATGGGAGTGGGGAAACTACTCCAGGGCACTGACAGATTTTGGTCCGCAGTTCGGCCGCAGTTTCTTGTATGCCGGCATCGCGACAATTTTGACATTGCTCATCGGATACCCACTTGCGTATGTCATTGCCTTCCGTGGCGGAAAGTACCGCTCATTGTTGCTGGGTTTGATTGCCGTCCCATTCTTTACGTCGTATCTCATTAGAACGCTTGCATGGCAAAACTTGTTGTCTGACTCTGGCCCTGTCATTTCTGTGCTGGAAACGATGAAGTTAGAGAACCTGATGGAGTGGCTCCACATCATGGACAATGGGCGACTGATCAATACGCCAGCTGCGGTCATTGGTGGTCTGACGTACAACTTCCTGCCATTCATGATTCTGCCGATCTATGTCAGTTTGGAAAAGATTGATACACGGTTGATTGATGCATCAATGGACCTCTATACATCTGCAACAGGTGCATTCCGTCGAGTAGTTCTTCCGATGTCACTTCCGGGAATCTTTGCTGGCAGTTTGCTGGTGTTCATCCCTGCTGCCGGTGACTTCGTGAATGCAAAGTTCTTGGGTAGCCCACAGACCACGATGATCGGTAGTTCTATTCAGGATCAGTTCCTGGTGCAGTTGAATTACCCACTCGCTGCTGCAATGTCTTTCGTCCTCATGGCGATTATCACCGCTTCTGTTCTGGTGTATGCCAAATTCATGGGCACTGAGGACCTCACATGAGACGCGCACTTGATACAAAGCAAAAAGTTGGGCGCTGGGCAATTAATGGTGTTGCGGGCGCAGCCATGGCGTATCTCTTTGCCCCCGTGTTTGTCATTGTCCTTTTTTCTTTCAATAACCCAGAAGGAAAATTCAACATTGTGTGGAGTGGCTTCACGCTGAAGAACTGGGCGAATCCGTTCTCTCACCCAGAGCTCACTGATGCACTCGTTGTGAGTCTGCAGGTCGCATTCTTCTCCACACTGATTGCCACTCTTTTGGGAACATGTATCGCATTGGCCTTAAGCCGCTACAGGTTCAAGGGCAGTGGTGCCGTCAATCTTTTCCTTGTTCTTCCATTGACTTCACCCGAAGTGGTTCTCGGTTCATCGTTGGCCACGCTGTTCATCGCGCGTGGTGTTTCTTTCGGCATCGTGACGGTGATTATCGCTCACGTCATGTTCCAAGTGTCGTTCGTTGCAGTCACACTGCGAGCACGTATCCGGGGCTTCGATTGGTCTCTTGAACAAGCAGCGATGGACCTTGGTGCAACTCCGCGTCGAGCATTTTGGAAGGTCACATTTCCGTTGATTCTCCCTGGAGTCTTGGCTGCGGCGCTTCTGTCCTTTGCGCTCTCCATTGATGACTTCATCATCACCTTCTTTAACGCTGGTTCTTTGGTGACGTTCCCACTCCAGATCTTCGGTGCATCTCGCGTCGCAATTCCTCCTCAGATCAATGTGCTTGCCACGATGTTGCTGATGGGAAGCATCGCCATCATGGTGGTGGGCCTCATTATCGAATCACGACGACGTCGATTGAATACTGGCTCGGAACGAAAAAGGTAACCAGTGTCGAGGGAAGGTCGAATAGCCGTTGCGCCGGATACTTCTCCGGCATGGATCACCGATGCAGTGCTTGCAGGTGGCGGCATCATTTCGGATCCTTCAGAAGCGACAGCAGCGGTATGGACAGCTGCTCGTGACGCAGATGGTTTGAAGGCATTTATTGATGCGAATGATCATCTCGAATGGATTCAGGTTCCCTTTGCGGGAGTCGAGCGTTTCCTTCCGGTCATCGATGATTCTCGGATCTGGACATGTGGCAAGGGCGTGTACGCCGAACCTGTTGCTGAACATGCATTGGCTTTGGCGCTCGCTGGATTGCGCAATGTTGCTGAATATGCACGCGCAAAAACATGGACGGGGCCAGTTGGTCGCAATTTGCTGGGTGCGTCGGTCACCATCGTGGGTGGTGGCGGCATCACCGAATCACTGATTCGGTTACTGACACCTTTTCATTGCAGCATCACTGTCGTCCGCCGCACCGTTGAACATATTGAGGGCGCCGACATTGTCGTAGGAACAGAGAACTTGGTCGATGCTCTTGTTGGCGCAGATGTTGTGTTCCTGGCTTTATCGCTGACTCCAGACACTGTTGGTCTTATCGGACGTCCCGAGTTTGAGTTGATGGAGTCACATGCGTGGATTATCAACGTGGCCAGAGGCGGACACATTGTGACGGATGATCTGGTGTGGGCATTGCAGAACGGCATCATCGGAGGAGCAGCGATTGACGTGACTGACCCATCGGAGCCATTACCTGATGATCATCCTCTGTGGGGATTACCTAATTGCATCATTACGCCGCATGTCGGTAATACTCCTGAGATGGCTGTCCCGTTGTTGTCAGAGCGCATTACGGGGAATGTGCACCGGTACATAGCTGGCGATGAACTCATCGGTCTCGTTGATGTACGACATGGCTACTAACAGGTCCCATTACGACGTCCTCGGAGTAAGGCCGACGGCATCTCCCGAAGACATTCGGTCTGCATACAGACGGCTCGCACGATTGCATCACCCCGATGTCACGGGCAGAGATGCATCTGCTGCAGACATGGCTGCAATCAACAATGCATGGTCAGTGTTGTCAGATCCGGTCTCACGTTTCAACTACGACCGACAGCAGCGCACGCCAATTGATGACAGTACGACGGAACGCAACGAACGAGAGAGAGTCGATGTCGTCAATCGTGTGAAGCAGACAGGCCCCGTACGACTTCCGTGGCGAGGGTTTCTCTTCTTTTCATTTCTTGGCATTGTTGGCGTGCTGTCACTTCATGCATTCTCAAAACCAAGTGGTCCCGTTCCACCCGACTTATTGATCGCCGCTGGGTCATGCGTCGATATCGACCGTGAGCAGTTTGTGACCGAAGTGTCTTGTGACGGCCCTCATGATGGGAGTGTCCGCGAACTCGTGGCCTTTGATCGTGATTGCCCTTCAGACACCATGGGTCATTTGGACCGCCAAGGGATGGGAAAGGCGTGTGTTGATTACTCTCCCGAGGCGCAGGGGTGGGGGACACAGGGTTCCGTCGGTATTGTGACAGTCCCGTAAGGGCGCGTAGCTCAGTTGGTTAGAGCACCACGTTCACACCGTGGGGGTCATGGGTTCGAGTCCCGTCGTGCCCACCAATCATTCTTTGGCTGACATCTGTGTGAGGTCAGCGCACTGTCCCTCGTTCGGAACTAGTTTCTACGGCGTGCGGAGATTATGTGAGCGTCCTGGGTGTTCCGCACCTGCTGAGGTTTCGTACGGAATAGATAACGCTGCATTGCTGGTGTGGATTGATAATCGTCCTCTTCCGGAACGTGAGCTTGCTGGTCGTTTGTGTCGTCGTCATGCAGATGCTCTTTCTGTGCCGCGAGGCTGGTCTGTTGATGATCGCCGTCAGGCAATCCCACAGTTGTTTCGTCCCGCTGACTTACCCGCTGCAGAACCAGTCAAGAAAGAAAAGAAGCCACCGAAACCCGCGAAGTCAACTGAGCCCAATGAGAAGAAGCTTTCGTTGTTCGAGACAATTGCGGAAGAGCTCGCTGAAATTGAAAAAGTGCAAGAGGCCCCAGAGCCTGCTGCAGATCCTGATGAGACACGCGCAATTCCATGGTCACCACGGTTGTCGGGCTCGTATGAAGAAGACGAAGAAAACGATGCACCTGTTCTGGGTCGCCTGATGGGTCGAGCATTCGGACAACGTCGGGATGACAAGGAATGAAGTATTCGTCCTCGGTTGATCTGCCGGTGCAGGCCAATGTCGTTCGTCCTTTTGTTGAGGATCTTTCGGCGTACCCCTCGTGGATGCCAATGGTGCATCAGGTTGTTCCTGTGTCAAATGATGTGTGGTCCGTTGAGTTGCGTGCGAAGGTCGGAGTTTTTGCACGATCAAAGGCATTGCGGATGCGCCGCACGATGAACGATGACAGTGTCATCGTATTTGAACGCGATGAAGATGACAATCGACAACACTCTGCATGGGTCATGCGAGTGTCGCTGAGTCCCTCTGCGGTCGGCACTTCTGTGACAATCGATTTGTCCTATGCCGGCACTTTGTGGACCGCGGGAATCTTGGATCGTGTGCTTGCCTCACAAGTTGATGCGGGCAAAGCCGGACTTGTCCGAATGGTGAAAAACGCATAACACTGCGCTTTTTGTTCTTCATTCGATAATGGGGGCAGCTTTCAAACATGGCAAAGTTGGGCATGGCAGGCGGGGGCATGAGCGAACTGGAACAGGGCATCGCTCGTGTCATGAATGCGTCGGAGGTAACGAACCTTCGTCGTCTTTCAGGTGGTGCCTCGCGTGAGACATGGATGCTCTCGGCTGATGGCGGCGACTACGTGATGCAGCGTGTTCGGGCCGGCCGTCCCGATGGATTGGGTTTGGAGCCGCAGGTATTGATCGCGGCTCATCGAGCCGGCGTACCCGTGGCAGAGCTCGTTGTCGATGGATCACATTCAACAGAGTTAGAGCGCCCGTTCATGATTGTTCGCGCTGTGCAAGGTGAGTCCATTGCGCGAAAGATTCAACGAGATGAAGAATTCACTGAAGCTCGCGGTGTTCTGGCTTCTCAACTTGGTGCAGCTGCTGCACGGACACACCAGATATCGGCTGATGAAGTGCCGGGGTTGAACCAGTCAGACCAGTTGACGATGTATCGCAACGTGATGGATGAGATGGGTGAGCCACATCCTGTTTTCGAGATTGCGTTTCGTTGGTTAGATGCACACCGGCCTGCTCATGTACGCCAGACACTTGTGCATGGTGATCTTCGCTTAGGCAATGTTTTGGTGAGTTCACAAGGCCTGACGGCCGTCCTCGATTGGGAGCTTGCCCACATTGGTGACCCCATGGAAGACCTCGGCTGGTTGTGCGTGCGCGCATGGCGGTTTGGTGGTGCTCAACCAGTTGCTGGCATTGGTTCATACGAACAACTCTTTGATGCGTATGAGGCGGTATCTGGACTGCGTCCCGATTTTGATGCGGTGCGTTGGTGGGAAGTCCTGGGCACATTGAAATGGGGAATCATCTGCATCAATCAGGCCACGACCCATCTTCGCGGCATCTCGCGCAGCCATGAGCTTGCTGCGATTGGTCGTCGCGTGTGCGAGAACGAATATGACCTCATTGAATACCTCACGGAGATGGTGAAATGACAGCACCACATGATCGACCCACCGCGAGCGAGTTGTTGCAAGCCGTGAAGGAGTGGATGGAACAAGATCTCATGGCAGGCGTTGATGGTCGCCTTGCCTTTCACGTGCGTGTGGCCATGAACATGCTCGACATTGTTGATCGCGAGATTGCACTTGGTGCACCGATGGAAGCACGTCACGAAGAAGTTCTTCGAGGGCTAGGTGTTTCCTCGGATGCTGAGTTGTCGCACAAAATTCGTACGGGCGAGTTTGATGCTGACTTTTCTCGACTTCTTGAGGTTCTTCGGCCTGTCGTTGAAGACAAAGTTCGCGTGGCGAACCCGAAGTACCTTCGCTAACGCAACTGCTTCGGCAGGATGGTCACCGGTTGACCAGCCGCTAATTGACCACAAGCAGCATCAATTTCAGTTCCGCGATTCTGGCGAATAGTTGCATTGACACCAAGGCTGCGCAGTAGACGTTGAAATGCCTCCACGCGTGCAGGAGAGCTTCCAATTGTTGGCCAACCTGGTGTGGGATTGAGGGGAATCAGATTCACGTGCGCTGCAGGGGAGAGCTGCAAACAGAGGTCTGCCAGTTCATGTGCATCTCGATCAGTGTCATTGACAGTAGAAATCATTGCCCATTCGAAACTGACACGTCGACGCTTCTCATAGAGATAATCACGGCATGTTTGCATCAACATCTCCAGCGGGTATCGCTGGTTAATGGGCACAAGTTCATCACGAAGCGAATTGCGTGCAGCGTGCAGGGACACTGCCAAATTCACAGGCAATGGTCTCGATGTGAGTGTTTTGATGCCGGGCACGATTCCGACAGTGGAAACGGTGATGTGACGGGCAGAGATTCCAATGTCGCCATGAATGCGCTCAATTGCGGCCCACATGGATGCCTCGTTGGCAAGCGGTTCACCCATGCCCATGAACACGATGTTGTCGACACGTCGGGAATGGAGAGCGGCTTCACGTGCAGCGCGAACGACCTGCTCCACAATCTCGCCTGTTGTGAGATGTCGGTTGAAACCGGCTTGACCAGTGGCGCAGAATCCGCACGCCATTGCACACCCTGCTTGTGTACTGACGCACACGGTGGCACGGTCTTCGTAGTACATCAACACCGTTTCAATGGGGTGATTTCCTTCAAGAAGATTCCACAGGAACTTGACGGTGTCGCCATCTTTGCTCGTGGAGCGTGTGACTTCGATGAGTGATTCAGGAAGTTCGTTTGAGATACGAGTGCGCAATGCCGCTGGCAACGTAGTGATGTCGGCAGGGTGTTGAAACTGGGTGTACAGGCCTGACCACAATTGATCAAGGCGGTAGCGGGGCTCACCTTCGAGAATGCTCGCAATCTCATCACGTGTTGGTTGATAGAGAGATGTGATCACGATGTTGCTCCTGGTGCGATGTCTCCGACGAATGCATGTTCTTCGTGGTGCGAGGTAAACCCTAAAGCGGAATACATCGTGACCGCGGCAGCGTTGTCGGCGTCGACGTACAACATGGCTTCCGTAATTCCTTGTTGCCCCAAGTGCTGCAAACCTACGATTGCCATCATTCGGCCAACGCCTTTGCCGGCCATTGATGGTGCAACGGCGATGACATAGATCTCGCCCATGGGGGTCTCTGTGTCGGTGTGGATTTTCGTCCAGCAAAATGCCGCGAGGTGATCGTCAACATGATGAAGCCTGAATCCGTCTGCATCAAACCATGGTTCGCTCATTCGGCCAGCAAGAATCTCTGGTGTCCACGCGCCCTGCTCGGGGTGGTGTGCAAAGGCGGAGTTGTTGACAGAGAGCCACTCGGCTTCGTCAATGCCCACTCGGAAAGCACATGATTCGAAATCTGCAATCTCTGAGAGAACATTCTGCGGAAGCGGAAGAGAGCGACGCAGTTGCAGGAGGCGTCGACCCTGATGGAGTCCGACCTCCGCAGCCAACTGACGGTGAATGTTGTTCGGCTCAAAGACCCACCAGTGCACATGGCCGCCACCCTCGGAAGCGACAACCGTGAGGGCAGAGCGAATGAGGTCGGGTGCTATCTCGAGAGAGTCGTAGCGATGCACGGGATGGACAATGAGGTCAAGGGACCATGATTCATTGCCACGCGAGACCTGGCAGTAGCCCACGACTTGCTGTGTTGCGTCGTCTCGGGCAATGACGCCCGCGAATCCCTGACGGCCACCTTCACGCAGGTCAAGCCAGAGGTGGTCATTAAGGGGTCGGGCACCATCGGCACGCCATGCCGCAGTAATGAGTGCCGACACCTCTTCCATGGCAACGGCGTCCATGTGTCTCTTAATTTCGAGTGAACGCACACAGTCAGGGTACCTTCGTGGGCATGGGAAAGCCGAGAACACCAGCAGGGCGCGCAAAAGAAGTGGCATCACGGCTTGCAGAGTTGTATCCAGGTGCAGAGTGCGAATTGAACCACAGCAATCCGTATGAGTTGCTGGCAGCCACGATTCTTTCTGCTCAATGCACGGACGCTCGGGTGAACATGGTGACACCGGCATTGTTCAAGAAGTATCCGACTCCATTGGCTTTGTCGCAGGCGAATCAAGAAGAACTTGAAGTCATCGTGAAGTCGACAGGTTTCTATCAAAGCAAGGCAAAGAACTTGATTGGGATGGGTCGCGTAGTCACTGAAAACTTCGGTGGAGTGATTCCCCATGAATTGGAAGACTTGGTGACACTGCCGGGAGTGGGTCGTAAGACGGGCAATGTATTACGCAGTGTGGTGTTTGACCTACCTGGGCTTGCCGTTGACACCCATGTGGGTCGACTGTCTCGTCGCATGGGCCTGACGACTGAAGAGGATCCCGTGAAAGTGGAGAAAGTGTTGAATGCCTTTATCCCTCCGGCGGAATGGGGTCGTTTCTCCCTTCGATTGATTCTGCACGGGCGCCGCGTGTGTGATGCCAAAAAGCCGAAATGCGATATCTGTGAGATGGAAGACATCTGCCCTTCGTCAAACTTGCCGACGAAGTCAAAGTCCAAGTGACCTTTGGGCAGTAGCGTTTCTGTGATGACCGAGACAATTCGCGCCGAACTGGGTGCAGCCGCAGATGCCATCGGTAGCTATCGCTCACGTGTTGCGCGCCTCCTTGATGAAGTGGGCCCTAATCATGAAGATCTCGTGAGTGCTATGTATGAAGCAGAGCGAGCCCTGGTGTCTGCTGAGCGACTTCTCATTCGTGCTGAAAAACTCGCTCGTTCCTAACGAGCACCTGACTAGGTTTATTGCGTGGCAATCTTCGAACCCCGTGACCAAATCCGCGCGATGGTGGGGTATCACTCGGCGCAAGTAGATGTGCCAATTCGTCTCAACACGAATGAGTCGCCGTTTCCTCCGCCAGCCGGCTGGGTAAAGATGCTCACGGATGTCGCTGCGGGAATTGACTGGAATCGCTATCCCGACCGTGCTGCTGTAGAACTGCGCGCAGTGATCGCTGCTCGTCACAGTGTGTCACCAGAGAATGTTTTTGTCGCCAACGGTTCAAACGAAGTACTGCAAACCATTTTGCTGACATATGGCGGTCACGGACGAAAAGTTGCGTCATTTGAGCCGACGTATCAGATGTATGCACAGATTGCTCGTGTGACGGGCGCAGATGTTGTTGTGGGTGAACGTCGTGCCGATTTCACTCTTGATGCACATGAAATCGAACGCCTGATGCAGCGTGAGGCTCCATCGGTCACCTTCTTGTGTAATCCGAATAACCCCACTGGGCTGGTGGAACCTCGTGAGAACTTAGAAGTGCTATTGGAACATGCCACCGGTGTTGTGGTTGTCGATGAGGCGTATGCAGAGTTCTCTGATTGGTCTGCCATGGATTTGGTGTCAGAAGATCGAGCATTGGCAGTCACACGAACTTTTTCGAAGACACTCTCGATGGCTGCGTTGCGAGTGGGCTATGTCGTTGCACCAAAGTGGATGATTGCACAGCTTGAGATTGCAGCACTTCCGTATCATCTCGACTCGTTCAAGCAGGCGGCGACAACGGCTGCACTGGGCTTCACAGCTGAGATGGAAGAGCGCGTTGCGCTGATCAAATCAGAGCGATCACGGATTGAGTCCACTCTCGCTGCTCTCGATATTGAGGTATGGCCGAGCGGGTCAAATTTTGTGTTGTTCCGTCCTCGCAGCAAGGACGCTCAAGCCGTGTGGGCCGACCTTCTGGCCGCTGGCATCTTGGTACGAGATTGCAGTTCCTGGGCCCGCCTTGAAGGCTGTCTGCGTGTCACCGTGGGTACGCCTGACGAGAACAGCGCATTTTTGGCTGCGATGTCCTCTGCAGTGGCTTAATTGACCGTGAATTAACAAATTGACCGCAAGGTCGGGGGTATGAGCGGCGAGAATAGAGAGATGGCACGTACAGCCCTGATTTCTCGCAGCACCAAGGAGACTTCGATTGAAGTCTCCATCAACTTGGACGGCAGTGGTATTGCCGATATCAGTACTGGTATCCCGTTCTACGATCACATGCTCGAGCAGTTGGCCCGTCACAGCGGTTTCGATCTTTCGATTCAGGCCAAGGGTGATCTCCACATCGATACCCACCACACGGTCGAAGATGTCGCCATCTGTGTGGGTGAGGCCTTGCACAAAGCTCTCGGTGACAAAGCCGGTGTGCGTCGCTTTGCAAGTGGCTCGTACCCGCTCGATGAGGCACTGGTAGAAATCGCTCTTGATCTCAGTGGTCGTCCATTCGTCGCGTGGAACGTTGAATTGCCGGAATGTCTTCCTTTGGGAAACCCAGCCTTCGATCCATCGCTCGCTGAACATGCGATCTCCTCTCTAGCGACGTCGGCGCTCATCACATTGCATGTCAATTTGAAGGCCGGACGCAATGTTCATCACATCATCGAGGCCACATTTAAGGGCCTTGCTCGCAGTTTGCGCGATGCAGTGCGTGTTGATTCGGCTGGTGTCCCTTCCACCAAGGGTGTTCTTTCGTGACCGCAGGGCCGCGAGTCGCTGTTCTCGACTACGGCATCGGAAACTTACGGTCTGCTCAGAAAGCTCTAGAGCGTGTTGGCGCAGATGCTGTGTTGACGCAAGACGCCGCAGTTGTCTCTGCTGCTGATGCTGTGGTGTTGCCGGGCGTTGGCGCTTTTGGTGCATGCATGGATGCACTGCGCGATGTTGGTCTCGAAGGTGTGGCACAAGATGCGGCAGCCAGTGGAGTTCCATTCCTTGGCATTTGTGTCGGAATGCAGATGCTGTTTGATGGCAGCGAAGAAGATCCTGATGCTCGTGGACTCGGGGTCATTCCTGGCGAGGTGAAGTGGATTCCGTCGTCAGTGCAGCGACCACAGATGCAATGGAACCAGTTGAACATTCGTCGCGATGAGCCGATGTTCAAGGATTTAGGTGATCATCCGTGGATGTACTTCGTTCATTCATTGCATGGTGTGCCGAGTGATTCAGATTGTGTGGCGGCGACAGTGCAGTACGGCGACACTCTCAATGTTGCATTCCGAAAAGGAAATGTCTTTGCAACTCAGTTTCATCCAGAGAAGTCAGCAACGGCAGGTCTAGGTCTGTTGCACAATTTTGTGGCCTCGGTGAAATCGTGAACTTGTATCCAGCGATTGACCTATTGGGTGGGCGAGTGGTTCGTTTGCGTCAAGGCGCATATGACGACAGCACTGTGTATGGCGAAGATCCTGTAGCGATGGCTGAGTCTTTTGTTGCCCAGGGCGCCACGTGGGTACACATGGTTGATCTCGATGCAGCCAAGAGTGCAGAGCCAGTGAATCGTCCGATCATTGCCGACGTTGCTCGAGCATTGGATGGCCGTGCACAGTTGCAGGTAGGCGGCGGCGTTCGCGGCGTGTCTGATGCCGAAGCTCTTGCCCATGCCGGTGTGAATCGGGTTGTGATGGGTTCTGCAGCAGTGGCCGACCCTTCGTTGGTATCAGTGGTTGCAAAAATCATTCCCGTTGCTGTTGGTCTTGACCACCGAGACGGCATTGCCGCGACACATGGCTGGACTGAGTCGTCCGGATTACGAGTCGAAGACCTCTTGTCTCAGTTTCCTGATGCTGCTGCATTTGTGATCACAGATATCTCACGCGACGGCATGTTGACAGGGCCTGATGTTGAGGGGTTAGCGCGTGCTGTTGCATCAACAAACATTCCTGTTGTTGCCAGTGGCGGCGTCGGCACGTTGGCACACATCGAAGAACTTGCTCGCGTCGCTGGTCTTGATGGAGTCATCGTGGGCAAAGCAATCTATGAAGGCAAGCTCACCGTGGCTGATGCTGTGAAGGTGCTGTCGTGAACTCCGACATTGTTGCGCGTGTGATTCCTTGTCTTGATGTCACCAATGGTCGTGTTGTGAAAGGCGTGAACTTCGTTGACCTTCGTGATGCTGGAGACCCAGTAGAACTTGCTGCACGGTACGACCTGCAAGGTGCTGACGAGCTTGTGTTCCTCGATATCACGGCATCTTCTGATGGTCGCGAAACCATGGTTGATGTTGTGTCTCGTACTGCGGAACAAGTGTTCATCCCGTTCACAGTCGGTGGTGGTATTCGAGAAGTGGCTGATGCGCGAAAGATGTTGCGCGCTGGTGCTGACAAGGTGAGTGTGAACACGGCTGCTGTGCAGCGTCCCGAAGTCATCTCGGATATTGCTGCAGAGTTCGGTGCTCAATGTGTTGTCTGCGCAATCGATGCCAAGTGGGATGCTTCTCAGAATCGATGGACTGTGTATTTGCATGGTGGTCGCACAGCGACGGAACTTGATGCCGTGCAGTGGGCAGAGCGCGCTGTGTCTCTCGGCGCTGGCGAAATTCTGTTGACGTCGATGGATCGGGACGGAACTCGAGACGGTTTTGATATTGCTCTGACAAAGGCAGTTTCGTCTGCAGTCAATGTTCCAGTGATCGCAAGTGGCGGGGTTGGAAATCTTCAGCATCTTGCCGAAGGTGTCACTGACGGTGGTGCAACAGGAGTCTTGGCTGCATCAATTTTTCACTTCGGAGATCACACCATCGCTGAAGCAAAAGATGTGATGTCTGCACACGGTATTCGTGTGCGTCCAGTTGTCTGACTCTTAGTCGATGGCGTCCAGAGCCATTTCCAAAATCTGGCGGCATGCGCGAGGGCCATCGGCGACAATGAAGTGGTCGACACCAGGAAGGTCCACCACAGTGGTGTTGACCCAGCTCGACACTGCGTCTCGAAGTTGTGCTGGAGAAATGAACTGATCATGTTCAGGGACAAGTAAGAACTTTGGACGATGATTATTCGCAGCGATGGGAGTTGATGTCATGAATGGCAGAGGAGGAGCAACTGCGAGCCATGCGGCAATGAAGGGGTTGCTGACATTGAGGCCCACGATTGACCCAAAGGAATAGCCCGCCATGATGATGGGGCAATCGGGTTCGATCATGTCGGCAAGTTCACATGCGGCAGCGAGGTCGAGGCGTTCCGCATCACCGTTGTCATGAACGCCCCCGGAGTTGCCGACGCCTCTGAAATCAATGGCGATGGAATGACAGCCGAGGTCAGCTGCGGCGTCCTGAAGCGCTCGCACCACATGGTTGAAGCGATCCCCGCCGTATTCGGGGTGTGGATGGGCAATCACCACGACTGCGCGTGCTGGATATTGGTCCGTGCGGACAACATCGGACTCAATACTGATTCCATCAAGGGTTTCTAGGTAAACGGTTTCGGCTCCCACGGGCTCAGACGGTACCGTGCTTATGTTGCGTGAACGCAGCAAGGCAGATGCCTTGTGAACACACGGTGCAGTGTCGGCAGTGGAAGAGGACGGAATCAGATGTCAGATGAACTTGTTGGTCGTGTCATTGTGCCCTCTGCCGACCAGTTAGACGCTGTCACCTTCAATAGCGATGGTCTCGTGCCTGCGATTGCTCAGTGCTCACAGACGGGCCAGATCTTGATGATGGCTTGGATGAATGCCGAGTCGTTGTCGATGACTTTTGCAGAGGGTCGCATGGTCTACTGGAGCCGTAGCCGTCAGGAACTGTGGCGTAAGGGCGATACCAGTGGTGACCGTCAGTTCGTTCGTGAAGCGTTCTATGACTGTGATGGGGACACACTTCTCTTTGTTGTCGAACAAGAAGGTAAGGGTGCATGCCATACCGGTGAGCGTTCTTGTTTCTATCGATCATTCGGTGATCAATAATGTCGCTCAACACTGCAATCACTCCATCTCGTGATGAGTTCATATCTCTCGCTCGCCAGCACACTGTGGTGCCGGTGTGGACTCAGCTTCTTGCCGACTTAGAGACTCCGGTTGCTGCGTACATCAAATTGGTTGGTGACGGTGATGGCTTTTTGTTGGAGTCTGTCGAACACGGCGAGCGCTGGAGTCGGTATTCGTTTGTTGGTCGTGAGCCGCGCGGAACATTGACCTTACGTGATGGCATGTTGACGGCCACCGGAGATATTCCCGCCAGTGTCCCTCTCGATCAAGGCATCCTCGCGGCGATGGAAGAGTTATTGCGCATCTATCGCGCACCTATCTTCCCGGATCTTCCGCCGTTGCAAGGTGGGCTCATGGGTCACCTTGGATATGACGTTGTGCGTGAAATTGAAAACTTGCCGAACGTGCCCACTGACGATCGTGGTGTTCCCGATGCCTCAATCAGCATCATCGGCTCTCTCGCTGCATTCGATCACTGGCGCCAGCGTGTGTACATGTTGGAGAGTGTTCCTGTCGCGGGACTGACAGATGAACAAATCGGCGCGGCATACGATGCCGCAGTTGTTCGTGTCCATGCATCAGTCGCAGATCTTGCGCGTCCATTGCCGTACGTCGCCGTTGAACCACCAATCGTTGGCGAAGAATTGCCGACTGCGCGTTCGTCGATGCCTGATGGTCGTTATCAGTCTGCTGTTGAGGTGGCTAAGGAATACATCCGCGCGGGAGACATCTTTCAGGTCGTGCTTGCACAGCGTTTCGAACTTGACCTTGAGGCAGATCCGTTTGACGTGTATCGCGTCCTTCGGCAGGTGAACCCCAGCCCGTACATGTATTTCTTGAAGCAGCCAGGTCTCACAATTGTGGGCGGCTCACCCGAGCCGATGGTGCAGCTGATTAATGGTCGAGTCATTTCTCGGCCAATCGCTGGCACGCGCAAGCGCGGTACGACCGATGAGCATGATCGCAAGCTCGCCGCAGAACTTCGTGAGAATCCAAAGGAAGTTGCCGAGCACATCATGTTGGTTGACCTCGCGCGCAATGACGTCGGCCGTGTCGCTCAATATGGTTCGGTGACAATGGATGAACTGATGTCGCTAGAGCGCTATAGCCATGTAATGCACTTGACCTCACAGGTGTCGGGCGATCTTCGTGAAGGTCTTGGCCCCATTGATGTTCTCCGAGCAACACTTCCTGCAGGAACAGTGAGTGGCGCTCCCAAAGTTCGTGCCATGGAAATCATTGACGAACTCGAACCCGTCAAGCGCGGGCCTTATGCCGGTGTGGTGGGGTACGTGGACTTTTCTGGCAATCTCGACACGGCCATTGCCATTCGCACGATGTTTGTTGGGCGAAAGGGCGCAATTCTTCAGGCAGGTGCAGGAATTGTTGCCGATAGTGACCCGAAAGATGAAGATCTCGAGTGTCATAACAAAGTCGGTGCGTTGTTAGCCACTATTCCGGCAGCAGTTCGTATGACGCAACGTCGTCGGGAAGCAGGAACAAACGCATGAGTGCAATTGTGTGGGCAGATATTGACCGCGATGTCGTCATCGTGGAAGGCGACGACGCGGCATCGTTCTTGCATTCACAACTAGCAAACGACATTGCGTCTCTTCCGGTGGGTAGCAGTATTCACAGTCTGTTGCTCGAACCAACGGGTCAAGTCACTGCGCTTGTGCGTGTGACTCGCCATAACGACACCGTTTTTACTCTTGATGTCGAAGCGGGGCTCGGAGCTTCATTAATCACTCGGCTGCAGCGTTTTGTTTTGCGCGCCAAAGTCGTGATGCGCGTGAGTGATTGGGCTGTGCGAGCATTTCGCGGAGACAACGCAGTAGCTGCAGTGGGCCAGGGTGCAGGTCGAGCAGTGCCGTACTGGGGTGGCGATGATGCCGTTGATGTCATTGGAGAGGTAGCTGACTTGCCGGTTGTCGGCGAGGAGACAGAAGTTCCTCACATTGATATGTATCGCGTTGAAGCTCAGTGGCCTTGTGTTGGTCTCGACATCTTGGTGGGCGACATTCCTGCAACGACAGGGGTAATCAGCGTTGCCGTGAGTTTCTCGAAGGGGTGCTACCCAGGGCAAGAGCTTGTGGAGCGAATGGACTCTCGAGGGGCGAATGCGCCTGTGAGAGTCGTTGCTTTGTCGCGTGACGGAATTGGTGTGGGTGCACGACTGCAGGCCGATGGCAATGATGTGGGAACAGTGACATCGATTGGCTTTACTCGTGCTCTGGCTCGTGTTGCTCGTGGTGCATCGATTGGGGTGGACTTGTCTCCACCTGAGTCAACAAGCAGCATCTGATCACTGTGTCATTGGCGCATCTTTTTACGAGAGCGATTGAATCTGGCTCGAAGAGTGCGCACGTCGACATTGACGTTCTGCCATGGCATTGGGTCTTCCTGGTCGGTGTCCTTGCCATTGTCTTGTTGATTGATCTTCTCGTTGTTCACCGTTCTGCGCATGTGCTCGATAAACGTGAAGCGGTCATTCAATCTTTTGCCTGGATCTGTGGCGGACTGACGTTTGCTGCGTTCATTGCGTGGCAATTCGGCGACAATGCGACAGGGGAGTATCTCGGTAGTTATCTCATGGAGATGAGCCTGAGTACGGACAACGTCTTTATCTGGGCAGTGCTGTTGGCGCATTTTAAAATTCCACCGCAGTATCAACACCGAGTGCTGTTCTGGGGCGTGATGGGTGCCGTCGTTCTTCGGTCAGTGTTGATCTTTGGTGGCATTGCTCTCTTAGAGGTGTTTGAGCCAGCAATCGTGATTCTCGGACTGTTCCTCGTGTACACCGCTTTCTCGTTGTCTCGAACCAAGGACGATGAGAAGGATTTCAATCCATCAGATGGCAGAACTCTGCGTCTTTTTCACAAAGTGATTCCTTCAACAGATGAGATTCGCGGTTCAGCACTATTCATCCGTGATGCAAAGCTTCGACTGGTGGCCACTCCGTTGTTTGCTGCCGTTGTCCTTTTGGAACTCACGGATGCCGTCTTTGCCGTGGACTCTGTCTCGGCAGTGTTGACCATCACGAGTGAGCAATACCTGGCCGTGGCATCAAATGCTTTCGCAATTCTCGGACTTCGTGCTTTGTATTTCCTGCTGGCAGATGTCCAGGAGAAATTTAAATACTTGCAGCGTGGAATAGCGCTAATTCTCGCTTTTGTCGGTTTCAAGATGATTGTGGCGTTTTTCTGGGATTGGCATGTGTCCACCCTGTGGTCTTTGTGCTTCATCATCGTCGTTCTTGCTGTTTCTGTGGGTGCCTCCATCATCGAAAATCGTCGCCCGTCTTAGGGAGGGCCCATTGGCACTAATGTTCGTGTCATGGGAATCGCGGAGGAAGACATTCAGAAAGTGCGGACCTCCGTCACGCTGTCTGACATCGTTTCTCCCCATGCTCAACTTCGCCGTGCAGGCCGCGGACAAGTGGGACTCTGTCCGTTTCACTCTGAGCGCACACCATCTTTCAGTGTCAATGATGAAACAGGTCGTTACATGTGTTTCGGCTGCGGCGCAAAGGGAGATGTCTTTACCTTCGTCCAGCAGATGGAACACCTTGACTTTGTCGGTGCTGTTGAGCGAATCGCCAGCAAGGCGGGCATCGAGCTGCATTACACATCGGGTGCAGGGAACGGTGAACGGAAGCATCGCAAAGAACTGCAAGAACTCATGGAACGCGCCGTTGAGTGGTATCACCAACGCCTGCTAGAAGCGCCTGATGCCCGCGCAGCCCGTGAGTATTTACGCTCTCGTGGGCTAGCCGGGGACGTTGCTCGAACGTACAAATTGGGATGGGCTCCAGATGACTGGGATCAGTTGTGCAAGGCCCTCAATGCTCCGGCAGCAATGCTGAATGAGGTGGGGCTTGGATTCCTCAACAAGGCTGGACGTCTCCAAGACTCTTTCCGTGCGCGAGTGATGTTTCCCATCTTTGATGAGACTGGCGCTGCGGTTGCATTCGGTGGACGCATTCTCCCTGGGTCTACTGATCCGGCGAAGTACAAGAACTCCACAGAGACACCGATCTATATGAAGTCGCGCACGTTGTATGGCATGAACTGGGCCAAGGGCAACGTCGTGAAAGAAGACAGCGTCATCGTGTGCGAGGGGTACACCGATGTGATCGGATTCCACATCAGCGGTTTGGCAACTGCTGTTGCAACGTGTGGAACTGCACTGACTGAAGAGCATGTCAAGCTCATGAAGCGTTACGCACGAAATGTTGTCCTTGCTTTCGACGCTGACTCTGCTGGTCAAGGTGCTGCAGAAAAGTTCTATGCGTGGGAGAAGAAATACGACGTTGCTGTGTCTGTTGCGCAGTTCCCTCAAGGCAAAGACCCGGGTGAACTTGCACAGAGTGATCCTGAAGCGCTTGCCAAGGCAATCTCAGGTGCGATGCCATTCCTTGGTTTCCGTCTCAAGCGTCTGTTCGATGCACATCCGCTTCGCTCACCCGAATCTCGCTCCCGATTGGCAGAGAAGGCAATGGTGCTGATTAACGAGCACCCTGACACGAACGTTCGTCGTCTCTATGCCGGTGAAGTGGCGAGCCACACAGGTTTGTCTGCATCGGACCTCGTCAAGGCAGCTGAGCGCGGTGGCAAAGTGGTCGCCACCTTCGCCGCACCGGTGCAACAGGCGCTCGAAGGCGCTGGATTCATTGCAATCTCACTGCTCATTCACGAATGGGATGCAATCGCCCCTTGGTTGATCGAAGAACTGTTTGTTGACATTCCTTCCCGTGAAGCCTTCCGGGCATTAGCGGAGACTGATGGAGACGTGCATGCTGCGCTTGCTCTCGCAACGCCCGAAGCGTCTGACATCATCGAACGAGCTGCCGTGTATGACGCAGATGCCGACCCGCTGGTCGAGTCGAGGGCGCTTATTGCTGCTGCGGTAAGGCGCGAGCTACAAAAGCGTGGTCAGATAGCGGATGTGGAAAGTATCCAGCAGCAACGGCAAGTGAGAATTGCGCTGGAGGATCTTGCCAAGCCCGACAAGGCAACAGCCGCTGCGATTCTTTTATTGCAGTGGCTGGCTTCAGTGGCAGGTGCAGAGCAGTGACCACACCGGCCCATCTCCCGCCGTTTCCCGATGTGGATGCAGCAGAATGGGCCACACTCATTGCCTCGCGATCAGATAGCGGGACAGTGGAAGCAAACACTGTTGCACATGTGTGCAGAAATCTGGAACTAAACGCCGAGACCATTCGTCAGATTGAGTCGGTGTTACAGCAACTCAATATCTCCATCGCAAAAATTGAACCCGATATCTCCGGACCCATTGAGCGAAGACCAGTTCCTCGCAAAACCTCGACCCCACGAATCATGTCGGGAGATTCAGGAGACACGGTTCGCATTTATCTCCAAGAGATAGGTCAAGTTGATCTTCTTGATGCAGAAGGCGAGCGAACGCTCGGTCGTGCTATTCGAGCGATGCAAGATGCAAAAGCAGAACAGGAAAGCGGATCTGTATCAGTGACACGCCGCAGAGAATTGCGCAATGTCATTCGTGAAGGAGAAGAGGCGTTTGAACATCTCATCACGGCCAACTTGCGTCTCGTTGTTTCCATTGCACGAAAGTACGACGGCCGAGAGTTGCAACTTCTTGATCTGATTCAGGAGGGGAACATCGGCCTCATGCGTGCAGCAGAGAAGTACGACTGGGAAAAGGGATTCAAGTTTTCAACGTATGCCACATGGTGGATCCGTCAGGCCATGATGCGTGCAATGGCTGACCAAGGACGAACAATTCGTGTTCCTAGCCATGTGGTGGAAATGCTGAATCGCATCACCAAGGCAGATCGTGATCTCACCGTCGAGCTTGAACGAGAGCCCACCGTGTTTGAACTCGCCGAGCGCACATTGATTCCGGCAGAGAAAATCGAAGAGCTTCGACAGATTTCATCAGTGTCGATCAGTCTCGATGAACCTGTGGGCTCTGATGAGGATTCGTCAACATGGGGTGATCGTGTTCGTGGTGATAGGGAAGAAGATTCTCCGATCGATGTGGTGCAAAAGAGACAACTCATCGCAGCCATCGAAGCAGAGTTGGAGCATCTTCCCGAGAGAGACCGGCGCATTCTTGAGAAGCGTTTTGGCATTCATTCCGACCAACCACTGACCCTTGACGATGTGGCGAAGCAAGAGGGGGTCACTCGGGAGCGAATCCGCCAAATTGAGCAAAAGACCCTCGCCCGCCTCCGACATCCGAATAACAGTGCTCGTTTACGCAGTTTCATCGACGGCGACTAGCCATTTCATTGTGGGGGCTCCCTAGGGCGCTGATATCCTTCTATTTCCCTTCCGGGGTAGCTCAGTTGGCAGAGCAACGGACTGTTAATCCGTGTGTCGTGGGTTCGAGCCCCACTCCCGGAGCCATTTGGTCCCTTCTGGACCACAAAAGGGCCAGTAGCTCAGTTGGTTAGAGCAGGGGACTCATAATCCCTGGGTCGCGGGTTCGATCCCTGCCTGGCCCACCATCTTCTTCATCTCCCAGCGTTCTCACGCTTCTTGCGATCGATGAATCGACCGGTCACTAATCGGATGCCAGCCACGGCAGCACCTGTCATCGCTAAGGCCATTGTGAAGCCTGTGTAGAGCTGTGTGCCCACATCACTACCTGCGGTGAGGGAGTGCACCACGATGATGCCGTAGAGCGGATACGACAACATGTGAATGCGACGCCATGCTTGGCGGCTCATCTTTTTCATCATCAGCGAAGTGCCTTGGATGGCAACGAGGGTCCAGAATCCAAGCACTCCGAGTGACACGGCTAGTGGCTTGTAGTCATTAGTAAATGGGACGAACAGATTGATGAGATCAAAATCGATGTACTTGTCAGGCAAGAGTGTGGCCATGTGAATTGCTGAGAAGCACACAGTGAGTCCGCCGAGCCAACTGTGGAGATCTCGTAACCATGCCGGGCGGTCCATGCCGCGAAGCACACGGGTGGTGAGGAGGACGCCCCACAAAATCGTGAAGAGGATGAGGACCCATGCAACGTTTGCCGAGGCTCGGGAATAGTCCCACCACAAAGAAGAAATCATTGGAGAAACTCCTGCCATGTGTCTGACTGTGTCACCGCACCAGGCTCGTCAATTCGGAGAACTGCGAGACCGAGCGTTTCGATGAGCGTGTCGTTTGATTGAAGCGCAAACTTTGTCCATGCCTCTGCCCATGCAGCAGTAGACGCAATGACGCTTGCTGCAACATATGGAATAGGGGAGCCTTCGGGAGATGCAATGTGGCATGCAATGCCTTGACCTTCACGGTGACGTGCAGAGATCTGTGATGTCGCAACTGCACCTTGTGCGAGAGAGATGGTGCACACCGATTGCATTGGGTCTGATGGCGACATGATGTGAATCGGCCATGCATGAGTTGTATCGGGTGTGCGTGCGACACGAATATCACCGCCGAGATTGACGCACACAGATTCAGCTCCACGAGAGATCAGATGATCAGCGACGAGGTCTGCTGCAAAACCTTTACCCATACCGCCAGCATCCAAAGTCATGTGCATTGGAATGGTGACGGTGTTGTCTGCCCGAATGATGATTCCGGACATGTCGGTGAACGAATGTGCAAGTGGTGATACAGAGGAGGTCTTGTTGTCAATGAGCGAATGGGTATCGCCATGTTGGATCAACATGGGAAGCAGAGTCGGATTGAATGCACCAGTTGTTGCAGTGTGTGCGGCAATCATGTGGCCAATCAGAGAAACGGTTCGGGAATCCACCCAGACTGGTTCGCCGTCAGCACGATTCAATCGACAGATGTCGGAAGATGGAATGAACCGACTCCATAACTGCTCCAGGTCGGCAACCATGCGAAGGCCTTCTTCGGCGAGGGCCTGAGCATTGCCGCCCACGACTGACACTTCGCAGCGAACACCCATGAGAGTGCGGTGCTGGCGAGTGCCCAGCGTGAGTGGACGAATGGACATGATCTAGCGAGAGCCGCTGCTCTGTTGTTGTTGCCAGTTACTTGTTGTTGTGCCTGGTGTTGCAGGTGCTGCTTGAGGCACTGGTACGACGATTACTGGTGCGGGTGTCTGCGCTGCAGTGTTTTGTTGCGGTGCAACTCCCGGCGCTGGAGTGTTGGTGTTGGTAGCGCTTTGGGCAGAAACCTGTTGTGGTTGCACAACGGATTCTGTGTTCATCATGACTGGTTGGTTGACCTGTTGAGCTTTTGTCTTGCCAGCAAGTGTGTAC
>WLGW01000013.1 GCA_009703055.1 Actinomycetota bacterium
GATTTCAAAAAGGTAGAGATTGCTACTGAAGGTGAAGTTCGGTCATTCACGATTGTTACGTTTGCCGCTCCTGGCGTGCCCGTTCCTTTTGTTGCCGCAATCATCAACTGCGGTGGCACGAGCGTTCGCGCGAACGTTATTAATTGCGACCCCACACCCGAAGTGGTCAGCCTCGGCATGAAGGTTCGCCTCGCCACCTATTCACTCGGCAACGACGACAACGGATCTGAAGCCATCGGCTTCGGATTTGAACCAATCAAGTAAGTACAAGAACAGAGAACACTGGAGAACACCATGGCATCAGACGACATCTACATCCTCGGCATTTACATGACGAAGTTCGGTAAGTATCCGGACAGAGACACAGTTGACCTTGCAGCGGAAGCGGTGATGGCAGCACTCGCAGACGGCGGCGTCACCATGAAGGACATGGGCATTTTGGCTGCAGGTTGCCTCATGGGTCAAGGTGGCATCGGTCAGCAGATTCAGAAGCAGGTCGGCCAAACAGGCATTCCCGTGTACAACGTCTCGAACGCATGCGCTACCGGGGCCACAGCACTGCGTACAGCAATCATGGCCATTAAGGCCGGAGAGTGCGACATGGGCCTCGCTGTAGGCGTTGAGAAGCTGGCAGGAGTTGGACTTCTCGGTGCAAGCTCAGGTCCAAAGGGTCCTGGCAAGGAATGGAAAGCAACAGGTCGTTACGGCTCCGTCGCAAACACCGATGGTCTTATCGGTACGGCAAACATGCCCGGCACCTTTGCTCAAGTGGGTATGGAGTACGGGCACAAGTACGGCGGCGCAACATTCGAACTTTTCGCGAAGATCTCCGAAAAGAATCATGCACACTCCACACTCAACCCCCTTGCTGCTTACAACAAGCGGATGACACTTGACGAGATCATGAATGACATCATGATTGCGTATCCAAACACGCGTCCGATGTGCTCTGCTAACTGCGATGGTGCGGCAGCAGCCGTTGTCGTGAGCGGTAAGAAGTTGAAGACACTTTCGCTCGAGCAGCAACGTCGAGCCATCAAGGTGTCCGCTTCCGTTCTCACCAGCGATCCATACCAAGAGGCTTGCCAGGTTCTGCCTGACGTCAATACGTTGACTCGCATTGCTGCAAAGCAGGCGTACGAACAGGCTGGCGTCTCCCCTTCAGATCTCAATTTGGTTGAACTGCATGACTGTTTTGCAACAGCTGAGCTTGTTCATTACGACAACCTCATGTTGTGCGAAGAAGGCGGTGCGGTTGACTTCTTTAATTCGGGCGCAACATGGCGTGACGGCAAGACACCAGTCAACGTTTCTGGCGGACTTGAATCCAAGGGTCACCCAATTGCTGCAACTGGCATTGCCAACATCTGGGAAGTGTGCCATCACCTTCGTGGTGAAGCAGGTCCACGACAGATCGAAGGCGCCAAGGTTGGTTTGGCCCACGTCATCGGATTGGGATCAGCCTGCGGCGTTCATATTCTTGAGAAGTCCGCTCTCTGAGCGAAGACGCCCTTGCACAGGGTTTCGTAGACCCAGCTTTCGAGCCTGTACGCGAAGCCTTCATCAATAACTTCATTGAGCATGCCGAAATCGGTGCCTCTGTTTCCATCTCTGTCGATGGTCGTACTGTCGTTGATCTCTGGGGTGGATTTGCTAATCCGCAACGCACTCGTACATGGGATCAAGATCAATTGGTCAATGCATTCTCCGTCGGCAAAGGCATTACAGCTGTCGTTGCCGCACAGTGTGTAGCACGAGGAGAAGTGTCGTACGACTCTGAAGTCGCATCGCTATGGCCAGAGTTTGCATGCCACGGCAAGGAACACCTCACTCTTCGCGATCTTCTAGGACATCGATCAGGTCTCCCTGCAATACGACCACGTATGGCGCCTGGGTCCATGATGCAGTGGTCTCAGATGACCAATGCACTTGCTGTCGAGAAACCATGGTGGACACCCGGTGTCACCCATGGATATCACGTCAACACCTTTGGCTTTCTGGTGGGCGAAGTCCTCCGACGCGCAACAGGACTCACCGTGGGTCAACTCATCAGTCGCGACATCGCAACTCCCCTGCAAGCAGATGTGTACCTCGGAGCACCCGACCACCTTCATCAACGGATGGCTGATTTTGAGTGGCCAGGCGAGCCAATGCCCGAAGAAGAACCGCCTGGGCTTACCGAAGAACAGTTGATGCAGATCAATACGTATTACAACCCGTCTGGTCTTTCAGGAGCTGGCGTGGTGAATTCGCCCGAATGGCGCCGGGCTGAGATGCCCAGTACAAACATGCATGCCAGTGCGCGGGGTGTTGCCGCTCTGTACCGCGTACTTGCCCATGGCGGTACTCATGGTGGCGTCGAGATTGTTCCGTCTGCAGTTCTTTCCGAAGCAGTCACAGAGGTCTCTCACGGTGATGACGCCGTTCTTGGCAGGGTCTCTCGCTTTGCTCATGGATTTCAGATTCCCATCCCTGAGCGCGGCTTTGGGCCGAATCCCAATGCGTTCGGTCATTACGGAGCTGGTGGTTCTGTCGGTTTCTGTGACCCCACTGCGAAAGTTGGTTTCGGATATGTCATGAATCAGATGGGACCGCGCTGGCAGAATCCTCGTAACAAGGCACTCATAGAGGCGCTCTATCTCTGTCTTCAGTGAGTATTT
This sequence comes from Actinomycetota bacterium, assembly GCA_009703055.1. Classification (GTDB taxonomy): domain Bacteria; phylum Actinomycetota; class Acidimicrobiia; order Acidimicrobiales; family Ilumatobacteraceae; genus UBA2093. The sequence goes on from WLGW01000013.1 coordinate 2,661, forward strand.
CTTACCTGCAGCGTGCAAGGATGCAGTATGAGCAATAGTTCCGCAATTCGTCCGACCGACCTATTGCGTATCAAGCCATTCCGATTGCTGTGGCTGAACAGTTTCATCTTCATCTTGGTGCAGAGCACCCAACGTTTCGCCTTCGTGTGGCTTGCGCTTGGCCTCGGTGCCAAATCCGACATCAGCGGACTCATTCTCTTCGTGATGGGCCTACCGGCTCTCCTCATCTCGCTCCCCGTCGGCGTCATGAGCGATCACATGAATCGACGAACGCTGTTAATCGTGAGCCAGATTGGTGCCACTGGTATCACGGTTGCCATCGCAACGATGATCACGATGGATGCAATGACCATTCGGTGGGCAGTGATTGGTTCCTGCATCTCTGGCATCTTTATTGCATTGGGTACACCGGTCCGTTCAGCAATTGTTCCGACATTGGTCCCTAGCGACAAGCTGGTGGGGGCGATTGCAATCAGCACCATCGGAAACAATTTTGGACTCATCATCGGCCCCATTGCCGCAGGACCTGCGATTGATATCTGGGGAATCAAAGGAGCCTTCTGGCTTCAAGCAGCTCTTTATGCAATTGGTTTCCTCACACTTGTTCCCCTTCAACTACCACCAAGCCACAACACACATCGCAAGAGACTGCGCGAGGAGATCTTTGGTGGCATCTCATTCATTCAGAGCAATGCTGCTGTTCGATCCTTCTTTGTTTTATTGGCAGGCTCGGTTCTCTTCATGATGGCTCCTTGGATTGTTCTTGGTCCCCAAATTGCCAAAGAACAAGCTGGAGCCAGTGCGAGTCAAACAACAGTTCTGTTTGCAATGCTCGGAGTTGGCCAGTTGCTGACATCCACACTCATTATGCGTTTCAACCACAAAATGGTGCGCAAGGGAATGTGGTTCATGTGCGGGTTGTGCTGGGGTGGTTCCATTCAGGCGCTGTTAGGACAGTCAACATCAATCCTCTGGATGGGAGTTCTTCTCTTTGCATGGGGAATGGGTGGTGGCTTCTACATGAATCTCAGCCAAACACTTATCCAGAACAACACTCCACCGCAGGTGATGGGTCGCGTGATGGCCTTTCACTCATTACTCATGAGTGGATTAGCTCCGACAGGAGCCCTCATCGTTGGTGTCATTGCACGACGCATCGATAGTGCACCACTCACCTTCTCCATTGCCGGAGTACTGATGTTGTTGCTCGCAATCTTCTTCCTCACAGCGAAGAAGCACTTGCGCCCGATGGCATAGAACAACTACCGAACTGGGTGACGATAAGAAGTGCTACGGCTCTCGGTGTAAAAGAATCGTGTCGGCATCTGAACGAGGATGAAGTCGTGATGCACACACAACAATCTCATCACCGCTCTGCAGCATGCCGATGTCTTTTGTCAACTTGATTGCTGATGTCACAGCCGACGTAAAGTTTCTATCTCGCTCGAGCACAAGCGGATACACACCCCTGTTGACGTTGAGTTGTCGAGATCTGTCATCGCTTGGAGTAATCGCGACAATTGGACACGATGGACGACATGAGGCCATCAACCTCGCCGAGAAACCAGAAAGCGAAATGGACAGGATGAACTTGGCGGAGGTGCGTTTCGCTAATGCGCTCGCAGCCGCTGTGACAGCAGCCGCGCCGGGGTTCTCATCTGCAAAGTAGTTCGGCATCGATACATGCTTCTCAGATTCTTGACAAATACGTGCCATCGCACGAACCGCTTCAGAAGGATTCAATCCGACTGCTGTCTCCCCTGACAGCATCACTGCGTCGAAGCCATCTCGAACAGCGCCACTCACATCAGCTACCTCGGCACGAGTGGGACGCGATGAGGTTGTCATTGACTCAAGCATTTCCGTTGCACAGATAGAGACAACTCCCTGTCGTAGGGCGCTCAGTGCAATTCGACTCTGCGCATCGGGGACACTCTCATATGGTGTCTCCACTCCAAGATCACCACGAGCCGCCATCACACCGTCACTGACGGCACAGATTTCATCGATTCGAGCCAATGCCTGTGGACGTTCAATTTTTGCAAAGACCATGATGTCTTCGCCCACTAGTTCACGAATCGATATGACATCATTTGGTGTTTGAACAAAAGAGACTGCAACGATTTCCACTCCGAGATCTCGTGCGACCGTGAGATCATCAAGATCCTTTTGAGACAACACACTGCCTCGGACTTCGGTGTCAGGGAGATTGACGCCCTTGCCCTGCTGCAGGTAGCCCCCTCGAACAACACGGAGCGAGAACTCATTGCCAGTGATGTCTTCCACAACGGTTTCAATACGACCATCATCCATCAAGATGCGATGCCCGATTGCGAGACCACGGGAGCCATCACCTTGTGAAGACTCAATTCCTAAATCAGACAACTTGAAACTCACGTTCGAGCCCGTCTCAAGATCAAGAGACATCGGGGCAAAACGAAGCTTTGGGCCTTGAATGTCCACCATGATTCCGGTGTGAGGAGCAGCTTCACGCACCAAGGAAATCGCCTTCGGTAAATCTTGCGTGGAGAGATGCGAACAGTTCAGTCGAAATACTGAGACCCCAGCAGCGACGAGACTCTGAATCCCGTCGAAGGACAACGAAGCTGGCCCAAGTGTGGCAACAATCTTTGTTAATCGCATTGGTGTCGAAGGGGGGACTTGAACCCCCACGCCCTCACGAGCGCCAGTCCCTTAAACTGGTGCGTCTGCCTATTTCGCCACTTCGACGTGGAATGTAAAGGTTAGCCAGGGAAGACCCGGGAACCAACGGACTAGTTGCTCAGCAAGAACGCCAAGGCGACAACAGTGAACAGCCATACGGTCGCAAAGACTGCGGTAATGCGGTTCAAGTTGCGCTCAGCAGCTGCAGATCCAAGTCCGGCGCCAGCACCGCCTCCGAACATGTCGGAGAGGCCTCCGCCCTGGCCACTATGAAGCAGAACTCCGACAATCGTCGAGAACATGGCAATCACATTGATGACAAGAGTGAGGTAGAGAATGACTGTACGCACGGTTGATAATCCTATCTGTCGGAAATGGGCTTCCCAGCCTTATCCCCTTCAGTCCTGATGGAGCCGATACTGGACAATGCGGGCGAACTCGTCAGGATCAAGGCTGGCGCCGCCTACAAGGGCACCATCGATGTCTGGCTGAGCCATGAGCTCCGCAATGTTGGCAGCCTTAACTGAGCCTCCGTATTGAATCCGCACTTGTTGGGCGGTTTCAGCCCCAAACAACACCCCAACTTCACGTCGGATAGCGCCACAGACATCCTGAGCATCCTGTGAGGTAGCCGTCTTGCCTGTTCCAATCGCCCAAATGGGCTCGTAGGCAATCACAAGCGAAGAGACCTGCTCTGGAGTGAGCTGTGCCAGCGCAGCGCGCACCTGCCCGAGCACTTTGTCATTGGTTGAACCAGATTCACGCTCTTCCAATGTCTCACCGCAGCACACGATCGGAATCATGTTGTTGGACAGGATGGCGCGAACCTTCTTATGCACGATTGCATCGGTCTCACCAAAAACTTCGCGTCGTTCACTGTGACCACAGATGACGTAACGAACATTCAACTTGCTCAAAAAAGCAGGTGACACTTCACCGGTAAACGCACCATTGTCATCTTCGTGGCAATGCTGTGCGCCCAAGATGAACCGCAGATGGTCACCTTCGAACAAAGTTTGCACACTACGGATATCGGTGAAAGGTGGATGGATCGTCACGTCGACTGCGTCAAAGTCATCCTTGCCCACCAGGTAGGCCAACTTCTGAATGCACTGAATCGCTTCATAGTGATTCAGGTTCATCTTCCAGTTACCACTGATGATGGGTTGTCTTTTGTTATTTAACATTTGGTGCACCTCGCAAAGCAGCCAGACCAGGAAGGTCACCTAGTTCAAGAAGTTCCAAAGATGCGCCGCCACCGGTTGACACATGGTCGACTTCGTCATCAAGTTTGAATTGAGCAAGTGCTGCGGCACTGTCTCCACCGCCAACGATTGTGAAGGCTTTCGTTGCGGCCATTGCCTCAGCGACTGTGCGTGTCCCTGCAGCAAAACGTTCATCTTCAAACATGCCCATTGGGCCATTCCAGAAGACTGTCCGTGCGTCCATAATCACGTCAGAGAATGCAGCTGCTGAACCCGGTCCGATATCGAGCCCCTTTGCGCCCTCTGGCAATCTTTGTCCGAACGTTGCAAAGTTTCCATTTGCATCAAGACCGACGAGGTCATCAGGAAGATGAATGGGCTTACCTGAATCAAGGAGTCGACGACAGGTTGCAATCTGATCCAACTCGCAAATGGAGTCACCCACTGGGTAGCCCTTTGCAGCAAGGAATGTGAAGCACATTCCTCCACCAATAACTAGTGCGTCCACTACTTGCAAGAGAGACTCAATAACTCCGAGTTTGTCGCTTACCTTTGCACCACCAAGAACAGCTACAAACGGCCTCTTCGGGTGATCACGGAGACCGCCCATCACTTCCACTTCTTTTTCAAGAAGTCGACCAGCAGCCGATGGCAATGTGCGCGGAGGACCAACAATGCTGGCGTGTGCACGGTGTGCAGCACCAAACGCATCATTGACATACATATCGATGCCCTTCACCAATGAAGCTGCAAACTCGGGGCTGTTGCCCTCTTCGCCGGCATTAAAGCGCAGGTTCTCGAGAAGTTCGACACCAGGTGCCAACTCGGCCAAACGACGACGAACTGGCTCCATGGAGTACTTCGCAACTGGAGCACCCTTCGGACGACCAAGATGACTTGCGCATACAACTGTTGCACCACGAGATGTCAGCCACTCAATTGTTGGCAATGCTGCACGGATACGGAAGTCGTCCGTAATCACACGAGCATCGTCGGGGCCTTCCATGGGGACGTTGAAGTCTGTGCGAACGAGAACACGTTTGCCAGAGACATCGCCCAGGTCTTCAAGGACCGGTACACGCGACATGATGAACGCCTACTTTGAGACGTGAAGGGTGAGATCAACAAGGCGGTTTGAGTAACCCCACTCGTTGTCGTACCAACCAAGAACCTTTACGAGTGAACCCATAGCCATAGTGAGATCGCTGTCAAAAACGCATGAGTGCGGATTCGTGACAATGTCACTAGACACGATCGGGGCGTCGGTGTATTCCAGAATCCCCTTCAACGGACCATCAGCAGCAGCTTTGTACGCAGCATTGATCTCTTCCACCGTTGCAGGCTTCTTCAGGTTTGCCACGAAGTCGGTTACTGATCCGGTTGGAACAGGAACGCGCAATGACGTTCCGTCGAGCTTGCCCTTCATTGAAGTCATGACAAGGCTTGTTGCGCGAGCAGCACCTGTGCTTGTTGGAATGATGTTGATAGCTGCGCCACGTGCGCGACGAAGATCGCTGTGAGGACCATCCACGAGCGACTGGTCGCCTGTGTAAGCGTGGATCGTGGTCATGAGACCGTTCTCAACACCAAACGCATCGTCAAGAACTTTCACCATCGGCACGAAGCAGTTGGTGGTACAAGACGCATTGGAGATGACCTTGTGCTGAGACTTATCAAAATCGTTGTGGTTGACGCCGTAGACAATTGTGGCGTCAGCACCATTTGAAGGAGCAGACACGATGACCAATGGTGCTCCAGCTTCAAGATGCATGGCTGCTTTGTCGCGGTCGGTGAAAATACCAGTCGACTCAATAACCAAGTCGACTCCAAGAGCGCCCCATGGAAGAGCTTTCGGGTCACGCTCAGCAAGAACTTTCAGCACCTTGCCGTCGATACTGATTCCGCCATCAACAGCAACAATCTCGTTAGGCAGGACGCCCAAGACGGAGTCGTACTTCAGAAGGTGAGCCATAGTCTTCAATGATCCGAGATCGTTGACTGCAACAATCTCGATATCTGCTCCGCGGCTAGCCACCGCACGGAAGAAGTTACGACCAATACGGCCAAAACCATTGATGCCTACACGTACTGTCACGACAGTTCCTTTCGCTCACGAAGGCGCACAGGAACCCCTCCGCACCGCCTTAGACCCTAGTTCGCCAACCCCTGTGGAACAGGATCAGTCAGGCGTTGATGTCTCGATGGGTCACCCGTGGGTGGTACCCAGCGGCATTCAGCCTCTTTGAGACTTCCTCGACCATGGCAACCGAACGATGTCGCCCCCCGGTACATCCGATGCCAATAGTGAAGTAACTACGGCCTTCTTGCACGTAGGCCGGAAGTATCAATCCGATCAGGCCATCGATTCGTTCAAGAAACTCATCACTGAGTTCTTGACCAAGTACAAATTCCTTCACACTCTGATCGAGCCCACTGAACGGCCGTAAGTTTTCGTCCCAATGCGGATTCGGCAAGAAGCGAACATCAAGAATCATGTCAGCATCCATTGGCACACCATGCTTGAAGCCAAAGGACAAAACGGACACTTGCAGCGCGTCACCAGGATTCTCGGGACCGAAAAGATGCACAAGTTGATTCCGTAAATTATGAACGGTGAGACCGGTGGTATCGATAACCAAGTCAGCAAAACCCTTCATGCCGTTAATGGCAACGCGCTCAGATTCGATGACTTCTTCCAGACCCATGATGCCGTCACTCATCGGATGTTTGCGACGAGTTGCTTCATAACGGCGCACTAATTCGCGAGTAGACGCCTCAAGGAAAAGAATTCGCACGGAATGACCTTGTTCGCGTAACGAGCGCACCGCATCAAGAATCGCTGTTTGGTGTCGAGCATTCCCAACAACTAAGCACAGCTTCACGATTTCGCCACCAGCTTCGCCGGAGAGTTCCACGACTTTGTCAATCAACACCACGGGAAGATTGTCAACCACGAACCAACCAAGGTCTTCCAAATCATTTGCTGCTTGGGAACGACCAGCCCCAGACAGTCCCGTCACAACAAGGATGTCAGTCATGGGCTTTCACCAATCGGAGATACAACAGGCGTGGAACAGTGTGAGCCAACTGATATTCAGGGGCTCGGTCAAGGAAACCTTGTGGAGGAGAAGGCTCAAGCATTCGTTCCAACCGTAACCCATGAGCGAGCAGCGTGTTGATGTAGCGACTCAACGGACGATGAATGAATCTGATGAAGACACCCAATTCAACTTCCTCGATGGACTCAGCTTCCACCAAGTACGGCCCTATTCGCCAGTACTGCTCCGGCGGATCAATGATGTGATCATCAATCCATCCACTGCCAGGTGTCTGCAGAAGTGGATGATTCAGGAAGAAACTGAACTGCCCACCTGGCTTCAGCACTCGTGAGACCTCAGCAATAGCTGCGTCGACTTCGTCAATGTGTTCGAACACCAGACAAGCAATCACTGCATCCTGTGACGCATCTTCAACAGGCAAAGAAGTCGCAGAACCCAAGAGAAATGTTGGTCCACCGCCACGCTCATGTGCGATATCAATGTGCATCTGTGTTGGATCTATACCGAGCACTTGCGAACCCTGCTTTGTCAGCGCACGAGCAATCTGCCCATCACCACAACCAACGTCAAGAATTGTGCGACGACCCTCCAACTCTTCAAGAGCTAAAGGAATGATCTGTTCAACGTATTCAGGGTCTGCGCCGTCGGTGAAGCCGTCAATCCACCATTGCGCGTATTTGTCCCACAGACCGTTGTTCGACATCTCCTTCACCTTAGGGCTCTGGATGGAAACGTTGGTAGATGGCTATTGCAACTGCTTCGGGAAGCCAGGACAGAATTTTGAGATCGTCAAGGCTCGCCTTCTTCACAGCGTTCACTCCGCCCATCTCCTTCACCAAGCGCTTCGCACGGGCATCTCCTAGTCCAGCGATGCCTTCAAGAGACGATGAGACCATCCGCTTTCCACGTAATTCGCGATGGAAGGTGTTCGCAAATCTATGCGCCTCGTCGCGAATGCGTTGCAACATAAATAGTGCTTCGCTCCCCCGAGACAAAAGAACTGGAGCACTTTGACCAGGCACGTACACCTCTTCATACCTTTTTGCGAGAGAAGCAACAGGAATCTCATCTGCAAGACCCAACTCGTTCACCACTTCGATGGCGACACCGAGTTGACCTTTTCCGCCGTCCACCAATAACAACTGTGGCGGATACGCGAACTTCCCAGGACGCTCGCCGCGCTCGCCTACCGGCTGATCTCTTTCAGCAACATAGGCAGACAATCTGCGGGTGAGTACTTCCCTCATTGCCGCATAGTCATCGTTGCCGGGCACATCTTTCACTTTGAAGCGTCTGTATTCACGCTTGTTCGGCAGGCCGTCTTCCATCACGACCATGGAACCCACATAGTCGGTTCCTTGCAGGTGAGCCATGTCGTAGCACTCAATGCGAAGTGGAGCTTCAGGCAATCCGAGCGCATCTTGCAATTCAGACAACGCACGACTGCGCGAATTGTGATCAGTTGCTCGGCGCATCCGGTGACGAACAAATTCTTCTTTGGCGTTGATCGTCACTGTCTCTTGTAGTTCCCTCTTGTCGCCGCGCTGAGGAACACGAATCTGAACAATGCTGCCTTTGAGGTGACGAAGCCATTCGGCGTACGTCTCCACATCGTCGGGGACGACGGGAACAAGAACTTGAGATGGAATTCCCAATGGTGGCTGGTCTCCGTACATCTCTTCCAAGACTCGGTCAACCACTCCACCGGCAGATAATTCCTCGACCTTGTCCATGATGAACCCTTTACGACCCACCACGCGACCTTTACGCACGAAGAACACTTGCACTGCAGCTTCTAGCTCATCATCGGCAATACCAATAATGTCGAGATCTTCGTCTCGTTCACCAACCATCTGCTGTTTCTCAAGTGCGCGCTGCACACCGCCAAGACGATCACGAATACGAGCGGCCTTCTCAAATTCCAAAGACGCGGATGCTGCTGCCATCTCATCCTGCAGTCCTTGCACGACCGCATCAGTATCTCCATCAAGAAACGAGATGAGTTGAGCGACATGGTCTGCGTACACCTCTGGTTGCACTTCGCCCACACATGGTCCGGAGCATTTTTCAATGTGGAACAACAGACATGGCCGCCCCAGCCGTTTGTGCTGATTGAACTTTCCTTGGCTACAGGTGCGCACAGGAAAAGTACGAAGCAAGAGGTCTAATGTTTCGCGAATAGCCCAGGCGTGCGGATACGGGCCAAAGTAACGGGTCCCTTTGCGCTTCGTACCGCGCATCACGACCGCCCTCGGATACTCCTCATCCACAGTGACGGCCAAGAACGGATAACTCTTGTCATCTCGTAGGCGAACATTGAAACGAGGGTGATGCTGTTTGATCAGTGAGTGCTCAAGGATGAGTGCTTCGACTTCATTGCGGACTTCTATCCATTCAACGTCAGTTGCTGTTTGCACCATTGATGCAGTTCTTGGATGCAGTTGTGATGGATCCTGGAAGTAATTCGACAGTCGCTGACGAAGATTTGAGGCTTTCCCGACGTAGATCACACGACCGTGCTCATCCTTGAATTGGTAGGACCCTGGAGATGTGGGTATCGAACCAGCAGGAGGACGCTGCACCGACATAACTACTTCTTCGACTTGGCTGGAGTCTTTGATGGCGCTGCCTTTTTCTTTGCAGCAGGTTTTGCGGGTGCCTTCTTTGTTGCTGCCTTCTTGACACTGCTCGGCGTCGGCACGGGCATCCCTAACAACGGAGCTAAGTAGCGACCCGTGTGACTCTCCCCAATGGCAGCGATGTCTTCCGGAGTCCCCGTCCCCACAATGGTTCCGCCACCGTTTCCACCTTCTGGCCCCAAATCAATGAGCCAGTCTCCGGTCTTGATGACATCAAGATTGTGCTCAATCACTAAGACCGTGTTGCCTTGATCGACCAATCGGGACAGAACAGTGAGAAGACGACGAACATCTTCAAAATGCAATCCTGTTGTTGGCTCATCAAGCAAGTACATGGTGTGCCCTGTTGAGCGCTTTGCCAATTCGCTCGCAAGCTTCACACGCTGAGCTTCGCCACCAGACAGAGTCGGCGCTGATTGCCCCAGGCGAACGTAACCCAGTCCGACGTCAACAAGGGTCTGCATGTGGCGCGCAATCGAAGGCTGATTGGAGAAGAATTCAAGCGCCTCTGACACCGGCATATTGAGAACTTCCGCGATGTTCTTACCCTTGAATGTGATCTCAAGAGTGTCCCTGTTATAGCGAGCACCCTTGCACACCTCACATGGCACGTACACGTCTGGTAAGAAGTGCATTTCAATCTTGATCGTTCCGTCACCCGAACAGGCTTCGCATCGACCACCCTGAACATTGAAACTGAAGCGACCAGGTTGATAACCCCGCACCTTTGATTCAGGCGCCGCTGCAAAGAGCTTTCGAATGGAATCGAAAACTCCCGTATATGTCGCAGGGTTCGAACGTGGAGTACGACCAATCGGCGATTGGTCCATATCAATCACTTTGTCGATCGCATCAATACCTTCCACGGTTCGATGCTTTCCAGGAGCTTCCTTGCTCTTATAAATGCGCTGCATCATCGCTGGAAGCAAAATGTCTCTGATCAGCGTGCTCTTACCGCTTCCCGACACACCAGTGACCGCAATAAAACAACCAAGCGGAATCTCAACATCAAGTTCCTGCAGGTTGTGCTCACGGGCGCCCTTAATCGTGATCACATCTCCACTTGGGCTACGGCGCTTCTCTGGCACCGCGATTGATGCTTTCCCTGTCAGATAACGACCTGTAATGGATTCCTTTGCCTTCGCAATACCAGACACGGGACCGCTGTACACGACTTCACCGCCGTGTTCACCAGCACCTGGACCAATGTCGACAATCCAGTCGCTTTCCTTAATTGTTTCTTCGTCGTGCTCCACAACAATGACCGTGTTGCCGAGATCGCGGAGACGAAGCAAGGTCTCAATTAATCGGCGATTGTCGCGCTGATGAAGACCAATACTTGGCTCGTCCAATACGTACAGAGTCCCCACCAGACCCGAACCAATCTGGCTGGCCAAACGAATGCGTTGCGCTTCACCGCCTGCAAGAGTGCCAGCAGAACGAGAAAGTGTCAGATAGTCGAGTCCGACGTCTAGCAAAAACCCAAGACGGGCATTGATCTCTTTGGTGATTCGTTCGGCGATCATGGCATCCCGATCACTGAGTGTCAGACCGGAAAGGAACGATGCGGATTCACCAATCGACATGTCACAAACAGCAGAGATGTGCTTGTCGTTCACGGTCACTGCGAGCGAACTTGGCTTCAGTCGCGCACCCTCACAGACAGGACACGGCACCTCACGCATATAGGTCTCAAACTGCTCACGCGTCCAGTCGCTCTCTGCATCGACGTGACGGCGCTTGATCCACGGAATCACACCCTCGTACGAAGTACTGAATTGTCGTGTCTTGCCAAAACGATTGCGGTACTTCACCTGCATCGCACCTGCCTTGCCGTGCAAGACCAGTTTCTGATGCTTCGCCGGAACCTTTGACCAAGGCTTATCGATGTCTATGTCTTCTTGCTCTGCAAGTGCAACGAGCATGCGATGGAAGTACTGCGTGTGAGCACTGCGCCATGGAGCGAGAGCACCATCACGCAACGACATTGATGGGTCAGGAATCACCAACTCCGCATCAACTTCAAACTTGGTGCCCAGACCGTCGCAGTTTTCACACGCACCATAGGGAGAGTTGAATGAGAAGTTGCGGGGTGCGGGCTCTTCGAAGCTGGCATCACATTTCGGACACGCAAGATGTTGGCTAAAAGTAAGTGTTTCACTTTCCTCGCCATCTTTTCCGACGAGTTCAACACCTGCGACGCCGTCTGCAAGCTTCAGAGCGGTTTCAAGTGAATCAGTCAGACGACGATCAATGTCATCACGTCGGACCAAGCGGTCCACCACAATGTCAATCGTGTGATTCTCGTATCGGGCCAGTTTCTCGCCAGAAGCCAGGAACTCTGCAATGTCCCGTACCTCGCCATCGATTCGGGCACGAACAAAGCCTTGGCCAGCGAGGTCAGCTAAGAGCGTGTCGTATTCGCCTTTTCGTCCACGGACAACTGGTGCGAGCACTTGGAAGCGAGTGCCTTCTTCGAGCTTCATGATCCGGTCAACTATTTGTGACGGCGTCTGGCGCTGCAGTTTGGTTCCGTCAGTCGGGCAATGCTGCACTCCAATGCGCGCGTACAAAAGACGCAGGTAGTCATAAATTTCCGTAATCGTGCCCACAGTGGAACGAGGGTTACGAGATGCTGATTTTTGGTCAATTGAAATCGCAGGGCTCAAACCTTCGATGACATCAACATCGGGCTTATCCATTTGGCCAAGGAATTGACGAGCATAAGCAGAGAGACTTTCAACGTATCGACGCTGACCCTCAGCGTAAATGGTGTCGAACGCAAGGGAACTCTTTCCACTGCCGGACAGACCTGTAAAAACAATGAGTTTGTCGCGAGGCAGTTCGAGACTGATGTTCTTCAGGTTGTGCTCGCGTGCTCCGCGAACGATGATTTTGTCAGCCACCTACGGAAGGTTACTCACCCATCACTTGGCGTCACGAAGTTCCCGGCGGAGGTCATTTATCTCATCCCTGAGGCGAGCTGCATACTCAAATTTGAGGTCGGTTGCGGCATCATTCATCTCTTGTTCAAGGGTCTGAATAAGGCGTTGCAATTCCTGTTGAGGGAGCGACTTGATCTCTGCCTTCACCTTGTCTCGTTCGCGATTACGACGTTGGCCCTTGCCCGGAATAGGTGCTGTTCCGTCCCCGCCCGTGATAACCGAAAGAATGTCTCCCACTGCTTTGCGGATTGTTTGAGGATTGATCCCATGCTCCAGGTTGTAGGCAATCTGGGTTTCCCGACGACGCTTGGTTTCGCCAATAGCCCTCTCCATGGATGGCGTGATCTTGTCGGCGTACATCACCACTTGGCCAGCCACGTTTCGTGCAGCACGTCCGATCATCTGAATCAGTGACGTTTCACTACGAAGGAAACCTTCCTTGTCTGCATCAAGAATTGCCACAAGAGATACTTCCGGCAAGTCAAGACCCTCGCGAAGAAGGTTGATGCCTACGAGCACATCAAACTCACCGAGGCGAAGCCCGCGGAGAATCTCAATGCGCTGCAGGGTGTCGATGTTGCTATGGAGATACCGCACATTGAGTCCCTGTTCGAGCAGATACTCCGTCAAATCTTCGGCCATCTTCTTTGTCAGTGTGGTGATGAGAACTCGGTCTCCAATTTCAATGCGACCTCGCACCATTTCGATGATGTCGTCAATCTGGCCCTTACTCGGCCGAACAATCACCTCTGGGTCCACGAGACCCGTGGGGCGAACAATCTGTTCAACAACCTTGGTGCTGTGTTTCAGTTCAAAGGGAGCGGGCGTTGCCGACATAAAGATGCATTGATTAATTCGCTCAATCGTTTCCTCAAAGCGAAGAGGCCTATTCTCCTTGGCGCTGGGGAGTCGGAAGCCATGTTCCACCAAAGTCTCTTTACGACTTCTGTCGCCTGCAAACTGCGCATGCAACTGAGGAACAGCGACGTGGCTCTCATCAATGATGAGCAAGAAGTCTTTCGGGAAATAATCCAGCAAAGTGAAGGGTGGCTGACCAGGCTCTCGACCATCAATATGCATTGAATAGTTCTCAATGCCATTGCAATAGCCCATCTCTTGAATCATCTCGAGGTCGTACTGCGTTCTCATTCTCAGACGTTGAGCCTCCAGAAGCTTCCCTTGCGATTCAAAGAGCGCCAGTTGTTCTTGCAGTTCTTTTTCGATGCCTGCAACAGCGCGACGCAATCTGTCATCACCAGCAACGTAGTGAGTTGCCGGAAACACGACGATCTCACTCAGTTCTTGCAACGTCTCACCGGTCAGAACATCAATCATCGTGATGCGATCGACTGTGTCGCCGAACATTTCGATGCGAAGAACATTCTCTTCATAGGCAGGATGAATCTCCACGGTGTCTCCGCGGACACGGAAATTTCCTCGACCCAATGTCATGTCATTGCGGTCGTATTGCAAGTCCACCATTCGACGGAGAATGCTGCGTTGGTCGTAGTCAACTCCTACGTGAAGTTCGAGAAGTTGTCCTCGATACTCCTCAGGGTCCCCCATACCGTAAATACACGACACACTGGCGACCACGATTGTGTCGTTGCGCGTCAGCAGCGCAGCAGTAGCTGAATGTCGAAGCCGATCAATCTCTTCGTTGACGGACGAATCCTTCTCGATGAAGGTGTCACTCGACGGTATGTAGGCCTCAGGTTGGTAATAGTCGTAGTAGCTGACGAAAAATTCAACTCGATTGTTCGGGAAAAACTCTTTCATCTCTGAAGCAAGTTGCGCTGCGAGGCTCTTGTTCGGAGCAAGGATGAGAGTTGCTCGCTGAGTCTTTTCAATTGTCCAGGCGATAGTTGCCGACTTGCCTGAGCCCGTGATGCCGAGCAGCGTCTGGAAGCGTTCTCCCGCTTCTATGCCTGCACTGAGTTCTGCGATGGCTGTGGGCTGATCACCGGCTGGCTCAAAATGAGAAACAACTTCAAATGCCGGCATGGGGTGAATCGTACCGACAGCAGATGTCAGGGATTCTCATTTGGAGAAGTCTTACTCTCACGAGTACCTGCATCTTCAGTTGCAGGAGGTAGTTGCTGAGCCCACTGCCACACCGCATCCACTTGTACTTGCAAGGATTCCAAATCTCCAGAGTTATCAATCACTTGATCGGCAATCTTTGTTCGCTCTTCGCGAGTTGCCTGCTTTGCAATCACTGCCCTCGCGTCTTCTTCCTTCATTCCTCGGAATTCAGCAAGACGAGCGACTTGCACTTCCACTGGAACGTCAACGACGACAATGCCGCACAAGCCTTTACGCGGGTTCTCTGTCAGAAGAGGAATGTCGAGAATAACCACCTTGTCGGTGTTGCGCACTTCTTCCATGCGACGATCCATCTCAGTTGCCACCGCTGGGTGAACAATCTTGTTCAGATCCTTCAGGGCATCAGCATCACTAAAGGCGATGTTGCGAAGCTCTTCGCGAATGAGAGAACCATCTGCAGCAATGATGTGAGCACCAAAACGCTCGGCAAGCACGCCAAGTAGTGGTGCACCACGCTGCTGCAACTCGCGGGTTATCGCGTCTGCATCAATGATGACGGCACCACGTTTCGCCAACAGTGACGAAACAGTGGATTTGCCGGAACCAATCCCGCCGGTGAGCCCGATCAGGATCATGAGATCAGAGAGGTTTAGGCCTGCTCAGCTTCGGGTGCTGCAGGAGCTGCACCCTCTTCGCCAGGCTGACCGTATTCCTTGTAGTACTCAGCCCATGCAGCTTCACGCTCGGTGTCATCGCCACCGACCCAGTTGCCGTGCTCATCAACGTCGAACTGACCCTGGTACTCAGCGGCGAGTTCGCCACCTTCAGCAGCCTGCTTGATGGAGATTGAGATGCGACGACGTGCAAGGTCGAGATCAATGATCTTGACCCACAACTCTTCGCCTGGTGCAACAACCTGCTCAGCGGATTCAACATGATGTGCGGACATTTCGGAGATGTGCACAAGGCCCTCGATGCCATCGCCTACCTGGACGAATGCACCGAACGGTACAAGCTTCGTCACGCGGCCGTAGACCAACTGGCCCACTTCGTGGCTGCCAGCGAACTCTTGCCATGGGTCTTGCTGCGTTGCCTTGAGCGAGAGGCTGATGCGCTCGCGACTGAAGTCGACGTCAAGAACTTGAACTGTGACTTCGTCACCGATCTGCACGACCTGTGATGGGTGCTCAACATGCTTCCAAGAAAGCTCGGACACGTGAATGAGTCCGTCCATGCCACCGAGATCAACGAATGCACCGAAAGCGACAACCGAAGAAATCTTTCCGTGGCGAATTTCGCCGGACTTGAGATTGTTGAGGAAGTCGTCGCGGGTTTCCTTCTGGTTCTCTTCGAGGAAAGCACGACGAGAAAGGACGACGTTGTTGCGGTTGCGATCGAGTTCGATGATCTTGGCGTCGATTGTCATACCGATGTACGGCTGAAGGTCACGAACGCGACGGAGTTCAACGAGAGATGCAGGAAGGAATCCGCGAAGACCGATGTCGACGATGAGTCCACCCTTGACGACTTCGATGACGGTTCCGTGAACAACGCCTTCTTCTTCCTTCTTCTTTTCGATTTCGCCCCAGGCCTTTTCGTACTGTGCGCGCTTCTTGGAAAGAACGAGGCGACCTTCTTTGTCCTCAAGAGTAAGAACAAGAGCTTCAACTTTTTCGCCGAGCTTCACAACATCGTGCGGGTTGACATCATTCTTGATTGCAAGTTCGCGTGTTGGGATGACGCCTTCGGTCTTGTAACCGAATTCAAGGAGCACTCCATCGCGATCGATCTTGACGACGGTGCCTGTTACAAGCTGACCATCTTTGAGTTCCACCATGGTGCCTTCAATGGCATCTGCGAAGGTGGTGGGGAGATCACGCTCTGTGATCTGACGAGGGGTGTAGTTGCCTTCCGCGTCGAAGGTTCCCATAGGGGCGGAAGTGAGTGCTGCGTCGGACAAGGAATTGGTCTTTCGAAATGGATAGGGATATATCGATGAAACCCGCTAACGGGTACCCATCCGTCGGACGGGCGTTGCAAACGCTACCACCAGAAATTCGGAACTCTCAGTGGTCGCCGGACCCTCTACATAGCCTCCTGGGTCGACACTGGAAATGCTGTGGGGCTCGAAATCGCAGGCCGACAACATGAGCCGTAACTCGCGCGGCGTGTAGCACCCTGTCCACAAATCAACGGTCTGGCTCTCGCCTGCCTGGTTACGGATCTCCGTCACCTCATGGTTCACGCCTGAGCCCGCATCGAAGGTTGCTTGTTCGAAATATTTGACCACGAAATAGGCGTTGAAGGCCGACAGAGCCAGCCCGCCACCGTCTTTCAATGCACGCCGGATTCCCTTCAGCACATCAACGTCTTGCCCGTTCGCGGTCATCAAGCCAAATGCCCCTTGACAGAGACACACCGCCGCGTCGAACTCTGCATCAAACGTGAGAGCACGCGCATCCA
Source organism: Actinomycetota bacterium (assembly GCA_009703055.1). Classification (GTDB taxonomy): domain Bacteria; phylum Actinomycetota; class Acidimicrobiia; order Acidimicrobiales; family Ilumatobacteraceae; genus UBA2093. The sequence goes on from WLGW01000013.1 coordinate 19,682, forward strand.
TTCGCTCGAAAGTGGCGCCCTTGGGTGCGGCGTCCGAAGCGAGGTCAACGAAGGTTTGGCTGATATCAATTCCGTGGACACTGATTCCTCTGCGTGCAAATTCATAGGCATGGCGCCCTGGTCCACACCCAACATCGAGCACACGCATTCCTGGCTTCAGGTCGAGCATCGAAATGATGTGATCAACTTCTTGAACAGTTCCCTTGGTGAACGAGTACCGCAGATACGCAGAGCCCATGTGATCGGCCATTGGTTCAAACCAATGTGACCCCACCTCACTCGACATTGGGACTACCCCTTCGCTTCGGCCCATGTCGGGCCCCACGCTGCATTCACCTCAAGTGGCACGACCAATTCAGCAGCAGACTTCATGATGTCGAGGACGAGCGGACCCACTACTTCCTTTTCGTCATCAGGAACTTCAACAATGACCTCGTCATGTACTTGAAGGACAACACGTGCTCGTACTCCGGCCTTCACCAAGGCTTTATCGATTCTCACAAGAGCGATCTTGAAGATGTCGGCGGCAAGACCCTGAATCGCAGCGTTCATCGCTTGACGTTCACCAGCTTGTCGAATACGGAAATTGTCACTCATCAACTCTTCAATATGGCGACGTCGACCGAACAGTGTCTCCGTGTATCCAACTTGTCGTGCCTGATGGATTGCATCATCCATGTATTGCTTGACGTTGGGAAACGCCTCAAAGTACGCATTGAGAATTCTTGATGCTTCATCAACAGGAATGGAGAGACGTTGGCTCAAGCCGTAGGCCTCCATGCCATAAGCAAGACCATACGAAACCATCTTCGCTTTTGATCTCTGATCATGAGAGACATCAGTTGGCTTGACACCAAACACACGAGCTGCAGTCGACGTGTGAATGTCCTCGCCTGCTTGGAACGCAGACACAAGACCAGGGTCATTCGCTAGATGAGCAATGCAACGCAATTCGATTTGGTTGTAGTCCGCCACCAGGAGGGACCAACCCTTTGGCGCAACGAATGCAGTGCGGAAAATGCGACCCTCATCACTACGAACGGGAATGTTGTGGAGGTTTGGCTTATCGCTACTCAAACGACCTGTTCGTGCAACCGTTTGGTTAAAGGTGGCGTGAATACGACCATCGTCAGCAATCTCATTTAACAAACCTTCACCATACGTAGATCGAAGTTTTTCAATCTCTCGGTAACGAAGAAGAGGTCCAATGAACTCTGGCCATTCATCATGCAACTTTTCAAGAGTCGCAGCATCAGTGCTGTAGCCAGTTTTTGTCTTCTTCCCCGGCGTCAACCCCTTGTCTGTGTACAGAATCTCTCGGAGTTGTGTTGGTGAATTGACGTTGAAATCTCGACCAGCAATTTCACGGAGAGACGCAGCGAGTGTCGTTGTTTCCTCCGCAAGTCGATCACGAATGCTTTCCAAAGCTTTCTTGTCAACACCGACACCGACGCTTTCCATCTTTGCCAACACATGGACGAGCGGATTCTCCATCTGGTTATAGAGATCGGTGTTTGCGATGTTCTTGAGTTGTGCAGTGAGAACAGGCTTCAGGGCAGCCACAAAAAGTGCTGCCTCTGCAGTCGCGCGAACATTGTCGTCATCTGATTGACCACCAAAGTCGAACTGACCAGAAGCCTCTGCAGCGGTAGAGGGAGTACTTCCAAGGAATGACAATGAAACGTCAGACAACGAGTAACTCGATCGTGATGGGTCAATGAGATACGCCGCAATGGATGTATCAAGACGAAGAGCAGTGATGTCAATTCCGTCAACCAACAGAGATCGCATTGCACTCTTGGCATCATGCATCACCACAGAGGGCGCTGACGCCAAGAGACGCGACACCTTCTCAGAGAGGAATACCTCACGCGGAAGATACGCAACAGAGCCACGTCCTGCATCGAGAACGACTGCGAGACCGTCCACTTCAGAGCGCCCAGGCTCACCGACGAAACGAGCGGAAATTGTCAGTTCAATCAATGAAGAAAGTGCAGATAACGCCTTCGCTTCCGTATCGAGAACTTCTACTTCATTGAGAACGACACTCACCACAGGGGTCTCAGTGGAAGAGATTTCAACGGTCTCACCTCGGGTGGACCAACCATTGTTCTTAATGGTGTCGTTCAGACGGCGACCCATTGTTTTGAACTCAAGAAAATCGAACATCTTCATTGTCGCGCCTACATCAGGCACGGGTGCGAGTGCATTCAGATCAATCTCGACAGGAACATCACGCTTCAACACCATGATGGCGGCGTTACGAATCACTCGTTCGCCGTGTTCAAGTAATCCGGCTTTTAGTTTTGGTGTCTGCGCCTCTGCGGCAGCAACTACGTCATGAATATTTCCGTATTGATTGATGAGCTTTGCCGCAGTCTTTTCTCCGACGCCCGGAATGCCGTCAAGATTGTCGCTGGGGTCACCGCGAAGAGCTGCGTAGTCGGCGTACTGCGCTGGCGTGACACCAGTGCGTTCAAGAATTCCGGCTTCGTCGTACAAGGCATAGTCGCTCACGCCACGCTTGTTATACAGAACACGGATGTGCGGATCTTGCACGAGTTGGTAACTGTCGCGATCTCCCGTCACGACGATGATGTCGTGGCCTTGATCATTCGCGTGTGTCGCAAGAGTTGCAATGATGTCATCACCCTCAAAGCCCGCTAGCTCAAACCACTTGATGCCCATTGCGTCAAGAAGTTCGCGAATAATTCCCAACTGTTGAATCAGAATTTCTGGCGCCTTGTCACGCTGCGCTTTGTACTCAGGAATTGCCTCGTGACGGAAGGTCGGCTCGGGCCGATCAAAAACAACAGCGATGCCATCAGGCTTGTGATCCTTCACCAACGTCAGCAACATCGTGGTGAAGCCATAGACCGAGTTGGTGACTTGGCCACTTGCATTGGTCATGTCGTCAGGCAAGGCAAAGAAGGCTCGATATGCGAGCGAGTTTCCGTCGAGAGCCATCAAAAGCATGTCGCTCCCCTATCTACATCTATTCGGGACGAAGCTCACCAGAGACAACCATGTCGGCAACAGCCTTCATTGTTGTGCGGTGGTTCATCGCGCCGCGCTGAATGAATCCATACGAATCAGCTTCAGACATCTTGAACTGGTCGATGAGAATGCCCTTGGCCCTATCAATGGATTTACGAGCTTCCAGTTGTTCGCCAAGAACTTCTACTTCGCCATTGAGTGCTTGCATCTCACGAAAACGACCAATGGCGACTTCGATGGCAGGAATCAGATCACTCTTCTGGAACGGCTTCACCAAATAAGCAAGCGCACCAGCATCACGGGCCTCTTCAATAATCTCTCGCTGACTAAACGCCGTAAGAACAAGAACTCCACAGATGCGATCCTTGGTGATGAGACGTGCTGCCTCAAGACCATCCATGCCCGGCATCTTGATATCAAGAATGGCGAGATCAGGTCTGTGCTCTCGAACAAGGTCAACCGCTTTGTCGCCGCGGCCAGTCTCGCCAACAACGATGTAGCCCTCTTCTTCGAGGGTCTCTTTCAAGTCGAGACGAATGATCGCCTCGTCCTCAGCAATCACAACACGAATACTCATCGAGTGGACTCCTTCATTCGGTCGAGCAGATCATCAATCTTTGCCTGTACCTCGCCAATTTCAACCACCAACTGATCATGATGCTTGACAATTGTGTCCGCATGGCGCTTGGCTTCACGATATTCCTGGTCTGCCAAGGGGGTTTCTGAGACCAAAGCCCGAAGAGAGAGATCCTCTGCATCGTCAACCAAATGCGACATTTGGTCCTTTACGACGAGCAATTCCTTCTGCAACTCCTTCAGACGAGCTGAAGCCGAAGACAGCCGCCTGTGGAGAATACGTTGACCCATACCACTCAGTGTATGAATCACCTGGGTGCCCGAGGTGGGACTCGAACCCACACGCCCTTCCGGACAACGGATTTTGAGTCCGTCGCGTCTGCCATTCCGCCACTCGGGCCAGGAGCATGAGAGCGTATCGGCGAAGACACCTCCCGCCCTACTTAGTGGTAACAGTCTTGCCACCATGCTCCCGTCTAAGGTTTTTTCACCATGCTCGCGTTCACATTCCCCGGCCAAGGCTCCCAGCGACCTGGAATGGGTCGTCCCTGGGTCGGTCATGACAGCTGGGAATTGGTGGACGAAGCCTCTGACGTGTCGGGCAGGGATGTCGGAGCGCTCCTATTAGATGCAGACGCCGAGGTCCTGAAAGACACTCGCAATGCACAACTCACGACATTCGTTTCATCTCTCATGGTTCTTGACGCCGTTGAACGACTAGGAATTGAACCCAGCTTCTGTGCCGGACACAGCTTGGGCGAATACACGGCGTTAACCGCGACAGGCGCTTTGTCGTTTGAAGATGGTGTGCGACTCGTTGTGGAACGCGCTGATGCCATGCACGAAGCTGGCCTCGCAAGCCCTGGCACGATGGCTGCAGTACTTGGTCTTGACGATGATCTTGTCGAGGTTGCATGCCGTCGCGCTGATGCGGACGTATGGGTTGCCAACTTCAATGCACCTGGACAAGTAGTAATTGCCGGCTCCCCTGCAGGAGTTGCATCAGCTGGTGAGCACGCCAAAGAGCTCGGGGCGAAGAAGATCATGCCGCTCCAAGTTTCTGGAGCGTTCCACACGCCATTCATGACCGCAGCAAGAGAACGTTTACGCTCTGCAATCGCCTTGGCTTCACCACGAGACGTTGAAGTACCTGTGATTTCAAACGTTGACGCCATCGCTCACTCTTCAGGTGAAGAATGGTCGTCACTTCTTTCAGCACAGTTGTCAAGCCCTGTTCGTTGGAAGCATTGCTTGCTCACCATGCAAGAACTAGGCGTCACAGGTTTTGTCGAACTGGGTCCTGGTGGTGTCCTCACGGGCATGGCAAAGCGAACTGTGGATGACGCACGGACGATCACTGTCTCCACCCCCGAAGAACTCGACAAGCTCATCGAATGGGTCAACGCGTCGTCTCCTACGGGTGCTGCACAATTAGAAGGTGAACACCTTTTTGCCGTAGAGCGCCTCGTCGTCAGCCCTTCAGCAGGTTTGTTTTCTCCTGAGTCGTCGGTGACTGTGGGCTCGCAGATCAATGTTGGCCACATCATTGGTCGCGTTGGCGACAACGACGTGCGCTCCCCTTTTGCAGGAGTGATTCAGAACTTCATCGCTGTTGAAGGCGAGAGAGTGACAACTCACCAGCCCATCGCATGGCTGCGCTCGGTATAGCGGGAAGAAGAACGATGCCCAAGATTCCTTCCAATGTTCGTGGCGCCCGCTTCACAGGCTGGGGTACAGCCCTTGGCCATGAGACCGTCACAAACCATGATCTCGCCAAAACAATTGACACCAGCGATGAATGGGTTCGCGAACGAACCGGAATCCATCGTCGGCATATCGGTGGTTCAACAGCCGAACTAAGTATCGCCAGCGGTGCAGCAGCGCTTCAGATGGCGGGTATTGACCCGACGTCCATCGACGCTCTTGTTCTTGCAACAACAACGCCTGACAGAACAGTGCCTGCAACCTCAGCGACTGTTCAGAATGCTCTCGGTTTACGTTGCGGTGCGTTCGACATCAATGCAGCGTGCTCTGGCTTTGTCTACGGATTAGTCAATGCACATGGTCTTATTGCAATGGGAGCAGAACGCATTCTCCTCATTGGTACTGACACTTTGCGTCGCATCACTGATTGGACAGACCGCAACACTGCAATTCTTTTTGCAGATGGTTCCGGCGCCGCAGTGCTTGAAGCAACAAATGGTCATGGTCAACTCTTGGGTTGGGATCTTGATGCCGATGGTTCAGCCGAAGAGATTTTGTACTCAAATATCGGCGAGACCTTGCACATGGACGGGAAAGAAGTTTTCCGTCGCGCTGTTCGCATCATGGTAGATAGTGCTCAGAAGTCGATGGCTCATGCTGGTGTCACCGCAGATCAGATCAACGTCATCGTTCCGCATCAAGCCAATATCAGAATCATCTCTGCCGCTTGTGAGCGTCTCGGCATCTCTATGGATCGAGCATCAGTAGTGATTCACGAAACCGGCAACACCTCGTCTGCATCGATTCCGCTCGCTCTGTTCGGTGATTTCGATCAAACAAAACCAAAAGAAGGAGACCTTGTTCTTCTCGTTGGCTTTGGCGCTGGCATGACTGCAGCAAGTGCGATTCTTGAATGGGGTGCACAATGAGTCGTGTCGTTCTCATCACTGGTGGCTCACGCGGCATTGGTCTTGCATGTGCTCAACGTTTCGCACAACTAGGAGACAAAGTTGCTGTCACGTACAACTCATCTCCTCCACCGGCAGAGTTCTTCGGCGTCCAGTGCGATGTCACCGACACGGCACAAGTAGATGCTGCCTTCAAGGCTGTTGAAGAGCACTTCGGCCCCGTTGAGATTTTGGTATCCAACGCCGGCATTACAAAGGACACTTTGCTGCTACGCATGAGCGAGGCTGACTTCTCCAACGTCGTTGACGCAAACCTCACCGCTGCTTTTCGAGTCGTGAAGCGAGCGACCCAAGGGATGCTGAAAGCGCGTAAGGGTCGCATCATCTTGATGTCCTCGGTCGTCGGGCTACTCGGCTCCGCAGGGCAAGCCAATTACGCGGCCTCAAAGGCAGGCCTCGTCGGTTTTGCACGGTCACTCGCACGAGAGCTTGGATCTCGCAGTATCACTGTCAATGTTGTGGCTCCAGGCCCCGTTGCCACCGATATGACTGCAGCTCTCGGTGAGGATCGACTGAAGGAATTGACGTCTGCAGTGCCCCTCAACAGAATGGCGACGCCCGAAGAAATCGCAGGTGTGGTGGCCTTTCTTGCAGGTGACGACGGCGCGTACATCACCGGAGCCGTGATTCCTGTTGATGGCGGATTAGGTATGGGTCACTAGACCCGTCAAAACACCGTCTTGACCAAGGTCATTGTGCGAAAATAGAACTCAAATCAAGGAGAAATTATGAGCAACGAAAATTTTGATCGCTTTGTGAAGTGTGCAGTGGAGACGTTGTCCGTCGACGCATCAAAGGTCACCATGGAAGCAAGTTTTGCTGACGACTTGGACGCCGACTCACTTGACGTCGTTGAACTCGTGATGGCACTTGAAGAAGAATTCGGCATTGAAGTGCCAGAAGAAGAACTCACTGACGTCACCACCGTTGGTCAGGCCTTTGCCATCATCACCGGCAAGCTCTAACTAGGACTACTCCCCCGACATGATTGGCGCAGGACACCGCGTCGCGATTACTGGTCTTGGCGTTGTCGCGCCATGTGGTCACGGCAAAGAGAACTATTGGAAGGGTCTGTTCGGATCTGGAATCAATGGCACCACGTCACTGATAGTTGATGATTGGGATCCGCTTCCGTATTTCCCCGGACCGAAGGAAGCTCGCCGCGCTGATCGAGTCGAGCAGTTTGCTTTGGCTGCAGCCGCCGAAGCATTTGAACAAGCTGGAGAGATTGGCGTAGATCCTTCACGCTTTGGCACCATCTTTGCCACCGGCATCGGCGGATTGCACACACTCGAGGAACAAATTCAAATCCGTCTCGACAAGGGTGACCGACGCGTCTCCCCTTTCCTTGTTCCCATGATGATGGCCAATGCATCAGGTGCGGCCATCTCCATGAAGTACGGCCTCCAAGGCCCGAACGAAACGATCTGTACGGCATGCGCCGCGGGCACTCACGCACTTGGATATGCAGCCCGTCTGATTGCATGGGGTCGTTGTGACGCCGTGGCATCTGGTGGTTCTGAATGCGCAGCTACAGCAACTTCCCTTGCAGGCTTCGGCAACATGACCGCATTGTCATCAACTGGCGAGTCAATGCCATTTGATGAACGTCGTAATGGCTTCGTCATGGGAGAAGGCGCAGCCGTGTTTATTCTCGAGCGATACGACTTGGCAGTCGCTCGTGGCGCAACCATTCTCGGAGAGATTCTTGGCGCTGGCAGCAATGCTGACGCTCACCACATCACTGCACCATCACCTGGCGGCACCGGAGCTATCAAGTGCATTCATCTTGCACTCGATGAAGCAGGACTGTCTCCCGCCGATATCGCTCTCGTCAATGCGCATGGCACTTCAACGCCACTGAACGACGCTGCCGAAGCACAGGCCGTGACAGAGGTGTTCGGAGCAAAGGCTGTTCCAGTCACTAGCGGCAAGGGCGTCACCGGACATGCACTCGGTGCGGCTGGAGCCCTTGAAGCAGCACAGGTACTTCTCTCCTTCCAACACAAGATCATTCCCCCCACTGCCGGAACAACAGTCCTAGACCCGACAATGAGTATTGACCTTGTCATCGGCGAAGGACGTGAGTGGACCCCTGGCCCTGCTATCTCCAACAACTTTGGTTTTGGCGGACACAACGGGTCCATCATCATCGCGCCTGCGTCCTAGTCAGCGTGCCACGCATCGCGCTTCATCGACCACAGTCTTGTACGACCTGAGGATGTATTCGCTTCTAGAGCGCTTTCATATTCCTTCACCATCGTAAAACCGAGTCTCTCGGGAATGAATTGAGAACATACGTTTGCGACGTCATGTGCGATGAGGACTTCATGGACCTCGGGCAGTGCAAGTGCCACGCCTGTCAGGACACTAGTAACACGAGTGGCTATTCCCTGCCCCACACAAGCTGTGCGAACCCAGTAGCCAATCTCAATCTGACCAACTCCATGCCGCAGGTGAAGACCAGAGCAACCCACAAGTTGGTCATCACGAAATATGCCGACTGGGAAATCTTTCTTCTCTTCCCAATCTTTTGACCATTGTGCAATCAACTCTTCGCGTTGAGTCACGGACTGCGGTTCAAACTGAGCCCATGGCATCCACTGCAAAAGTTCTGACAGGCTTTCCGTGACGGCCTCAACAACTTGGCCCGCGTCAGACACTTCTAAGGAACGAATCACGAGGTCATCAACAATGAACCGTCGTGGAATCTCAGAGTTCAACCAAGCCATCAACGCAGAATAATCCTCTGCGAGTAATCAGATAAACAGAGTTAACGGTCGGCGAAGACGAACATCAAATCAAGTTCGCACGCTACTTCACCGTTGACTAATGCTCGTCCCGAACCTTTTCCAGCACGCGCACTAATCCGGCCCAAGTCTGCCTGCAGTTCCAACTCATCGCCAGGCACGACTTGGCGACGAAAACGGGCGCCATCAATGCCACCAAACAAAGGCAACTTCGTCGAGAACTCTGGCTTCACAAGAAGTGCATACGCACCGAGTTGCGCGATTGCCTCACACATCAAAACACCAGGCAACGTAGGACGACCCGGGAAGTGTCCAGAGAAGAACCACTCATCGCCCGTTAACTGCCAGTGGCCTACTGCCTTGACACCAGGTTCAAGTGCGCTGATGCGATCAATGAAGAGAAACGGCGAACGATGCGGAAGAACATCGATGGGCGCAGGAAAGTCGTTCATTTTCCGAGAGCCTTCAAGAGGTTCTTCGGAGTGTCTGCAGGAGAGATCTTGTACCAAGCTTCCAGGACGACACCGTCTTGAATCAAGAAAGCAGATCTCTCAATACCCATGTACTTGCGGCCGTACATTGACTTCTCTTTCCATACTTTGAATGCTTCCGCAACTGTATGTTCAGTATCTGCGAGTAATGGAAAACCGAGTTCATACTTATCATCGAACTTCTTCTGCTTCTCTGGCTTGTCAGGGCTGATGCCAATGATTGCTGCGCGACCAACATCAGCTTTGATATCCCGCAATCCACAAGATTGCGTCGTGCATCCTGGCGTGTCGGCCTTCGGGTAGAAGTACACAAGAACCTTTTTCTTGCCCTGCGCAGCAAGCGACCATGGCTTGCCGTTCTGGTCCAGTAACTCAATCTTTGGTGCTTTGGAGCCTTGCTTCAACATCCCAAAAGATTACTTGGCGCGACGTAACCCGTACCCATAGAAGCCGCCCTTTGGACGCGCATGGGCATGGTAGTGATCGGGAATAGTTCGCATGTTGTTGTCGATACGCATTTCAAAGTCAAAGAACTCCTCAACGACCTTTTCCAACTTCTCGTGGAGACGAGTCTTTACTTCCTCAGACGGATTGGCATCGTGCTCGCGCCACACGACCATCGGAACAGCGCATGATTCACACTCTGCGATCCAACATTCCTCGTCTTCGTAGAACCACTCAGACATTCGGGCCGCTTCACACAGCTCGCATCCGCCGGAACCAAAGATGCTCATCTCACCACTTCGTAGAATCGAGCGCCTGACGCACTTCGCGAACATAGGCACCCACGGCATCGGGACCGCCTTCGATCATGCGACGCACAACAGAGGCTCCCATAATCACGCCATCAGCGACGCGACTCGCTTCCACGGCCTGCTCAGCATTCGACACACCCACACCAACGAGCACGGGCTTCGTTGTCACCTTCATGACCCGTGCCGCTAAGGCAGTCGCTGTTCCGGCAAGTGTTACTCGCTCGCCTGTCACTCCAAGTAATCCCACGGAGTACACGAATCCACGAGCACGCTCCGTCACTCGCGGCAAACGCTCATCAGGAGCCGTTGGCGCAGCGAGCATGACAGTCTCAATTCCTGCTTCATCTGCAGCAGACGTCCATGGACCAGATTCTTCTAGTGGAAGATCGGGCACGATTGCAGCCGAGATTCCTGCTGCGGCCAAGTCAGAAGCAAAACGCTTCTCGCCCGCATGAAAAACTGTGTTGTAGTAACACATCACTGCCAAAGGAATTCCGACATCCAGTGTTCGCACTTCATGAAGAATCGACAAAGGCGTTGTACCAGCATCAAGCGACACCTGAGATGCCTGCTGGATGATGGGGCCATCCATCACTGGATCAGAAAAAGGAATTCCGATCTCAACCGCATCGGCGCCATTGGCTGCACACGCACGAATCGATTCCACCCATCCCGGGTACCCGCCCGTGATGTACGGGACAAGACATTTTCCACCCGCATCAATGCGCGCACGAAGAGCAGTCTCTAAACGACCACTCACTTCACGCCGCCCAGAATGCTCATCATCTGACCAACATCCTTATCACCGCGACCAGACAAGTTCATGAGAACAGTCTTGCCCTGCATTTTCGGGGCCTCGCGGATAATCCACGCCATGGCATGTGCACATTCGAGAGCAGGAATGATTCCTTCTGCACGAGACATCACTTGGAACGCACTGATCACTTCATCATCGGTAACTGTCGGATACTCCGATCGACCAATAGACGCAAGATATGAATGCTCTGGCCCGACGCCAGGGTAATCAAGACCGGCAGAAATACTGTGCGCTTCAGCTACCTGTCCGTGCTCATCCTGCATGAGGTAACTCTTCATGCCGTGTACGACACCGGGTTGACCACGTCCGACAGCTGCTCCACCAGCTGGTTCCACACCAATCAAGCGAGCAGGGGTGTCAACGAAACCCGAGAAGATTCCCATAGCGTTTGAACCGCCACCGACACAAGCAACAACGAAGTCTGGATTAGTGCCAAGTAAATCATTGCACTGCACGTAGGCCTCGTCACCAATCACACGGTGAAACTGGCGAACCATGTAGGGGTACGGGTGTGGACCCATGACGGAACCGAGGCAGTAATGCGTCGACTCAACAGTTGCAACCCAATCACGCATTGCTTCATTGACTGCATCTTTGAGGGTCTGGCTTCCAGACGTGACTGCTTCAACTTCTGAACCAAGAAGACGCATACGGAACACATTCAATTCTTGACGGGCGACGTCAACCGCACCCATATAGACCTTGCATTCAAGACCCATCAATGCAGCCGCAGTCGCCGATGCCACACCGTGCTGACCAGCGCCAGTCTCGGCAACGATGCGCTTCTTGCCCATACGCTTTGCCAACAGAGTTTGACCAATCACATTGTTGATCTTGTGCGATCCTGTGTGATTCAAATCTTCGCGCTTGAGAATCAGGCGAATACCCAACTGCTCACTGAGGTTGTGACACTCCGTGATCATGCTGGGTCGGCCCGCATATTCATGCAGCACTTCATCTAGTTCTTTGCGGAATGTTGGGTCAGCCCAAGCATCAACGAAGGCGGCTTCCAATTCTTGACACGCAGGAATCAGTGTCTCAGGAACGAAGCGACCGCCGAACTCGCCGAAGCGGCCGTCGGCACCGGGGGTGACCATGATGCTCATACCTAGATTTCACCACGAATAAGGGCAAAAACCCCTACTGATTGCAAGTGACTTCTACTCGTGCATCCAGTCATAGGGGGCTTTCTCCCCACCGTCGTAGTCCGTAGGTGCCGCAAGCCGTGCCGCATCAATGAATCGCTTCATCAAAATCGCGTCTTTACGCCCCGGAGAGGCCTCGATACCGCTACTGACATCAACCCCAAACGGACGCACTTGGGCTATTCCTGTTGCCACATTCTCGGGCGTCAGCCCACCAGCGAGAATCACATTGAGACCCTCTGGCAACTCCCCCGCGAGGCTCCAATCGAATACCTTTCCGGAACCAGGCGCCGGAGCATCAACAAGCACCATTGATGTCCCGAAGGAATTTGCTCGAACAGCATCAACCGACCCTGCGCTCACCGCCTTGATCACAGTTCTGATGTGTTGAGCGACGTACGCAACATCATCAGCAGTCTCGTGACCATGCAACTGAGCGGCACGCAGTCCTGCCGACTGAGTCATCTCCACGACTCGCTTCGGGTGCTCGTCACGGAACACACCGACAGTCAGAATCTCTGGTGGGAGGCGCCGAGTGATGTCGTACACCTTCTGCGCCGCTATCTGACGAACAGATGGGGCAAAGACGAAGCCAATGGCATCCGCTCCGAGAGCGACGGCCAACAAGGCGTCATCCTCGTTCGTAATTCCACAGATTTTGACGAACATCAATTGTCACGGTACTCCGAATCGGAGCTCCGACTGAGCAATTAATCAACACACAGCTCGGTCAGAGCACGGGCGGGATCATCTGCGGTCACAAGATGTTCGCCCACAAGCACAGCGTCATATCCAGCCGCCCTCAATGCCACGGCATCGTCACGTCCGCGCACTCCAGATTCAGCGACCTTCACGAGATGTGACGGGATGAGAGAACCCATACGCACTGCACGTTCTTGGTCAACCTGGAACGTCACCAGATCACGCTGGTTCACACCAATGAGGTTCGCACCCGCATCAAGGGCCACCGCCAATTCGGTTTCATCGTGAACTTCAACCAATGCATCGATATCGATTCTGCGAGCCAATGCAAGGAAGTCTGACAACTCTTCGGAACTGAGAGCCGCAGCAATCAACAACACGCAGTCAGCACCCATTATGCGCGCATCGCACAGGTCACGAGCATCAACCGTGAAGTCTTTACGAATCACCGGCAATGAGCATGCATTCCGTGCTGCCTGCAGGTCAGCAACCGAGCCACCGAAGTGCGGCTCATCGGTCAACACAGACAAGCACGATGCCCCTCCTAGTTGATAGTTCATGGCCATCACTGAGGCATCCATGTCAGCGTTGAGATCGCCCTTCGATGGCGATCTCCGTTTGATCTCTGCGATGACAGCCAAGTGCGGCGTCAATGAAATTGCATTCGCAAAACCACGGGGCGGCGCGCACGACAGCGCTTCGTCAACCAGCGCTTCCAGCACACGAGCATCAGCTGATGCACGAGCGCGATGGAAATCAAGAATGTTGTCGAGATATGTGCGGGTCATCGGAAACGAAGCCCTAACTCAAGGGTTAGAGACCCTTGCCGCCAAGCGGTGTCATCATGTTGAACTCAGGTGCTCCACCTACAAGACCACCAACCTTGGCGCCAAGCTCCTTGAACCAATCAGAGCCGAGGTGTGCATCCATCGCTGCTTGGTTGTCGTACAACTCGTACATCCACAAGACATCTTCGTTACCCATGTCGACATGCAAGATGTATATGCGAGTCGCTTCTTCAGACTTCACATTTTCAAGCGCAAACTTCATGGCTTCGGCCAATTCCTTGCCCTTGCCTGGCGCTGCGGGCAACTTCACTACTGCGACTACTTGGCTCATGATGTCTCCATCTGTCATCCATCGCCACTGTGACGACTGCACCAAACTACACCGCGAAGGCGCTGTGATTAGAAGCCGAGAATGTCAGAAACGTTATTCAACAAGTCATCAATGGGGACTCGCACTTGCTCCGTGGAGTCACGATGACGAATGGTCACGGCATTGTCTTCCAGCGAGTCGAAGTCAACGGTGACACACAATGGCGTACCAATCTCGTCCTGTCGGCGGTAGCGACGACCAATTGCTTGGGTCTCGTCGTAATCACACATGTAACGCTGAGACAACTTGCCATAAATCTCGCGTGCCAACGGAGACAATGTGTCTTTCTTGGAAAGCGGAAGAACGGCAACCTTGTACGGAGCCAAGCGAGGGTGCAAGCGAAGCACGGTTCGTGCTTCGTCGTTCACGACATCTTCGTCATATGCGGCCAAGAGGAATGCGGCCATCGTGCGGTTTGCTCCGGCAGCAGGCTCAATGACATACGGGATATAGCGCTCATTCGTTGCCTGATCAAAGAAGTCCAACTTATGTCCCGACGCATTGGCATGTTGCGTGAGGTCGAAGTCAGTGCGCTGCGCAATTCCTTCAAGCTCGCCCCAACCCCATGGGAACATGAACTCAACGTCACTTGTTCCAGCCGAGTAGTGAGACAACTCATCGTCATCATGAGGGCGGATGCGCAACATCTCGCGAGGAATACCAAGTTCGACGTACCAATCGAGGCGGGCCTGGCACCAGTACTCGTACCACTTCGCACCATCAGCAGGTGGAACGAAAAATTCCATCTCCATCTGTTCAAACTCGCGGGTGCGGAAGATGAAGTTGCCAGGGGTGATCTCGTTGCGGAAACTCTTACCAACCTGTGCAATGCCAAAAGGAGGACGCTTGCGGCTCGTCTGCAACACGTTTGCGAAGTTCACAAACATTCCCTGTGCAGTCTCTGGACGCATGTACACATCAGCACCGGAACCTTCGACAGGCCCCGCAGTTGTCTTAAACATCAAGTTGAAAGCACGAGACTCAGTGAACTCGCAGCCCTTTTTCCCTTGCGGACAGTCACGCTCTTCGATGTGGTCTTCGCGAAAGCGGCGCTTACAGACTGTGCAGTCAACCAAAGGGTCAGAGAAGTTAGCAAGATGACCGGAAGCCTCGAAGACCTGAGGGGGTCCGAGAATGGCAGCATCAATCAGAACGGTGTCATCGCGCTGTTGCACCATGGTGCGAATCCAAGATTCCTTGACATTGCGCAACATAAGTGAGCCCAAGGGGCCGTAGTCGTACGACGAGCGAAACCCGCCGTAGATCTCAGCGCTGGGGTACACAAACCCGCGGCGCTTGCACAGATTAACGATCTGGTCGAGGTCTTTGGCTGGCATAGAAATACAA
>WLGW01000014.1 GCA_009703055.1 Actinomycetota bacterium
CGAGAGCCCATGAGAGTGCTGATGGCAATGCCGCCACGTGCGTAGTTGCCCGTTGATGGCCACACTGCGCGATGACGAGTGGGATCAAACTGGCCAGTGATCACGCGAGGCACGAAACATGAGTACGCAGCAAGAACCTTGTGCGCAGTAATCATCGGAAAGCGATCACCAAAGACCACGATGATGGGTGATTCGATACCTGTGATTGACGAAGGCAAGACCACATGGTCTGGAACTTCCACTTTGTCGCCATCAAGATTGTTGTACCAGTGCACGCGGAACAAGTTGCGAGGGTCGGCAGCGTTCTTGTCAATACCAGCAGTGCGGCTTGCAGGAATGCGATGCGGTTCAGCAAGTTCACCAAACGTGGGAAGGACGATTTTCTGTTCAGCAAAGCGACGCACACTGTTTTCGAGTGACTTCGCATCGACAATTTTGTCGGCAAGCCCCAACTGCTCCTGGAGGGCAGTTGCGTCAAGAGTGGATTCGAGGGCAGAAGTTGCTGTCACCCCAATAGTTTGCCACCCCAAGCACCCCGTGCCCGACTGTGACAGGTACCCTCAAGGAGTCGCCGGTGTAGCCCAATTGGCAGAGGCAGCAGGTTTAGGTCCTGCGTGTTGGGGGTTCGAGTCCCTTCACCGGCACTGTGCATATTTATGATTTGCCCACTCCAGCAGTGGTGATTGACATCACCGCTCTTCGTAAGAACATCGCCTCGATGGCCGATGTACATCCAGGGCGTCGTCTTCGACCACATGTGAAGGCCCACAAATGCTCGGGCATTGCTGCCGAACAAGAAGCCGCTGGCCACTCGTCGTTCACGTGCGCTACCCCACGAGAGATCCTCGGTCTGATCGATGCACGAGTCGGGAACGACTTTCTTCTTGCCAATGAAGTCTTAGACCCCCACCGCTTGTCGGCACTTGCTGAGGCTCAAGATAAAGCACTCATCACCGTTGCCATTGACTCACCCGAGACTCTTGCAGCTGCTCATCGCGCTGGAATTCGCAGCGTCATTATTGATGTCAATGTTGGACTACCACGATGTGGCATTGCACCCGGTAAAGCCGGAGCGCTAGCCGATGCTGCACGCGCGAACGGAATGGATGTGCGCGGAGTCATGGGATACGAAGGCCATCTCATGATGGTGACCGACCGTGATGAAAAGAAGTCTCGCGTGCACGATGCGATGACGCTCCTTGCTCAAGCGCATCAAGCTGTTGGTGGCGACATTGTGTCAGCCGGCGGAACAGGCACCTACGACATGTTCGCTGGCACCACTGTGAACGAAGTGCAAGCGGGCAGTTATGCACTCATGGACACTCAGTACGCAGAGCTTGGTCATCCTTTTGTGCAAGCAATGTGGGTGGTCGGAACTGTTGTGTCGAAGAACGACAAATGGTCTGTCATCGATGTGGGGCTGAAATCACTCGGCATGGACCATGGCAACCCCACGATCAAAGATCATTCGGTGTGGTTTTGTTCTGATGAACACACAACGTTCTCACCAAGCGAAGGCACACCACAGCCCGTTATCGGCGAGCGTGTCTTCGTGACTCCATCACACATTGACCCCACCATGGCAATGCACGAAGTGGCGTACGTGGCCAATGAGTACGGCGAAGTCATCGCCCAATGGCCCATCGACCTACGGGGTTGGTAATCCAAAAAGTCGCGAGAGCAACGCGGGAAGTTGTGCGAGAGCACGACCACGATGCGAGATCTCATCTTTTTCTTCTGCAGACATCTCTGCAAATGTGCGTCCGTCGCCATCAGCTGGAACAAAGATGCTGTCGTAACCGAAACCGGAGTCTCCCCGCTCAGTTTCCGCAATTGAGCCAACACATTCTCCGCTGACCAAATGCATCTCACCTTTTGAATTCACGAGCGCAACGACGGTACGGAACCGAGCAGAACGATCAGCAACTCCATCAAGTTGTTCTAACAACAATGTTCGATTCTCTGCATCTGTTGCGTTCTCGCCGGCGAACCGCGCACTGTGCACACCCGGGGCACCAGCAAGGGCAATCACTTCTAGTCCTGTGTCGTCAGCAATCGCCCACTCTTCAGCAGCGTTAGCGATTTCAACAGCTTTGATGATGGCGTTGCCTTCCAATGTTGGTGCAGTCTCTTCAACATCACCGACATGCTCTGGTCGTGGAAGGAGTTGCACCCACTGCGGTAGTAGTCGTGCGATCTCTGCCACCTTTTTCGGATTAGCACTCGCGCACACAAGGCGCATCTCAATTACCTCTCAGGTGCACGCATCGGAGGAGCTTCTGAAAGAAGTCCTGCCTGCAAGTCGAAAATGCGACCCAAACCAGTGTCAGCCAACATCAACAACTCGTCGAGTTCGCTACGAGAGAAAGCCATGCCTTCAGCGGTGCCTTGCACTTCTACGAAGCGAGGCTCGCCACCATTCACGGGACGAAGCATCACCACGTTCATGTCAACTTCTGCTGTGCTGTCTTCGACATAAGGAAGGTCGAGTACTGGTGTGCCGCCACAGACGCCCACAGAAATCGCTGCGCAGTATGAGTGAAGAGGGTTTTCGGTAATGGCACCGCTCTGCACCAAGCGAGTCACTGCATCGTGCAACGCCAAGAAGCCACCACAAATACTTGCCGTGCGTGTTCCACCATCGGCTTGCAACACATCACAATCAACGACAATCTGACGCTCGCCAAGTGCACGCATATCGATTGCTGCGCGAAGTGAGCGACCAATGAGGCGCTGAATTTCGACGGTGCGACCGCTCTGCTTGCCTTTTGCAGCTTCACGATCAACGCGCTCAGGCGATGAGCCAGGAAGCATTGAGTACTCCGCCGTGACCCAACCTTTGCCAGAGCCCTTCATCCAACGGGGAACATCTTCATCAACAGATGCGGTGCACAGAACGCGCGTGCGACCGAATGACACCAGCACGGAGCCGGCGGACATTTCGGTGAAGTCGCGCTGAAAGGAAATGGGGCGGAGCTGATCTGGCGTACGGCCATCGGGACGAGTCATGGCTAAATGTCTAGTCGGTCACGCCACGAGACCAACGACTTGCTGTCGAAAGCTCTGGTCCGAGAAGCCGGCGACCAAAGTCGGCGAACCATTCGACATCTCCTGATGAGAGGAATGTGTGAGTCCCCTTGCGGTCAGTCGATGCCGTGATTTTGCTCTCGCGAAGCATGCTCGCCAGTGCAAATGCAGTTTCGTCTGCACTCGAGACCAACACAACATCGGGTCCCATCACTTCGCTAATCACTCGCGAGAGATACGGGTAATGCGTACAGCCAAGGAGCAAGGCGTCAATACCCGCGTCAACAACAGGCGCAAGAAGTCGTTCGGCAAGCAACATCACTTCATCGCCGGAAGTTTGACCACGTTCCACAAACTCAACAAACCCTGGACATGCTGTAGCGATCAATTGCAGAGTGGCATCCTCTTCGGCCAATGCACGCTGGTATGCACCCGATGAAATTGTTCCCACAGTGCCGATGACGCCGACGCGTCGCACCTTCGAAGCAATCGACAGCGCACGCGCACCTGGTTCGACCACGCTGATGACTGGGACCGGAAGTTCAGCCGACAACTCATGAAACGCTGCGGCTGCTGCTGTGTTGCATGCAACCACGACAGCCTTCACGTCGTGGTCCTTCACCAAGCTCCACGCAATCTCACGAGCAAATTCACGAACTTCACTCGCGGCTCGGGGGCCATAGGGGTATCGACCTGTATCGCCGACGTACACAAGGTCTTCCGAAGGAAGCACATCAATCACGGCACGCGCAACAGTGAGGCCGCCAAAACCGGAATCAAACATTCCAATCGGGCGGTTGTCGATGCCGGGCATTCCGCAAGGCTAGGCGTAGTGTCGTGTCCCATGCTGGCTGCCACCCTTCTCGCCCTTGCTGCGGCAGTACTTCACGCCTCATGGAACCTCTGGGTGAAGCAAAGTGGAGACCGCTGGATTGCCTTGTGGGGACAGATGACCGCAGGCGGATTTCTCTGCGCCATCATCTTGCTCTTCACCGGCTGGCCAGCGAGTCTCGCGTGGTGGACCGTTGTAGCAAGCGCACTCATTCACGTGGTGTACATCTTCACACTGGCGCGTGCGTACAACATTGGAGATTTCTCTGTCACGTATCCAATTGCACGTGGCGCAGGTGCATTACTTGCTGCAATTGGCGGAGTTCTCTTTCTCTCCGATCAGCTCAGCGCACTCACGTTCCTCGGCATCATGATTTCTGTTGGTGGCATTTTGTTGCTCGCTGGTCGCGCCAACAACAAACACGTCGGATCCGCTCTTTTGGTTTCGTTATGCATCGGCGCGTACTCAGTGATTGATGGCCACGGCTCTCGCCTCACCGGCGGAAACTTGTATCCACTCGTTCTTTTCATTGCGACAGGCATCACCGTCAGCATCTTTGGCGTCGCGACTGGACGAACTCGCGACATGGCAATTGCAATGCGTTCTTCATGGCACCGCTTTTCGATTGCAGGTGCAGCATCGGTACTCACGTATT
This sequence comes from Actinomycetota bacterium, assembly GCA_009703055.1. Classification (GTDB taxonomy): domain Bacteria; phylum Actinomycetota; class Acidimicrobiia; order Acidimicrobiales; family Ilumatobacteraceae; genus UBA2093. The sequence goes on from WLGW01000014.1 coordinate 4,515, forward strand.
GGATGGTGTTGATCGCAATGCAAAAGGCACCCGTTGGATACATCACTGCACTGCGTGAATCAAGCGTGGTCATCGTTGCGCTTGTTGGCACGAAGTACTTGGGTGAATCAGACGCAAAAAGACGAGTGATTGCAGCAGGAATCGTTGTCGCGGGACTCGTTGTTCTCATCGCTGGTCGCTAACGACGACAGCACAACTACTTAGAAGTAAATGATCTTCTCTGCGTTTGCTTCGGCTTGATCAAGATCATCGGTATATGCACCGGTGGAGAGATACTTCCAACCACCATCACACACGATGAAGACAATGACGCCTTCTTCGATCTCGCTCGCAACTTTCACTGCACCAGCAAGTGATGCACCAGAAGAAATACCGGCGAAGATGCCGCACTCCGCAACAATGCGACGTGTCCATTCGATGGATTCACGTGGACGCACCACACGCTTGCGATCAAGAAGATCACGGCCGTGCCAGTTCTCAAACACAGGCGGGATATAACCGTCATCAAGATTGCGAAGACCTTCGACGCGCTCGCCAAGAGGAGGCTCTACTGCAACAAGCTTGATGTCAGGGTTTTGTTCCTTGAGGTACTTGCCAACGCCCATGAGTGTTCCGCTAGTACCAAGACCTGCAACGAAGTGCGTGATCTCTGGGCAGTCGCGATAAATCTCGGGGCCAGTTGTCTCGTAGTGCGCACGAGGGTTTGCATCATTTCCGTACTGATACAAGAAACACCATTCAGGATGCTGCGCTGCAAGTTCTTGCGCACGACGAACGGCACCGTTACTGCCCTCTTCACCTGGCGTGAGAATGATTTCTGCGCCGAAAACTTCCAACATCTGTCGACGCTCGATGCTCACAGACGTCGGCATGAGAATCGTGATGGGGTAACCCTTCATGCGAGCAATTGCGGCCAAAGCGATACCGGTGTTGCCCGATGAAGGCTCCACAATGCGCTGACCAGGAAGCAAGCGACCAGTGCGCTCAGCATCTTCGATCATTGACTTTGCGATGCGATCTTTCACTGAGCCAAATGGGTTCTGGCTTTCAAGCTTGGCGATCAAACGAACATTGGGGTTGGGCGACAAGATAGAGACGTCCACCAGCGGTGTGTTGCCAATGAGTTCCAGAGAATTCTGCAGTACAAACACAGATCCTCCATTCCTTCTCACATCTGCAATCGACATGTGTCTCCTTTGCACCCTCGGAAAAGGGCCCATTAATGGAACCCCAGACTGCCGAGCGCTATTCCCGATAAATCCAGTCGGAATTGTAACCCTTATCGGGCGATTATTGACTCCTCATGGACGTCTTCGCCCAGGATGCGGAAGGATCGGGGTGCTGGCTCCCCTGTTTTCAGGCTCACGATGATGTAATGCCAGCCCGGATCAGGCGCCTGGGCGATGTCCGTACTGCTGGGATACGCCTCTGTATGGGTATGGCTGTGGGCGCATCCAATGATCTCAAGCCCCTCGGCTTCAGCGGCCAACTCGGCCCGCAAATGCTCTTTCGGGTCAATGGTGTACACCATGGCGCTGTGGGCGATATTCGTGCAGGGAACGAATCGAACCACTTCAGAATTCGCAGGATTACCCACCAACAAGCCGCACATCTCTTCGGGATAGCAGGCAATGCTGTGCGCAGCCATTGCCTCACGCGCCTCGGCGGGAACAGAAATCGTTTGCTGGTGTGACTCAGACATCGTCACGCAGGCTAGCGGTACGCTCAAATCTCCCTATGCCAAAGTCCCCCAACACCATCCTGGCGAGCAATCGCAAGGCTCGACACGATTACGAGATTCTCGACGTGTTTGAGGCAGGCATTGTGTTGGTGGGCAGCGAGGTCAAGAGCCTGCGCGCCGGTCAGGTGCAGCTGGTGGATGCTTACGCCCGCATCTTGGATAACGAAATGTGGCTCGACGGTGTTCACATCTCGCCATATTCATTTGCCGTGGGCGTGGGTGCTCACGACCCTGATCGTCCTCGCAAACTGTTGCTTCATCGTGACGAGATCAATCGACTTCATGACCGCATTGCACGCGAGCGCTTGTCCTTAGTGCCATTGACCTTCAAGTTGGTCGATGGACGCGTGAAAGTGGAACTTGCCCTTGGTCGCGGACGCAAGAAAGGCGACAAGCGCAACGCCATTGCCGAGCGTGATGTGCAACGCGAGATGCAACGCAGTTTGGGCCGTCAGCGCAAGGGAATGGACTAGCCCGAATTATTCGCCACTCCCTCGGCGTACACTGATTCACACATAACCAACCAATGGGGCTGACAGGTTTCGACAGCAGTTTCGTTGTTTGCACGTGCAACCCGAATTGCTCAGATTCGTTAAACGGGGCAAAAAACAGAATTGCCAACGAGCAGTTCGCTCTCGCCGCCTAATTCTTAGGTTGTAGAGAGACATCGTGACCAGCAATGGCGCACGGGGCCAGTTCACCGCAGCCCGGCAACAGAAGCGGTGGATGACGGCAGGAAAGAACGCTGACGATGAGAAAGACCATTGCCATGTTGGAAAGACAGCACGCGGCCTAAGCAATTAGGCAATCGACCCGTCGATGATGTTGCGTCAGCATTAACACGGGAATGGTTGTAGCACTGGTAAATAGCGCCTGATGGACGGGGGTTCGATTCCCCCCAGCTCCACCATTCTTTCGTTCTTCGATTGACCGCATATTGCGGCTGATCGATGAGCGGAACGTTTAATCCGACCTTGACTTCTTCTTGAAGAGCAGGCCAATCGCAAGAATTGCCGCCGTCACTGACGCCAAGAGAATTGCCATCTTTGCATTCGTCTGATCGGCTTCGTTTGGCAATGCAAGTTCTGTGATGAACAATGCAACTGTGAAGCCAATACCTGCAGCAGTGCCGACACCCACAACCTGAAGTGGACGAGCACCTTCAGGCGCATCTGCGATACCGCTCCTGATCGCCAAGCGTGTGGCAACAAAGATTCCCAGCGGCTTACCAACAAGCAAGCCAAAGAAGATTCCCCACGTCACCGATGAACCGAATGCATCACGAAGACCCTCAATTGACACTTCAATGCCACTGTTCGCCAACGCAAAGACGGGAACAATGAAGAAACTGCTCCACGGATGCAAAACATGCTGTAGCCATTCCACTGTCGAGACAGAACTTCGTGCAGCGTGAGTCGCCATCCGAGCGGCATCAATATCGGACACTTCGAACCCATCATCAACATCTACAAGTTGTGTCTGCACACGTGGTGATGCCGGAGCAAGGAGACCCATCATCACTCCAGCAATCGTCGGATGAATTCCGCCTTCATGCATGGCAAACCACACGAACACCCCGACCACGACATAGACCGCAATGGTTTGTACACCCGAACGACGCACAAGTACAGCCAAGACAACACCGATGAATGCCGCAGTGATCCATCCGAAGGCAACACCAGAGGAATAGACGACAGCGATGATGATGATTGCGCCAATGTCATCGACAATCGCAAGGCCTAAGAGGAATGCACGCAATGATGACGGCACTCTCCCCTTCGCAACTGACAACACACCGACTGCGAGTGCAATGTCTGTTGCTACAGGAATCGCCCAGCCACGAGGGGCAGTTGAACCAGCAATTGCCAGATACACAAGCGCAGGAATCGCCATGCCGCCAATGGCGGCGATACCCGGAAGAAGCGCAGCACGACGGTTTGACAGATGGCCGTGAGTTACCTCACGCTTAATCTCAAGACCAACAACAAAAAAGAAGATGGTCATTAATCCGTCATTGACCCAATGTCGCAAGTCAAGGTCGAGCGAATGCCCAGCGAAACTCACCGATGCTTTTGTTGCCCACAAACTTTCATATGACGCGGACCACGGAGAGTTGGCCCAGATCAAAGCCACTACTGCAGCGATTGCAAGCAACACTGCACCTGAGGATTCTCTGTGAAGAAAATCTCGCAACGGCGAAAGACGACGAACCGAAGAGTGAGATGACTTCTGTGGGGGGTTGTTCATTGGTGGCTCCTACAACTGCCGACCAGACTTCCCGACTCACCAAATTTTCAAAGCAAGAGTGTATGTAACGGTGCAGGGCCTCTTGATTCCCTGCGAAAAGCGTTTATGACTTGCGGATAACGCCGTCTCTGATGGCCGCGGCTGCCACTGCAGGAGCAACCTTTTCCACGATGGTCTTGTCGAACACCGATGGAACAACGAAGTCTGGCGACAAATCTGCATCGCTCACTGATTCTGCAATTGCGACAGCTGCTGCCAACTTCATGCCTTCAGTGATGTCATATGCATTTGCGTCAAGCGCACCGCGGAAAATGCCAGGGAACGCAAGAACGTTGTTGATCTGGTTTGGATAGTCGGAACGACCAGTGGCCATAACAGCAGCCAAACCATCAACTTCTTCGGGACGAATTTCTGGGTTCGGGTTGGCCATTGCGAACACCAAGGGGTTCTTTGCCATCGAACGAACATCTGCAGCAGTGATGAGGTCTGGACCACTCACGCCAATGAAGACGTCGGAACCCTTCATCACATCAGAGATGGTTCCCATCTTGCGGCTGGGGTTCGTGTTCTGAGCAAACCACTCTTTTGCAGAGTTGAGCTCGCCACGACCGGTGTAGATCGCACCTGCACGGTCACACCCAACAACTTCGCCAACACCTGCGTTGAGAAGAATCTTGCCGATGGCAACACCGGCTGCGCCTACGCCTGCAATAACGACGGAAAGATCTTCCATCTTCTTGCCGGTGATCTTCAACGAATTCCACAAAGCAGCAAGGGTCACCACGGCAGTGCCGTGCTGGTCATCATGGAAAACCGGAATGTCGAGGCTTGCACGCAAACGCTCTTCAATTTCGAAGCACTCAGGAGCTGCGATGTCTTCCAGGTTGATGCCCCCGAATGTCGGAGCGATGCGCTGGACGAAGTCCACTACTTCATCGACGGTACGAGCATTGATACAGATAGGGAAACCGTCGACGCCGCCGAACTCTTTAAAGAGGAGTGCTTTGCCTTCCATCACTGGCATGGCACCTTCGGGGCCAATGTCGCCAAGACCGAGAACTGCAGTGCCGTTACTCACGATCGCCACCGTGTTTTTACGGATGGTGTACTTGTGTGAGAGAGCAGGGTCATTCTGGATGGCAGTACACACGCGTGCGACGCCAGGCGTGTAGGCCATCGAGAGGTCGTCTTTGTCGCGCACCGGCGCGGTGGAGAACATCTGGATCTTGCCGTTCTCATGCATACGGAAAGTACGGTCCCACCAGTCCACGAGCCTGATGTTCGGCGTGTTCTTGACTGCTTCAACGACCACCAGCTGGTGAGCTTCGTCACGGCAGTGGACGACCAAAGTACGGCGAAGGACGGGTCCGCGGATATCAAACCCATCAAGGGCGCCAATATTGCCCCCTGCGTCACCAATTGCAGTGCACAAATGTCCGAGTGCGCCCGGGACATTGTCCAGTTCACAGTCGAGGCCGATGGAGAAGGCTGCAGCAGGAATAGTTGCCATAAGGCACTAAGGCTACGCATCCAAATGAGGCAAAACATGACCATTTATGAAATAGCCTGCTCCTATCGAGAATCAATCTGCTCCCCTCATCAAAGAACGCACCCATTCGCTGAATACCGTCCGCGAATCGATTCCTGCGGTCTGTTACGAACGCCCAACCGGACGTGCTGTCCGTGCCCTGATTAAGGCCACGATTGTTTATGGCATCACCCTTGCCGCACTAGCAATGGCCACTTCGTGGTGGGCCATTATTCCTCTCTGGGTCGCAGGCGGTCTTGCAGTCTCTGGCCTCTTCGTCTTGGGTCACGACGCATCGCACGGTGCACTGCTGTCTTCTCAGAAGATCAATCGCATCGTGGCGCAGATCACCATGGGACCAAGCGTTCATGTTGAGTCAGCGTGGGACCTCGGCCATAACCGCATTCACCATGGCTACACCACACGCGAAGGCTTCGACTTTGTCTGGCACCCCGCAACAGTTGAGCAGTACCGCACGTACAACGCGATCCAACGTTTGCAGCACCGTGTGGAATGGTCATGGGTTGGTTCTGGCGTGTACTTCTTGCGCACCGTGTGGTGGGAAAAGATGTGGCGCTACAACCCAGAGGGCAAGCGTCGCGCAGCAGTTGTTCGCGACAAGATCACTTTGGGCATCGGCATCGCCATCGTTCTTGGCATTACAGCAACAATCGGTGCACTCACTGGCGGCGCAGTCGCTGCGGTGTGGTTGCCCATCAAGTTGTTCGTTGTTCCATTCATCTTGTTCGGTCAAATCATCGGATGGACCGTGTACGTACACCACGTATCTCCTGACATCCGTTGGTGGTCGAAGAAGGAATGGTCTCAGTACAAGGGCCAGATGGAATCAACCACCATCATGAAGACACCTCGTCTCGTGAACTGGTTGTGGTTCCACAACATCTTCGTGCACGTGCCACACCATGTTGATGTCCGCATTCCTTTCCACCAGTTGCCAGCTGCAGCCAATGCGATCGAAGCGGCCTACCCCGAAACTGTGCGACGCATCCGTTTGTCTTTCCGCGAATTCCTTCGTTCGACAAAGAACTGCAAGTTGTACGACTTTGAGGCTGGCACCTGGTTGCCGTACTCCGCAGCCCAGGGTGCTCCTGTACCCGCTGCACCAGTCGCTGCGTAATCAGCAATCGACGTTCGCACCTCTAAGGTGTGAACCGTGAGCGCAGTTCCACTTTCCATTCTTGACCTTGCGTCAATTTCCGCTGGCGACAGCGTGGGGCAAAGCCTGCAGAACTGTGTCTCTCTTGCTCAGCGTGCAGAGGAATTGGGTTTCACGCGCGTTTGGTACGCAGAGCATCACAACTTTGAGTCCATTGCCTCTTCTGCCACCTCAGTTCTCATTGCACATGTAGCCGCACATACACACACCATTCGCCTCGGCTCTGGTGGCATCATGTTGCCGAACCACTCGCCCCTTGTCATCGCTGAACAGTTCGGCACACTTGCCTCACTGCACCCGGGTCGCATCGACCTCGGGCTCGGTCGCGCACCAGGAACCGACCAAGTCACCATGCGTGCCATGCGACGCGATCCGCGCGCATCAGAAGATTTCGCAGATGACGTTGTGGAGTTACAGGCGTTTCTTTCCGACACATCGCGCGTTGCGGGCGTGAACGCAATGCCCGGTCGCGGAACACACGTGCCGTTGTACATTCTCGGATCTTCTCTCTACGGCGCACAGGTTGCAGCGCACTTTGGTCTCCCCTTTGCATTTGCCTCGCACTTTGCACCCACACATCTCATCGATGCATTGCGCATCTACCGCGAACGTTTTTCTCCATCGGCTCAATTAAGCGAACCGTACGCAATGGCCAGCATGAATGTGATCGCTGCCGATACTGAGGAATCCGCACTACGTCAAAAAGAATTGCGTCGTCGCAACTTCACACGGGCTCTGTTCAGCCGTCAAGGGCAAAAACTGTCCGATGAAGAAGTCATTGAAGTTCTCAAGACTCCTCAAGGTGCTCATGTTGATCAGATGTTCACGTATGCAGCCGTTGGCACTCCTGATGTGGTCAAAGCCGGCGTCGAAGACTTTGCTGCTCTGACGCAAGCTGACGAGATAATCACCGCGCATCACTGTGAGAGCGGCGCAGCACGTATTCGTTCCCTTGAACTTCTTGCGCAAACAATGTCGTTGACACCGCGACAACCAGTGATGCAATGAGCGACTACGAAGAGATCAACGCCGGCGACACAATCTGGCGTTTTGAAAAAGACTTCTTCACTTCAAACTGGACATGCATCTGGGGCAAAGGATGCAAAGGAATCGATGTAGCGGAAGATACGACGAAGAACTTTGGCTGCTGCTCGCTGGGGTGTGAACTCGATGGCGTTGAAGAAGCCATGAATCTCTCCGCATATGCCGCGATGATCCCGCAGCACTTATTTCAATTCTCCGCCGAAGCAAAGGCAGATGGAATCTTTGCGAACGAGAAAAACAGTGCCACCCGCGTCATTGATGGTGCGTGCATTTTTCTCAATCGAAATGGTTTCTCTGGTGGCGCAGGCTGTGCACTGCACCACGGTGCACTCCACTTTGAAGAGTCCATTACCGAATGGAAGCCATCGGTGTGTTGGCAACTGCCCATCAAAGTTGACTGGGAGATGCGCGACGACAACGTGGAGATTGCAACTGTGCACCGCTGGGATCGCAAGGCATGGGGCGAAGTGGGCGATGACATGGCCTGGTGCTGCACCGAAGGTAGCGACGCCTATTGTGGCGAGTCACGAGTCATCGACAGCCTCAGCGAGGAAATCGCTGGGATCGTCGGTGAACCAGTGTTTGTGGAGTTGAGAAAGCGCTTGGCGTAGTCGTTACTCGCCAATGAGTTCTTTACGAAGTTCTCGCTTCAAAAACTTTCCAGTGGCATTGCGCGGAATCGGCTCGCTACGGAACCACACCCGAGACGGAATCTTGTGCTTTGCCAATGTGACCGCCAAGTGCGAGCGCAACTCTTCTTCCGTTAACGAAGAACCCGGACGCAAGACCAGCACCGCCGCAACTTCTTCACCTAGACGTTCATCGGGGACTCCAAAGACGGCAGCTTCAGCGATTGCTTCATGGTTGTAGATCGCTGCTTCCACCTCACTGCAGTACACGTTCTCGCCACCACGAATCACCATGTCCTTTGCGCGATCCACGATGTAGACGAAACCGTCTTCGTCAATGCGCGCAACATCGCCAGTGTTCAGCCAGCCATCCTTGATGGTCTCCGCATTCGCCTCTGGTCGATTCAAGTATCCCTTGATGATGATCGCGCCGCGCACACACAAAATTCCGACAGTGTTCGGATCCCGCGGCAAGTCATTGCCATCTTCGTCAACAAGTTTTCCTTCCAAGGTGGGCACCAATGGGCCACACGACTCTGGGCGCTCCAGATACAAGCGTGAAGAGTTTGCTGTGATGATTCCGCACGTTTCGGTCATGCCGTAACCGGTGGACGGCTGACCTTGCTTTAACGCACCTGCAATCTTGTGCACGAGGTCTGGCTGTAGTGCTGAGCCTCCACCGCCCATTCCTTGCAACGTCGATGTGTCGCGCTTCGACCAATCAGGGTGCATCAACAATTCGCGCCCCATTGTGGGAACACCAGAGAAGTTAGTGATGCCTTCACGCTCAATGAGTTCAAGCGCGCGACCTGCGTCCCACTTGTACATCATCACGACTTTGGCGCCCGTGAGCGTTGCCGGATGCAAGATGCAGTTGCACGCTGTGACATGGAAGAACGGAGTCGGCGCCATGAACGCAGCTGGCGTCACCGGCTTTGGTGGTGGCGCAGGCATGTCGCCCGCTTCAATCGCCTTCTGTTCCGCGAGAGCAGTTGCACCTGTCATTGCGGCGATATTCAAGATGTTGGAAACAGAGCCACGATTCGTGAGCTGTGCACCTTTGGGAAACCCAGTTGTGCCAGACGTGTAGAAAATGGTTGCGTCGTCCTCTGGTTCGATCTCGATGTTCGGCAACGCCCCAGGATCAACACCACTGAGTGCATCAGCCCATGCCACAGCACCTGTTGGCAATGAACCCTCATGTCGCGCAACAACCAGATGCATCGCAGGTGCGTTACTGATCTGCACCAAACGTTCAAGACGTTCACCGTCAACAATGAGAACTTTGGGCTCACTGTCCTTCAGTGCATATTCCATCTCAGACGGTGTCCACCACGCATTCATCCCAACGAGTGCTGCCCCCACTGAAACTGTCGCCCAATACGCCACGACCCATTCCGGATAATTGCGCATCGACACTGCGACGCGATCATGTCGCCCGACACCTTGAGCCACGAGGTATGCAGCCAACACTCGTACCTGTTTGTGGATCTCGCCGTATGTGTAGCGCTCATCTTCATAGACCAAATAGTCCTTATCAGCGTGAGCTGCCGACATTTCCCAGAGGAAACGCATGTGAGGTGGCGCTGCTGCGAACACCTTTGTAGGCACCCCATGAATCTCAATAGTGGTGGTCGCGAACGGAGACCCCGGGGCATCGAGTTCGCTACGGGCTTGGAGATAGTGCTGAATCACCCCCCTATCTTTACCCAAATGTGACATTTGTCGCTAGCGGGGGTTGGGCCACGGCATACCTCGATGGAGTGGGTCAGACACTCGCGTTCCGCACCCAATTATCGGCTCCAAATGGGGATTAGCCTCAAGAAGCGATGGGATCAGATCAATCAGTAGGACCCGAGCATGCAAAGCCGCTCGCCGAGGCACATCACCAGGGCAACCCCCAAGGTGACGGCCACAACAAAGATGACCATGCCGGCGCAGGGCATGGTCACGGGGCAGAAGTTGGCACTGCAGCACTAGCTCTCGGAGCACTCGGCGTCGTGTACGGCGACATCGGCACTAGCCCTCTGTACGCATTGAAAGAAGCATTCACTGAAAAGTCCCACGTGATGACCGTCGACACCATCAACGTGTACGGCATCTGCTCACTCGCCTTCTGGTCACTCATCATCATTATTTCGCTCAAGTACTTGCTCTTCGTCATGCGCGCAGACAACAACGGAGAAGGTGGAATTCTCGCTCTCACCGCCCTTGTGATGCCGCGCAAAGGACAGAACGTCAAGAGAGGCGCAATTCTCGTCTCTCTCGGAGTCTTCGGTACCGCGTTGCTCTATGGCGACGGAATCATTACTCCCGCTATTTCCGTTCTTTCCGCCGTGGAAGGCCTGAAGGAAGTCTCCACTGCATTCGAGCCATGGGTTGTCCCCATCGCCATTGTGATTCTTCTTGCATTGTTTCTCGTTCAAAGTCGTGGCACTGGAACGATGGGCAAAATCTTTGGTCCCATCATGCTCGTGTGGTTCACCACGCTTGCAGTGATTGGTTTGTCTCACATCGTCGATGCACCAGAAATCATTCGCTCGGTCAATCCGTACTACGCATTCCAATACTTCACACACGAGTCCAAGAGTGCGTTCCTCTCGCTAGGTGCGATCTTTCTCGTTGTCACTGGTGGCGAAGCGCTTTATGCAGACATGGGCCACTTTGGTCGACGCCCCATTGCAGTGGGTTGGTACGCAATGGTGTTACCCGCACTTGTCTTGAACTACTGGGGCCAAGGTGCATTCCTTCTCAACAACCCCGAAGACATTGAAAGTGTGTTCTTCCGTATGGTTCCTGAACCGTTGTTGATTCCCATCGTGATCCTTGCCACGTGCGCCACGATCATCGCATCGCAGGCATTGATCTCCGGCGTGTTTTCTCTCACGGCGCAAGCAGTGCAGTTGGACTATCTGCCACGCATCAAGATTCGCCACACATCACAGTCACACTCCGGCCAGATCTATGTCCCGCTCGTGAACTGGTTGTTGATGATTGCATGCATCGGACTCGTCATCGGTTTCCAAACTGCCAGCAATCTTGCAGCCGCTTATGGAATCGCTGTGACAATGACAATGGCGATCACTACTGTGATCTTCTATCGCGTTCTTCGAGATCGTTGGAACTGGTCATCCACAAAGGCGATGCTTCTCTGTGCACCTTTGTTGGTGATTGAGGCAGGTTTCCTTGGTGCAAACCTCGTCAAGATTCCTCATGGCGGTTGGTTCGCACTCGCTGTCGGACTCATCTTGATGGTGCAGATGCAAACCTGGCGTCGCGGACGTGCACTTGTTGCTCAACGTATTCATCGCGGAGAGCGCTCTCTCATCGAAGTCCTTGATGAGACCGAAGACATCAAGCGTGTTTCAGGAACAGCTGTCTTCATGTTCAAAGACCTGGGCAAAGCTCCCCCTGCATTGGTCAACAACTTGCGCCACAACAAGGTTCTGCACAAGACCACACTGATTGTTGCTGTTGAAACTTCAGCTGCTCCTCGTGTCGAGATGTCACAGCGAGCAACTGTGGTCAAAGTTGGCCCCGGCGTTTGTCAAGTGCAGCTCGAGTTCGGCTTCATGGACGAACCCGATGTTCCCGCAACACTTGCTTCGATCTCTTTCCAAGGGCTCGACTTCGATCCCGATGACGCCACCTATTTCATTGGTCACGAGTCGATTATTGCGGGCAAGGCTCCGGGCATGAACCCTCTTGCTGAGCATCTCTTCGTGTTCTTGAACCGTGGCGCCGACAGCGCAAGCCGATTCTTTAACTTGCCAATTGATCGCGTGTTCGAAGTGGGTTCACACGTCGAGATTTGATTGCAACAGCACCGTAAGCAGTTGCTGTTGCAATCACTGTCCCGACGATGGCTCCGGCCAGCACGTCAGATAGCCAATGCACATTCAGTGCAAGACGCGTCCACGCCATCATCACGATGCCCGTTGTAGCAACGACGATGCATGCTCGACGTACAGCCAATGACGTCTCGTGGATGAACACCACTACAGCTACAGCAATCAATAACGCCGTTGTGTTCGCAACATGACCTGACGGGAAACTGCCCCCTGCCGCACCTGACAACCAGTTCTCTTGCGGTGGACGAGCAACATCAAAGGTCCTTTTCAGCACTGCGACGAGGCTGCTATTGAACTGAAGAGCAACCCACGGAACGACAGCAAGCAACAGTGATCTGTATCGCCACCACAGGGAAACTCCCGCTACTACTGCTCCTGGCAACAAGACCGACATGGACCCCGCATCAGTCAGAACCTTCGCGGCATCAGTCAGAACCGGATGCTGTTGAAACTGCCGCCACACCCACCGATCGAACTCACCAAAGACAGCTGCAGTGAGTTCGACCATGCACTAACGGTAGCCCTACCGCGGTCGAGCGTTATTGAACTCTTACAACTTGTCGGCGGGGTACTTCTCGTACGACGCTTTGAACACACCCTGATGAAGTAGGACCGTTGCAATCAATCCGCCTGTCACCGGATCGGAGATGTACGTGCGTGTCCACCAACTCTCGACGCGGCGACTCTGACCAACCCCTACTGTCTCGTGAACAAGCTCATATTCATGGTCCACAAACAGAGGTCCATCCACCATGCGCACTTCTAGATCGATGAACAGTCCAACTGCTGGCCCACGAACTGAACCGAATCTTCCACCTTTGTGTGCCAGCACGCTGACCATCTCCGTCGGAATGATTGCGCGCCCCCATGGAGAGTCAGTTGTTGAGTACCACGGTGACGATTCTGTAATGACCTTTAACTTGTCATTCAGCGAAAAGGGATACAGAGCACCATTGTGTTCGTCTGGCCCCATCGTGACGCGATGTGGATCGCTTCGCTGACCAACGACTAACTGATCAACAATGAACAACTCGCCTGGCTCTTTCAAACCAGCAAGACGACGATCGAGTTCCGTCTCACCGTGATCAGGGCCCAATGACAGAGTTCCCGAAAGAACTGAATTGCCGTCACCCTTGGTGGCACCGATACGCACGCTATTGACAGACGATGTCACAGCGAATGGCTGCACTGTCTCGCCTTCAATCACCATGTTCTCAAAATGTGAACTGATGCAACCCTGCTCAAACCACTGAGCGCCCCACAAGGTGACGCCAATGGGATCAAACTGGCTGAAGTGCGTCGGGCCTTCAATAGGTGCACCCGCCAGACCTAACTTGTCGGCCGTTGCTTCGTCATGGACACTGGCATGGCCGTCATATTCTTGGTCAGCCAACATCTGATGTGGAGATCGCACAGGTCCTGTGAGTGTGATCTCCGTTGAAAATGGTTGTGAGTTCATGCTTTGTTCTCCAATCGTTCTGCGCGCAGAGCCGAGCGGCGCACCTTGCCAGCATCATCTCGGAGAGCGAAGTCAACAAACTCAAATGTACGAGGGACTTTGTAGATCACAAGTCGTTCACCCAGAAATGTCTTCAACTCTTCTTCTGACACATCAGCGATGTCTGCTTCGACAATGGCATGCACGGTGCTGCCTTTGTCTTCATCAGGCAGTCCAATCACGGCGCATGACTTCACTGCAGGATGCTCTTGAATCACAGACTCGATTTCTGCGGGATAGATGTTGGCACCGCCCGACAAAATCATGTCGGCAGCTCTATCACCCAAGTAGAGATACCCGTCTTCATCGAGTCGACCCATGTCGCCCAGCGATTCCCATCCGCCATCACGCGTACGAGCAGTCGCTCCGAGGTATTTGTAGGTGGGTGTTGTACGAGGACTGCGCATCCACACTTCACCCATCTCCCCTACGGGGACTTCGTTGCCATCTTCATCGGTAATGGAAACAGTTCCAGGAATCACCTTGCCCACTGATCCGCGATGAGCCATCCACTCAGGGCCTGTAATCACTGTTGCAATCTGTGCTTCAGTACCCGCATACAACTCAAAGATGCGTTCCGCACCAAGCCACTCAATCCACGCAAGCTTCAACCATTCCGGACATGGCTCTGCAAGATGCCACACCACGCGCAGCGAAGAGAGGTCGTACGACAAACGCTCTTCATCAGGAAGTCGCAGAATTCGCTTCATCATTGTGGGCACCATGTACAACACGGAGCCTCTGTGCTTTTGAATTTCGTCCAATGTTCCTGATGCATCAAATCGAGGCAACAGAGCTACTTGAAGGCCATTCAGTAACGCCTGACAACTCCAGACTGCAGGTCCGTTGTGATACAGCGGCCCTGGCATGACAAGACATCCACCTGGATCCATCATCAGTGGTGGTGGCAATGTCTCGTCAAACGCTGCAGGGTCACCTGAGACAATCAGCTTTGGACGACCAGTACTTCCACCCGACGTTGGTGCCTTCCATGCTTGCGAGATGACGTATGGCAAGTGTGATGCATCTGCATCAGGTGCGCGAAAGCCCATCGGCACACTTGTTCGTCCAGGGAAATCTCCATCTCCCACACCAACCAATGCGCTGGGATTCGCCAGTTCGATAATGGCCTCGAGTTCTCTCTGCGGCAGACGAGACGAAATGGGCTGAGGTGTCGCGCCCAGTCGCCATGCCGCCACATATGCAACGAAGAAATCAATGCTGTTAGGTACCGCGACGGTGACCATGTCGCCTTCTCGCGTTCCGTGTTCATGCAGATACACCGCGAGGTTGTAGCCCTGTCGAATCAGTTCGGCACGTGTGATGCTGTCGGCACCACACGTAATCGCCACCGTGTTGGGCGACTCTGCAGCAAGGTCTTCAAGGCGCTGGATGAAGGAAATCATTACTTCATTGTTTAGTGCCAACGAGATACATCTCAGACACTGGAGCGCCTACAGAGCGAGAGACACGAAAGGGAGCCATGCAAAAGCTGCCAATGTCCCCACACCCACCACAAATGCCACCAACTTCTCATCAAATCCAGCAGCAATGGCAACAACACCAGCCGTCACCATTGGCGGTGCTGCAGATTCAAGAATTGACGTGCTCCACATCAGATCCCCCGTCGAAGCAAACACCACTGCCACCAAAATCACTATCCCAGGAACAGCGACCATCTTGATGAAGAGTCCGGTGAGGGCTGGTCCAATCACTGCGCGATCTACCCGCAAAGTAAATCGCAGACCTAATGCACCCATGGCAACGGGTGCAACCGTGTACCCGATGTCATTCAGAACCGTCACAATGTCGGCATCAAGACCAATCACTCTCAGAGGGATCACTGTGAGCAACGCAAGGAACGGACCGAACCGGGAAAGCCTGTGCAGAATTGCTCGTCCGCCAGAGTCGCCTGTTCCAAATCGACCAGAGATGTACGAACCATAAATTGCGAGAGCGAGAAAAGTGCCTAACTGGTCGTATGCAATCGCAGCCGACAAATGGTCGTCACCTAAAAGACCACTGACCATTCCGAGGCCAAGAAAACTGGTGTTGCCAAGCACCGCAACGAGCAACAGAGCGCCGACAGTGTCACGCGACCACTGACGCAATCGGCCGACGCAATACACAGCGACTGCGCACCCCATCATGCTTCCCCAAGCAACAAGCACAGGAATCAGTAATTCCGACGTCACGTCAACAGTGGTCATCTTGGCGATGATCACCGCAGGGAGCGCAAAGTTCAGGACGTACTTCTCAGCGAACCAGATCAGCTTCGGTGGAACCGACACCAATGAACCAATGAGCCAGCACACGAGAAATGTTGCCACCACAATGAAAATCACCCTTCGAACCTAGTGTCCACCCGCGTCGCTCAGCAGGAATGACAGCACTTCTCATGTGGGACAATGACACATGGCTTCGAATCACGACATCGCCTCCCCACTCCTTGGCACCATCTTTAAGGTGGCGGTTGCAGTGGGAGACTCCGTTCACGCGAAGCAGGAAATCCTCATCATCGAATCGATGAAGATGGAACATCCGGTCGAGGCAGGGGTTGACGGGATTGTTGCTTCTATTGCTGTCGCCGAAGGAGACACCATTGCAGCAGGCCAGGTGCTTGTCAGCATTACACCGGGAGCCGTTGCAGTTCATGCGAGTACTGAAGCAAGCAACCAACCAGCTCATGAACGTGACGACCTAGCGCGCTACCGAGAACGCCGCCGTCTCACTACCGACGAGGCACGCCCCGATGCAGTCGCACGACGCACGGCAAAAGGTCAGCGAACTGCACGGGCCAACATTGCTGATCTTGTTGATGAAGGAAGCTTTGTTGAATACGGCTCCTTCGCTGTTGCTGCACAACGTCAGCGACGCGAGCTTGATGATCTCATTCGCAACACGCCAGCCGATGGACTCGTTGGCGGCATCGCAACCGTCAACACAGCGGAGTTTGGCGAGGACGCCGCACGTATTGCGGTCGCGTCGTACGACTACACCGTGCTTGCAGGAACACAAGGTTTTCTCAACCACCGAAAGAAAGACAGACTCTTTACTGTCGCTGAACAACTTCGCACTCCCGTGGTTCTCTTTGCAGAAGGTGGTGGCGGTCGCCCTGGCGATACCGATGCAGCAGGTGTAGCTGGTCTCGACGGCCCCGCCTTTGCGCTCTTTGCTCGCCTCTCGGGTCTTGTTCCTCTCGTGGGCATTACTTCGGGCTATTGCTTTGCCGGCAACGCTGCATTGCTTGGCTGCTGTGATGTCGTCATCGCTACAGAGAACTCGAACATCGGCATGGCAGGCCCAGCGATGATCGAAGGTGGTGGCCTTGGCGTTGTGAAACCCACCGACATCGGACCCATCGACGTGCAGACAGCAAACGGAGTAGTTGATATTCGTGTTGCCGATGAAGCTGCTGCTGTGGCCGCCGCAAAGAAATACCTGGGCTTTTTCCAAGGCGCAACAAAGAATTGGACACGTCACGATGACGAGATTCTTCGTGATCTCATCCCCGAGCAACGCACGCGTGTCTACGACGTGCGCACTGTCATCAATGCACTAGCCGACATTGATTCAGCTCTTGAACTGCGACCAAGTTTCGGAGTCGGAATCCTCACCACTCTTCTGCGCATTGAAGGCAAGCCTGTCGGGCTCATCGCAAACAACCCGGCTCACCTTGGTGGCGCTATTGATTCCGACGCATCGGACAAAGCATCACGGTTCATTCAGTTGTGCGACGCCTACGACATTCCCATTGTCAGCTTGTGCGACACACCAGGGTTCATGGTTGGTCCAGACGCCGAACACACAGCTCAAGTGCGCCACTTCGGACGCTTGTTTGTGACCGCAGCGAGCATCACCGTGCCACTCATCACGATTGTGCTGCGTAAGGGCTACGGCCTTGGCGCCATGGCAATGGCAGGCGGTGGTTTTCATTCCAACGCCATGACCGTGTCGTGGCCCACCGGTGAATTCGGCGGCATGGGACTTGAAGGTGCAGTTCGGCTTGGATTCAGCAAAGAACTTGCTGCAATCGATGACGAACAGGAACGCAGTGAACTAGAGGCCAAACTGATTGCGCGTGCCTACGAACACGGCAGTGCCTTAAACATGGCGAGCCACGTTGAGATTGATGATGTCATTGACCCTGCCGAGACTCGTCAACGCATCCTCAGCATCATTGGCTCCACACATTCCTGGCGTGCGCGCACTGGCAAGAAACGCCCAATGGTCGATGCCTGGTAAATCTCGTCACCAATGACGAGATCAAAATCTAGAAAGCAGCAAGACCTTCACGAAGTTGTTGAGCGAACTTTTCATCAATGATGGTGTCGCTATCTGCTGCAAGTTTTTCGTGAATGGCTGCTGCGCCGACCTGTGCAACGACCTTGCCTCCCAAAGCTTGCAAGAGTCCACTCGTCGCAGGAAGAACATTCTTTCCGCCACCAGGCCCAGGGGTCGTTGCAATCACCATTGATGTCTTTCCAATGATGGGTCCGGCCATGAAGGGTCGTGATGCCCAGTCAATGAGATTCTTTGTGGCGCCGGAATATGAACCGCTGTATTCAGGACCGGCAATGATGACGCCATCGGCTTCTGCAATTGCAGCACGAAGCGCAGCAACAATCTCCGGGACAGTCTCACCATCGAGATCTTGGTTATACATCGGCAGATCTGCAATGTCGAACAAAGCAATCTGCGTTCCTGCAGGAGCCAAAGCTGGCAACGCACGAAGAACGCGAGTATTGAAAGAGTCCTTACGAAGAGAACCAGAGAATGCAAGAAGAGTTGTCATTGCCGCTGAACGATACGGAGTCCGTTCTCTGCATCCCACATGGTGATGACAAGTTGTTCATCTGCCACTTCCACAATGTGAGCCTTCTGAACATCAATCTGAAAGAACTCGCCATCACTCGGATTCTCTGGTCTCCACGCACGTGCAGATTCTGCAGGGAGCTCTCGTGCCAACCCAGAGATACGGGCATCGCCACCATCAAGTTCTTCAGACAACGTGGCCGAATGAAGAGATACCCGCGGGTCTCTCTTGATGTCTAACGACTTGAGCGCTGATGGCATCGAACCGAACCACACCACACCTTCGTTGAAGAACACGTTGAGCCCGCTGAGGCGCGGGGCCCCAGCGGAGTCGAGCGTGCCGAGAATGTGATGAGGGTGTCCCTCAAAACGACTGCGAATCTTGGCAGCCAATGCAGGCGCTTCTGACTCAAAAACCGACCACTTCGCCATAGTTTCAAGGATAGGACACCCCACATGAAACAATGACGGGGTGAGCATTTCTCCCATTTTTGATCCAACAGCTTGGCGTGAAGTCCCCGGCTTCGCCTTCACAGACATCACGTATCACCGCGCTGTCGACCAAGGCACTGTGCGCATCGCCTTCAACCGACCCGAGGTACGCAATGCTTTTCGTCCTCACACAGTTGATGAGTTGTACACCGCGCTCGATCATGCGCGAATGACGACCGATGTTGGCTGTGTTCTCCTCACAGGCAACGGCCCATCACCGAAGGATGGTGGTTGGGCATTCTGTAGTGGCGGCGATCAGCGCATTCGCGGCAAGGACGGATACAAATACGCCGAAGGTGAAACAGAAGACACGGTTGATCGTGGTCGTTCAGGCCGATTGCACATTCTTGAAGTACAACGCCTCATTCGATTCATGCCGAAAGTTGTGATCAGCGTGGTTCCCGGTTGGGCAGCAGGTGGCGGTCACAGTTTGCATGTCGTTTCCGACCTCACTCTTGCGAGCAAAGAACACGCACGCTTCAAGCAAACCGATGCCGATGTTGCTTCCTTCGATGGTGGATACGGATCTGCCTATCTCGCAAAGATGGTGGGTCAGAAGTTCGCTCGCGAAATCTTCTTCCTTGGTCGCGAGTATTCAGCAGATGACATGGTTGCCATGGGTGCAGTCAACGCATCAATTCCTCATGCAAACCTAGAAAAGGTTGCATTGGAATGGGCGAAGGAAATCAATGGCAAGAGCCCTACTGCTCAGCGCATGTTGAAGTTTGCATTCAACCTCGTTGACGACGGTCTCGTTGGTCAGCAGGTCTTTGCAGGCGAAGCGACTCGTCTTGCCTACGGCACCGACGAAGCAGCAGAAGGCCGTGAGTCTTTCCTGGAGAAGCGTGACCCTGATTGGTCGCCCTTCCCCTGGTACTACTAATTCACTCGTACTGACTGACGCATGATCTCTGTTGTTCACGAAGCAAGTGATGCGCGTCTCGATGCGTTTCGTTGGCGTGATAGGCAACTAGCAAGCAAAGCAGATCGCCTTGAATCTGTGGGGGCTGGTCTTTTTGTTGCAGAAGGCGACCTTGTTGTTGGCCGAGCTATTGATGCAGGTTGCATAGCGATTGCACTCCTGTGCGACGAGACAATGGCACAACACTTCTCCACTCGCGTGCCAGAGAATGTCGACATCTTTATTGGCCATGAACAATTGCGACAAGATGTCACGGGTCTTGGCGTGCCACTACGAGCAACAGGCTTGTTTCAACGCCCACCACTAACTGACCCTGACGCTCTTGTTGCTCAGTCACATCGCATTCTCGTCGCTGAAGCAGTGGACAACCCCACAAACCTTGGTGCCATCACCCGTAGTGCTGCCGCACTGGGTTGGGATGCCCTCATCCTGACTGCCGGGAGCGCAGACCCTCTTGCGCGTCGTGCCTTGCGAGTCTCGATGGGCAGTGGGCTCACTCTCCCCTTCGCTCGACTCTCCGCCGATGATTCCATTGGTGCCTTGCTCAATCGACACGACTGCGTGTCTTATGGGCTGACTCCAAGCACCGACGCAGTTGACATCGCAACAGTGCGGCCTACTGCATCTCGTATTGCCTTATTGCTGGGAAGTGAACGGGACGGACTCGACGACAACACAATGCAGTCCGTGCACACCCTGGTGCGCATTCCGATGCATGCGGGAGTTGACTCACTCAACGTAGGCGTCGCCGCAGCACTGGCGATGTACGCCCTGGGTTCAACTATTTCGTAGATGCTCCGCAGCGTTCACCATGTAGTTCGCCAACTGCTCTGTCACATGTTCGCGGTCTGCTTCCGCCACTAATGGCAACGTCTGTTCAATCGCAGTCGCCATATGCATCAACCAATGGTCACGCTCAATTGCGCCAATCGTGAATCCACCATGGCGCATTCGCAGCATCGGATGGCCACGTTGTTCCATGTAGTCATGGGGCCCACCCCAATACTGCGCAAGGAACATTGCAAGCCTCTTACGTGCATCCACCGTGTCACTGCCTTCGGGATACATCGAAATCAGTAGCTGGTCTTGTTCGACACCGTCGTAGAACACGTCCACTAACTTCACAAAGAAGTCAGCACCACAGATTTCAAAGACACTGCGTCCTTCGGATTCAGAAGACATGACTTAGTAGAACTCTGGGTCTTCCCAGCGAGGAAAGATATCGGGCAACCCGTCGCTGACACGATCCGGATACACCGCTGCACGCTTCTCGAGAAAGCTTGTGACACCCTCTTTTGAGTCAGCACTGCGACCTCGAGCGCTGATGCCACGAGACTCCACCGCGTGAGCATCCATCGGATGTGATGCGCCCATCATTCTCCACAACATCTGACGAGACAACGCAACCGACACAGGTGCAGTGTTATCTGCAATCTCGCGAGCGATACCGCGTGCGACATTTAAGAGATCATCACCTGAGTGAACACTGCGAATCAGACGGCCATGTACGGCTTCCTCTGCACTAAACACTCGACCGGTGAACACCCATTCTGTGGCCTGCTGGATACCGACAAGGCGAGGCAAGAAATAGGAGGAACATGCTTCAGGAAGAATGCCCCGCTTAGCGAAAACAAACCCAAACTTTGCGCTGTCGCTCGCAATGCGAATATCCATCGGAAGTGTCATCGTGACACCGACACCAACAGCTGCACCATTGATTGCACCAATCACTGGCTTCAAACTGTTGAAGATGCGCAGGGACACCATGCCGCCTCCATCTCGTGGCACACCTTGTTTTGTCTGGATGTCGCTGCCACCTTTTGAAAACGTTGCACCACCTGAAGACAAGTCAGCGCCAGCGCAAAAGGCTCGCCCTGCACCTGTGAAAATCACCGCCTTGACATTGTCGTCAGCATCGGTGAGGTCAAGAGCCGAGATGATCTCGTACATCATGCGACCCGTGAACGCATTCATTTTGTCGGGGCGATTCAACGTGATGGTGGCAATGCCTTCACTCACGTCATAGATGATGTCCTGAAAATCCATGACCCGACCCTAGCGATGAGAGGTCAGGCAGGAGAGATTGGGCTAGACGTCGAGGAACTTGCTGGAGGCAACGCCAGAGCCAACGCCGCCTGCAACAGCACCAATGATAAGCAACGCAATCATGACGCCATTGACATATGAACCTGGGACGACCAGAGCACTAACGCCAGTGCCTGACTTAAAGCCAGCGACGCCTGAGGTCCATGCACTGTTGAGGCCCCACAGACCAGCACATGACACCAATGCTCCAGTGAGGCCCTGGATGAGACCTTCAAGAATGAACGGCACACGAATGAACCAGTCGGTCGCACCCACCAACTTCATCACTTCAATCTCACGACGTCTCGCAAAGATGGCTGTTCGAATTGTGTTCCAAATGAGAATGACAGCTACGGCCAACAGCACCAGAGACATACCGATGGTGACAGTCCGAACAAAGCCCGACAGAGTTGAGATCACATCAAACTCGTCTTCCGCCAACGACACACCTGCCACACCCGGCAGAGTCCTGTACTGGTTCGCCAAACTTCGAACCAACTCGGGGTCCGTAGTTTTTGGTACAACTTTGAATTGCGACGGAATCGTTTCAATCGACAACAAGCTCAATGTTGTGGGGTCTCCTGCAAAGACACGTTGTGCTTCGGCAAAACTTTGCGTCTTGTCGAGGTATTCCAACTTCTTCACATCAATCACATTCGGCTGTGATTCAAGATTCTGCTTAATGAAACCCAGAGCTTCGGGCGTCACATCGGGACGAACAAAAACAATCATGCCGACATCGCCGCGCCACTGGGTCAACAGATTGTCAAAGGCGCGCTGGATGAGGAATGTGGTGCCCACGAGCAACAACGACACCGCAGATGTAATCACTGCCGCTACCGACAATGTCATGTTGCGGCGGAAACTCGCGATGGTCTCGCGGAAGGCATAAGAGAGACGCTGAATCATTCGTACACACCACGTTCCTGGTCTCGCACAATGACACCGCGATCAAGCTGGATCACTCGACGGCGCATTGCATTCACCACACGATGATCGTGGGTTGCCATCACAATGGTGGTGCCCGTGCGATTGATGGCATCAAGCAAGCCCATAATTCCCTCGCCTGTTGCCGGGTCAAGGTTTCCGGTGGGCTCGTCTGCCAACAAGATGAGCGGACGGTTCACGAATGCGCGCGCAATAGATACGCGTTGCTGCTCTCCGCCTGATAACTGGTGTGGGAAGCGATCTTCTTTGCCCGACAAGCCCACGAGGTCGAGCACCTGAGGCACCTGCTGACCGATGACATGCTTCGGCTTGCCGATGACCTCTAACGCAAAGGCAACGTTCTCAAACACGGTCTTGTTTGGCAGAAGCTTGTAGTCCTGAAAGACGTTGCCCATGGTGCGACGCAGATGAGGGATCTGGCTGTTAGCCATCTCATTGATGTTGCGCCCGGCCACCCAGACATTGCCTCGCTCGGGGCGTTCCTGACGATTCATCAGGCGCAAGAGGGTTGATTTACCCGAGCCCGAGGGCCCCACAAGGAACACGAATTCACCCTTCGGGACATCGAAGGAGGCGTCGCGTACAGCCGGCAATTCAGAGCCGTACATCTTGGAAACATTCTCAAGGCGAATCATGAAGTACACCAACCTAGCAACGAGGGCTGGAATGGGCGGGGCGCCCCTAAAACCCTTATGGGGCTTACTCTGCCTGCCCTCGACGCCAACGGAGGTAACCCTCCATGAAGCCGTCAAGGTCCCCATCGAGGACGTTCGCGACGTTGCCGGACTCGACCTCTGTTCGCACATCCTTGACCATTTGGTACGGCTGAAGCACATAAGAGCGAATCTGGCTTCCCCAGCCCACCATCGCAGACTTCCCTGCGATGCGGTCTTTTTCTGCCTGATGCTCTTCCTCGATCTTGGCGGCAATCATCGCCTTCAGGCGTGTCATCGCCTTTTCACGGTTCTGCAACTGGCTGCGCTCTTCTTGGCTACTTGCCACAGCACCCGTTGGCTCGTGAATGAGGCGGACTGCAGATGATGTCTTGTTCACGTGCTGACCACCAGCACCCGATGCACGGAAGACTTCCATGCGAATCTCTGACTCGTTGACTTCAAGATCAGGTGCATCCATCACCGGCCATACCTGCACTGTTGCAAAACTTGTCTGACGACGGCCTTGGTTATCAAACGGACTGATGCGAACGAGGCGGTGCGTTCCACGTTCGGACGTCATCAAGCCATATGCATAACGACCCTTAATGGTGAACTCTGCAGACATGATGCCTGCCTCAGCACCAGGGCTGATGTCGTCAACGTCAACAACGAAACCACGACGCTCTGCCCAACGCGTGTACATGCGCATTAAAAGCTCCGCCCAGTCCTGCGCATCAACGCCACCATCTTTGGCATTGATCTGCACAATGACATCTACCGCATCATGCTCACCAGTAAAGAGACTGCGCATCTCCAAAACTCCGAGACCCGAAGCCACTTTTGAAATTCCCGCTTCAATTTCTGGTTCTTGAGACTCGTCATCAATCTCGCGAGCCATCTCATGAAGAACTTCAAGATCATCAACGATTGAGCGCAGAGTGTCGTACTCATCAACATCAGATTTCACGTTGGCGTATTCGCTATTGATCTTCTTTGCAAGCTCCTGGTCATCCCACAAGTCAGGACGTGAGATCTCGATCTCTAACTCACTGAGACGTGCGCGAGAAGCAGCAATCTTGAGATACTCCTCTGCTTCGCCAAGTCGGCGAACAAGTTCTCGGAGGTCGGTCGTAAAGTCACGCATGCTGGAAGTTCCTACAGAGAAGTGTCAGGCGGCAGAGCCGTGACACACTTTGTACTTACGACCAGAACCACATGGGCAGGTCGCGTTACGAGGAGTGTTCGACCAGTCGTTCACATCGTTCACCACAGGCTTACGCGGAGCGTCTTCCTCTGGAGCTAAGAGCGCTGGGTCAACATCCCCACCAGCAAGAGCAGCCGAGACGAAACCATCGGACTCCACATCGTCACTGCTGAACTCTGTGAGGTTTTGTACCTGCACTGCTGGCTGATCTTCATTGATGACTTGAACGTGCATGACATAGCGAACGAAATCTTGTGCGATTCCAGTCATCATCTCGCCGAACATTTCGAAGCCTTCACGCTGCCATTCTGTGAGTGGATCTTTCTGACCCATGGCACGAAGGTTGATTCCCTCTTGGAGGTAATCCATCTCTTCGAGATGTTCACGCCAGCGCTGATCAATGATGCTCAGCATCACTTGACGTTCAATCTGACGAAGAGTTTCAGAACCGAGTTCTTCTTCTCGCTGCCTGTAATGACGATTAGCATCAGCCATCACGAGGTCATACACAGCATTGGTGCTGAGGCTCTGAGCAATCTGCGCTTCAGAGACAGCTGCTGGCCAATACGTGCGTAGTTCTTGTGCCAAGCCCTCAACATCCCATTCATCGGATGCTTCAGACACGCAATACGTCTCAATGAGCGAATCAACTGCTTCAGCCAAATATTCCATGGCAGCTGCATTCAAGTCAGCACCCGAAAGAATCTGATCGCGGCGCATGTAGATCACCTTGCGCTGCTCGTTCATCACTTCGTCGTACTTCAGAACGTTCTTGCGGATTTCTCCGTTGCGCTGCTCAACAGTTGACTGTGCACGCTCAATTGCCTTTGTCACCATTTTCGCTTCAATGGCTTCATCGTCTGGCAATGTGCGACCCATCACCCACGACAATGCACCCGTTGCAAACAAACGCATGAGTTCATCATCAAGAGACAGATAGAAACGGCTTGCGCCTGGATCACCCTGACGTCCGGCACGACCACGCAACTGGTTGTCAATTCGACGGCTGTCGTGACGTTCGGTACCGAGGACATACAGACCGCCAAGTTCGCGTACTTTGGCACCCTCTTCTGCGCATTGCTGCTTATGAATCGGCAACAATTCCTCGTAGCGCGCTAACGCAGCACGACGAGCAGCTTGGAAATCTTCATGCAAATTCTCGAGAGGCGCGGGCAATGCGAACTCGTCAACCAACACACTGGGGTCTACGCCTTCTGCGAGAACTTGCTGACGAGCGAGCAGTTCGGGGTTCCCTCCCAAAAGAATGTCGACACCACGTCCGGCCATGTTCGTGGCCACGGTGACTGCACCAAGTCGGCCAGCCTGAGCAACAATTTGTGCTTCACGTGTGTGCTGCTTGGCATTCAATACTTCGTGGCGAATTCCACGCTTGGTGAGTTCGCGAGACAAGTATTCGCTCTTCTCAACGCTGATTGTTCCGACCAAGATGGGCTGGCCAAGGCCGTGACGCTGGACAATGTCTTCGACAACGGCGCCAAACTTTGCCACTTCAGACTTATAGATGAGGTCTGGCTCATCGACGCGCAACATTGCGCGATTTGTCGGAATGGGCACCACCTGCAAGTCATAGGTGTTCACAAGCTCTGCTGCTTCGGTCTGAGCCGTACCAGTCATGCCGGCCAACTTGTCGTACATGCGGAAATAGTTCTGCAAGGTGATGGTGGCGAGAGTTTGGTTCTCTTCGTTGATACGAAGATTCTCTTTCGCTTCAACAGCCTGGTGAATACCTTCACTCCAGCGACGACCCTCAAGCACACGGCCCGTGAACTCGTCAACGATCTTTACTTCGCCTGCATCAACGATGTAATCCTTGTCTCGGCGATACAACTCTTTTGCTTTCAGCGCAACGGCAAGTTGGTGCACGAGGTTCTGCTGAATGGAGTCATACAAGTTGTCGAGCCCCAGCTCTTTTTCAACCTTCTCAACGCCCGACTCAGTTGGGAACACAATGCGCTTTGATTCATCAACTTCGTAGTCAACGTCTCTGTCCAACATGCGCACAATTGCTGCGAACTTGTAGTAATTCGCAGCAGCATCTGCCAAACGACCAGAGATGATAAGAGGAGTACGAGCCTCGTCAATCAGAATGCTGTCGACTTCGTCAACAATCGCAAAATGATGTCCACGCTGCACCTTCTCTTCGAGATTGCCAGCCATGTTGTCGCGAAGGTAATCAAAACCAAATTCGTTATTGGTTCCGTATGTGATGTCACATGCGTAATCTTCACGCTTCTGAGCGGCGTCCTCGCGAAGTCCGGGAATAACCAAGCCGACACTGAGACCCAGCCACTGGTGAATGCGTCCCATCCATTCAGCATGAAAGCGTGCGAGGTAATCGTTCACCGTGATCACGTGAACGCCGTTGCCCGAGAGACCATTCAGATACGCCGGAAGTGTCGACACCAGGGTCTTTCCTTCACCGGTCTTCATTTCTGCGACCCAACCAAAATGCAGTGCGGCACCACCCATCAGCTGCACATCGAAATGGCGCTGACCGATGACACGGAATGAGGCTTCGCGGACAACGGCGAACGCTTCCACCAAGATGTCATCAAGGGTCTCGCCTTTGGCTAAACGCTCACGGAACTCAATGGTCTTGCCTTTGAGGGCTTCGTCAGAGAGAGCCTCCATAGCGGGAGCAAGAGCATTGATTTCGGGAACGAGGCTTTGCAGGGCCTTGACCCGCTTGCCATCGCCTGCCCTGAGGACGCGGTCGAGAACTTTCATGTGACCGCCAAGCCTATCTGTGGACCCCTCTGAGCCAGTTCGCAGGAACCATAAGAAGACGGTAAGACTGCCATTTATGAGCCAGAGAACCGTCGATGCCGTGATCTTTGACCTTGGTGGGGTCATTATGAAGAACGGAGGGCCCCGAGACTTCAC